>NZ_PIZL01000016.1:0-285732 GCF_002835515.1 Vibrio sp. vnigr-6D03
CCTTTGTCAGCAGTCTGAAGCGCCGATTGGCGCTTCTTTTTTTGTTTAACAGAATCTTTTACTAAACCTGTGTACGCCCTAACGAAATCACAACTCGGCGGTTCTTATCTTTGCCAAGAGGAGAGCTGTTATCGGCTACTGGTCTTCTCTCACCAAACCCTTGAACTTCAATTCTATTTTGCGGTAATCCTATCGACTGGAAGTATTCACTCAATACACCAGCTCGGCGCTCGGACAAGCTCTGATTGCCCTTCTTACCACCACTAGAGTCGGTATACGCCGCAACCAAAACCAAATCGATGTCCTTGTTGTGTTTCACGTATTCGGCAATTTTGGCCAGCCGTTTTTGTGAGGCTTTGTTTAGTTGGTCACTGTTGCGATCATAATGCAAAATCGTAAAGGAAATATCTTCGAAGCTGTACGGCAATAGCTGGCTAATGCACATACTAAAAGCATTGTAGGAGTGTTGGAATAGTACCGATGACAGAGCAACCTCTACCCTTTTATCACGGCTTTGCCAGTCCGCATAGCCAAAGGTCGGATAACGCCCCTTTTCAAGTTCGGAGAGAAGTCCCCAAGCAGTTTGCCCCCCAATGTAACCATCAAACTGCTTGAAGAACTTCAAATTGGAAATCTGTTCTGCGTTTTCTCCCGCTCTCCATATAGGCGGCATCGATACCAATGAAACGTTGCGAGTTTCTCCCATAGGGCGATACATTTTTAATTCAAAGTCGAGATTGATTTTCTTGCTAGCACGAGAAGTAAACACAGCTGAGCCGTAATTAGGTATGGGATGCACCAATTGGCACTCTAATGGTGTGTTCACCGACATTTCCCATTTCGACTGACCAGGATTAGCCACATAACGAGTTTGTATGGCGGAAGCACTGCTCGACGCTACCATCGCTAAACCCATAAGGCTAAAATTGAACCATATGTTTTTCTTCATTACTGTCTCTTCTTTCATCAAAACGGCTTGGCGTTGCCGCTTTTGCCACAAAAGCCCCTCTAATTGACGCTTTTATGTAAATTTACATTATCAATGCAAAAACCCCGCCAGATTTTCTATTCCTCTTTAGAAAGGATTAAGTATCGCTAAACGGTATCGCTTGGGTATAATGCGATGCTTGTCACATGGAACAGAATAAATATGACTGAGATAAACAGCGACCTTACATTGAAACAACGCTTTAGAGGCTACTTCCCTGTCGTAATTGATGTGGAAACAGCTGGATTTAATGCAAAAACCGATGCACTTCTAGAAATTTGTGCCGTCACGTTAAAAATGGATGAAGAAGGCAACTTAGTGCCAGCGTCGACCATTCATTTCAATGTCGAGCCGTTTGAAGGGGCAAATTTAGAAAAAGAAGCGCTTGAATTCAATGGAATTCGCGACCCGTTCAGTCCTCTTCGAGGTGCCGTCACAGAAGCCGAAGCACTCAAAGAAATATATAAGCTCGTGCGTAAGGAACAAAAAGCAGCAGACTGTAATCGCGCCATTATTGTTGCTCACAATGCGACGTTTGATCATAACTTTGTTATGGCGGCAAGCGAGAGAAGCAAACTCAAGCGAGTACCTTTTCACCCGTTCGCAACGTTTGATACAGCAACCCTAAGTGGTCTTGCCTATGGACAAACTGTACTGGCAAAAGCATGTAAAGTGGCAGGAATGGAGTTCGATAACAAAGAAGCTCACTCAGCGCTTTATGATACAGAAAAAACCGCAGAGTTGTTTTGTGGCATTGTAAACAAATGGAAAGCACTGGGTGGGTGGCCACTTCATACTGAAACAGAATCTTAATACCGTTATTTCACAACAATAAATCTTAAAACTTATTCGCAAACACTACATCTAAAACTACCTGAGAAATATATGAACCCCGTTGTAATTTCTGTGTGCATCATGTTGGTACTCGCTCTGATGCGAGTCAACGTTGTCGTTGCACTCACTTTTAGCGCCGTCGTTGGCGGTCTTGTATCTGGAATGTCACTCAATGAAGCTGTATCCGCGTTTGAAAGCGGTCTGGGCGGCGGAGCAACCATCGCTCTAAGCTATGCCATGCTTGGCACATTTGCTGTGGCAATTTCGAAGTCTGGTATTACCGATATGCTCGCCAATGCCGTTATTCGAAAGATAAATGGCTCGGAAAGTAAAACAGCGTCCACTGGATTGAAATACTTCATTCTTGTTGCGCTCATTTTAGTTACCATGTCGTCTCAAAACATCATTCCCGTGCACATTGCGTTCATCCCCATTCTGATCCCACCTCTCTTGCAAGTGTTCGCCAAATTCAAGTTAGACAGACGTTTAATTGCTTGCTTGCTCACGTTTGGGTTGATCACCCCTTACATGGTTTTACCTATTGGATTTGGTGGGATTTTTCTAAACAACATCTTGCTTAAGAACTTGCACGACAACGGTTTGGATGTCGTGGCATCGCAAGTTCCTGTTGCCATGTTACTCCCTGCAGCCGGAATGATATTTGGCTTACTCACTGCGTTATTCTTTAGTTACAGCAAGCCACGGGACTATAAAGAGATAACGTTAGATAACTCAGCTCAAAATCAACAGCCAGAAGTGAAAAGCAAAAACATTTGGATAGCTATAGTCGGCATCGTGACAGCGCTTGCCGTGCAACTGGCTACTGGTTCAATGATTATTGGTGCCTTAGCGGGCTTTATGGTGTTCACATTTGGTGGCGTTATTGCGTGGAAAGAAACGCAAGATGTTTTCACTAAAGGTGTTCACATGATGGCAATGATAGGTTTTATCATGATAGCTGCTGCCGGATTTGCAGCCGTAATGAAACAAACTGGAGGCGTTGAATCGCTAGTAGAAGCGCTTTCTACCTCTATTGGGGATAACAAGCCCTTAGCCGCGCTGTTAATGTTGATTGTCGGCTTACTGGTCACAATGGGCATTGGCTCGTCGTTTTCGACCATTCCTATCTTGGCAACGATTTATGTACCATTAGCCATTGCATTTGGCTTCTCTCCCCTTGCAACTGTGGCTTTAGTTGGTACAGCAGCTGCATTAGGAGATGCAGGTTCACCAGCATCAGATTCCACATTAGGGCCTACATCTGGGCTAAATACGGATGGACAGCATGAACATATATGGGAAACCGTGGTTCCGACATTTATTCACTACAATATACCGCTCATCGCCTTTGGCTGGATTGCAGCGATGGTGTTGTAGTTTTTATAGCAGCCCCTAACGCTTGTTGTTTTTAAAAGAACTGTTGTTCTAAAAAATCTGTTGAGCCCTAAAGGACTATTGAAATAAAAAAGGCTTGGTGATCGAAATCACCAAGCCTTTTCTTTCTATTTGTATACAAGAAGCTTAAACACAGAAAGCTTAAGTACAGAAAATTCTTAAGCACAAAAAGTATTATTCTGCGTCTTCAATTTTCGCTGCAGCTTCTTTAATAAGAGGCTGTAGTTCACCTTTCTGGAACATCTCAATGATGATATCGCAACCACCAACTAGCTCACCTTCAACCCAAAGCTGTGGGAATGTCGGCCACTGAGCGTATTTTGGTAGCTCTGCGCGGATATCCGGGTTTTGCAGGATGTCTACATATGCGAATTTCTCGCCACACGCCATAAGCGCTTGAGAAGCTTGAGAAGAAAAACCGCAGCTTGGCAGTTTTGGTGAGCCTTTCATGTAAAGAAGGATTGTATTTTCAGCAATCTGTTGCTTGATTTTGTCGATGGTTTCCATTGCGTCCTCGTTAATGGATGCGTTAACTATCAGACCATTCTACTGGTTTAAGTCAGAATAAAAAGTCCTTAATGACTAGGGTTATTACTTTTTAATCTATCAGGCACTGGGTTCCCATTCTAAGTTTTAAAAAACTCTCTGCTTTTTCTTTTAATAAAGTAAAAACTTGCTAAACTAAATCAAAAATTTGGGCTGAACTTAGTATCTTAAGATTTCTTGGATACAGACAGTATTGGCTCATATAAAAGTCAAAAAGACTTAATAATAAAATACACACTGGAAGCAATCCGAAAGAGGTAGCACTCTTTCACATACAATGGAGAATCGAGCAATGGCATTTGAACTACCAGCTCTTCCTTACGCTAAAGATGCGCTAGAACCACATATTTCTGCGGAAACTTTAGATTTTCACCACGGCAAACACCACAATACATATGTGGTAAAGCTGAACGGTCTAGTACCTGGTACTGAATTCGAAAACAAATCTCTTGAAGAAATCATCAAATCTTCAACGGGCGGTATTTTCAACAATGCAGCACAGATCTGGAACCACACGTTTTACTGGCACTGCCTAGCACCAAATGCTGGCGGCGAACCTACTGGTGCAGTAGCTGACGCTATCAACGCATCATTCGGTTCTTTCGAAGAGTTCAAAGCAAAGTTCACTGATTCCGCAATCAATAACTTTGGTTCTTCTTGGACTTGGCTTGTGAAAAAGTCTGATGGTTCTTTGGACATCGTTAACACTTCAAACGCAGCAACACCACTTACAGAAGAAGGTATTACTCCTCTTCTAACTGTTGATCTGTGGGAACACGCTTACTACATCGATTTCCGTAATGTTCGTCCTGATTACATGGGTGCATTCTGGGCATTGGTTAACTGGGACTTCGTAGCAGAAAACCTAGCAAAGTAAGACAGTACAGATAGAAAATTCGAACCCATGCGATAAGCGTGGGTTTTTTTATGCTCTTATTTTTTGCACTCTTGTTTTTTTGAAATCTGGGCGAATTGCAACTTGATGTAAACATGTAAAAAGGTAGGATATTCACCATATCTCTTAATCCCTCAAAGGCACACCGTGAAATTTGACGCTTATTTAGAAAAGCACTTTCAAATTCTGTTCTTTCTTATTTTGGCTGCTGGCACCCTCTTTTCCATTTATTACTCGGGAAACCAGCTACTAGATGGCGACCAAGACCAAATGCTTTTAAAAGGCTATATGGGCGCTTATGCCGGCAATTGGCTCCCGTTTGGCAACTATGGCAGTACAGTGGGCAATGTGCCCGGCTATCTCTCAGCATTGGTTGTAGGTGGTCCTCTTCTTTTATGGGATTCCCCTTGGGCTCCAATGGCCTTTTTGATCGCCATCCGTATTGCTTCTGTTTTTATCTTAGATGCCGTTCTTAAACATTATTTCTCAAAACCAGTGCGACTGGTTTTTGTATTGCTCGTTTGGTTTAGCCCATGGATGCAATACGACAACGTTCTCTATAACCCTTCTTACCTTCTGTTTTTTGCTGCACTTCATTTTTGGACTGCTTTCAAAATGCGTGAGGGAGTGTCTTTTGGGTACAGCTTTTTGCATGTGCTCTCCATCGGTATGGCAATGCAACTTCATTTCTCATGGCCGTTGTTAGCGTTTGTCTCGTTTTATTTGCTGTATCGTGGCTTAGGGAAAGTTTCTTGGGTAGGCGTTATTTGTGGAGTTTTGGTGACTGGAGCTTCATTGATTCCATATTTCATCGAGATGATGAACAATGATCAAATTGTACAAGAAAGCGACCGCTATATCGGCTACGGATTAACCCATGTATATCCTGTATTAAAATCTGTGCTTTATTGGATTCGCTATGGATCCATGATGTTCTCTAACAAAGCCATCGCAAATAGTACATTTGAATGGATCACGACAATAGAGTTTGCTCGATTAGCGTTAGTCTACTTCTGGAAAGCTTGGGTATTTGGAGTGGGTGCATTTACAGTTGTCGTGTCTGCGCGCTATAGCTGGCGTTTATGGAAACACGTAAAACCAATGATTCGGAAATCTGAAGACGTCGCCACAAAAGAAGATTGGCTGCCACTTTATGCTTTTGGTGTCTTCATTGCGATTCTGATATGCGCAGCATTAGCCCCTATCACATTCAACTATTGGCACTTAATGCTCGCCTACCCTTTCGCCATCATCCCTATTCTATACGGTGTTAAGCAGTTTTTAGAAAGCAAACCAGAGCGCTTTAAGTTGTTCTTCTTGATTGCAGTTTGTCATCTGGTGTTGGTGAATATCGTCGCGTCTAACGACAGTAGGAAATACTCATCATCCGCCAGTTATGTTGAGCAAGTGAATAAGTTTGTAAAAGATCATCATTCTGTGATTTACAAAAAGAGTGAATGAGTACTAAAGATACTAGGTAACTTGCGAAATACTCTGTTAGATCAAAAATAGGCGACCATTTGGTCGCCTATTTTTCTAAATCGAAAAAAACTCAAAATTTCCTAAAGTTAACGATTCTCCTGCCGCTAAAAGAACATTGAGCGAGGAGCGTCATGAACATTCATACATTAGACAAAGCGGCTATCATTAGCGAACTCAATGTGGGCTCTGGCATCAGCCAGGCAGTCAACACTGGGCGTCGCGCCGATTTTGCTTTACTTGTATCCATGTTTTCAAACGATGTTCGAGACAATACCCCCGTTGAAGCCGTTGAGACTCAAGAAATCAGCGATGATAGATTGAGACAACAGTTTGACTTAGCCGAACCTCAGGCACTTCGTTCTAATGAAGAATCCTATGAACGTTCTGCACTGCAGGCAAATTTATTTCATAAATCGGGGATCGCTAGCGCAAGACTCGCTCACGGACTTTCCCCTGATGCTCTAGCCTACTTACCTCAAGGCACTCATGATCTACCTGAAGAGGTTTATCACAACCTCTCAGGCCACGAACGCCGCAAACTCGCTGAAACAACGACCACCAACGTTGTTCCTCAGGAAATTTATAAGCAGATGTCTGAAGCAAGCCTACTACACAAACTTAAGATGTCGGCTTAATCTAAGCCAAGATGCAATCTCATTTTTGAGACAATTTTCAGATCGCAAGCATTTCTAGCGAGACTCAAATCATAAAGAATCACCCCAAAACCCTTTCATCAGAAAACTATGATGTTATTCACATCATGCGCTCGATATTTTACCCATGATAGTTATTCACACGTTACTCCGCGCTTAATAACGACTTATCCAGAGTTCAGTGTGAATAACTTAAAGAACCAAATAATAACAATACGTTAACTAGAGTGAGGTATCCCAATGGATATACGAAACTCAGTGGTTTTAATCACTTCTGCAGGTTCAGGGCTAGGCAGTACATTAGCAGTGCATTTTACCTCTTTAGGGGCTCGCGTTGTTGTCGCTGACACAGATTCGATAGCGCTTTTAGAAACCGTAAAACGCTGCCGCACTTTGTCTGACAGTATTTACTATTACCCGCTTCCAGACCACTCTTCCGAGAGTATTCAGTCTTTGTTTAATTACATTGACGAGCGGTTTCCAAATGGTGTTGATGTGCTGATTAATAATTGGCCCAGCATGCCGCTTCCAAGACTATTTGGCAGTGAACAAGGAGAGGAGTTCACTCACAAATTGTCGTCATTGGCTTCGTCCCTGTATGGTTACGGGAAAGCCAGTGCTCTGAGGATGCGCATGCATAAAAAATCGGGGGTTATTGTAAATTTAACTTCTCACCAGCAACACAATCTGCCGGAAGGGCATGAGAATGTTTCTGCGATGATTGTTGGATTTACTCAAACATGGGCGAAAGAGCTCGACCCGTTTAACATCCGTGTGGGAGGTGTCATACCCACACAATTTCGCACTAAGGACAGTGCCAATGGTGATTGGGCATACGTGCAGGATGAAATGATTAGAAACACTGAATACATAGTCTCCAATGACTATTTTAATGGTCGCGTAATGGCTTCAGAAGCATAGATAACCTGAACTCAGGTTAGATAAACACACGGTTTATTTGCGACTTTTTATAGGAACGATACAGAAAAGCTCCACCAAATGGTGGAGCTTTGTTTTTCCCGAAAGGTTATCGAGTGCTAGCGAGAACCTTTTTCAAGCATCTTGCTTACGCTTCTGCTTTTTCTTTCTTTGTCGCTTTTGCGGCTTTAGGTGCTGGTTTTGCAGCAACTTGGTCTGCTTTTTTCTTAATTACGGTTGTGCCTTCGAAAGTTTCACCTTCAATGTATGGCTTACCGTAGTATGCAGACAGCATCACTTCTTTCAGCTCAGAAATTAGAGGGTAACGTGGGTTCGCACCAGTACATTGGTCATCGAACGCGTCTACCGCTAGTTCATCAATCTTCGCTAGGAAATCAGCTTCGTTCACACCTGCAGCTTGGATAGACTTAGGAATGTCCAAGTTATCTTTAAGCTCGTCCAACCAACCTAGAAGACGCTCGATCTTCTGAGCCGTACGGTCACCTGGTTGAGTTAGGTCTAGATGGTCTGCAACTTCAGCGTAACGACGGCGCGCTTGTGGGCGATCGTACTGAGAGAATGCAGTCTGCTTAGTTGGGTTGTCGTTTGCGTTGTAGCGTACAACGTTATCAATCAACATTGCGTTAGTCATACCGTGCGCAAGGTGGAACTCAGCACCAATCTTGTGCGCCATTGAGTGACATACACCTAGGAATGCGTTAGCAAATGCGATACCAGCGATAGTTGCAGCATTGTGAACTTTCTCACGAGCAATCGGGTCGTTAGAACCGTTCGCATAGCTAGATGGTAGGTACTCTTTTAGCATCTTAAGTGCTTGTAGAGCTTGACCATCAGAGTATTCGTTCGCAAGAACGGATACGTAAGCTTCAAGTGCGTGAGTTACCGCATCGTAGCCACCGAATGCACATAGAGACTTAGGCATGTTCATTACTAAGTTAGCATCTACAATAGCCATTTGAGGCGTTAGCTCGTAGTCGGCTAGTGGGTATTTAGCACCAGTTTTGTCATCGGTAACAACCGCAAATGGTGTTACTTCTGAACCTGTACCTGAAGTGGTTGGGATACAAACCATTTCAGCTTTTTTACCCATTTTAGGGAACTTGTAAATACGCTTACGAATGTCCATAAAGCGCATTGCAAGGTCTTCAAATGCTGTTTCTGGGTGCTCGTACATTACCCACATGATTTTCGCTGCATCCATTGGTGAACCACCACCAAGCGCGATGATGACATCAGGCTGGAAGCTCTTCATTGAATCTGCACCTTTTTGTACAGCAGACAATACTGGATCCGCTTCTACATCAAAGAACGTTTGTACTTCCATACCGTTCGCTTTCAGGATGCTGATGGTTTCATCTGCGTAACCGTTATTGAATAGGAAACGGTCTGTTACGATGAACGCACGCTTCTTACCTTCAAGGTCGCCAAGTGCTACTGGAAGGCTACCGCGACGGAAGTAGATAGACTTAGGTAGTTTATGCCACAACATGTTCTCAGCTCGCTTAGCTACAGTTTTCTTGTTAATTAGGTGCTTAGGACCTACGTTCTCAGAAATTGAGTTACCACCCCAAGAACCACAACCCAATGTTAGTGAAGGTGCAACGTTGAAGTTGTACAGGTCACCGATACCACCGTGAGTCGTTGGGATGTTGATTAGGATACGAGCTGTTTTTAGTTTGTCGCCGAAGTAACGAACACGGTCTGCGTTCTTATCTTGGTCAGTGTATAGACCAGATGTGTGACCGATACCGCCGATCTCAACCATTGTTACCGCTTGAGCCACTGCGTCTTCGAAGTTATCAGCACGGAACAAACCAAGAGTTGGAGACAGTTTCTCGTGAGCGAATTCATCGTCGTATGAAACTTTACCTAAACCTTCACCAACAAGTACTTTCGTGTCTGCTGGTACCGTTACACCTGCCATTTCAGCGATAGCTGGCGCTGGCTGACCTACGATTTTCGCGTTTAGGTTGCCTTCGATTAGAAGAACTTTACGTACTTTCGCTGCTTCGTCTTTGCTTAGAACGTAAGCTTTGTGAGAAGCAAAACGCTCTTTCACTTCGTCATACACTTCATCAACAACGATAGCAGCCTGCTCAGAAGCACATACAACACCGTTATCGAAAGTCTTAGACATTAGGATTGAAGCGACTGCACGTTTGATGTCTGCAGTTTCATCAATAACGACAGGAACGTTACCTGCACCAACACCGATAGCTGGTTTACCAGAAGAGTAAGCCGCCTTAACCATGCCTGGACCACCAGTTGCAAGGATAAGTGCAATGTCGTCGTGCTTCATTAGTGCATTAGAAAGCTCAACAGAAGGTTGGTCGATCCAACCAATGATGTCTTTTGGTGCACCTGCCGCAACAGCCGCATCTAGAACAAGCTTAGCAGCGTCATTCGTAGAGTTCTTTGCACGAGGGTGTGGCGAGAAAATAATCGCATTACGCGTCTTCAAAGAAATAAGAGACTTGAAGATAGCTGTAGAGGTAGGGTTAGTTGTTGGAACGATACCACAGATGATGCCTACAGGCTCCGCGATGGTCATTGTGCCAAGGCTTTCGTCTTCGTCTAGAACACCACATGTTTTTTCATCTTTATACTTATTGTAGATGTACTCAGAAGCAAAGTGGTTTTTGATAACCTTATCTTCAACAATACCCATACCAGACTCTTCGACCGCTTGCTGTGCTAGAGGAATACGAGCTTGGTTAGCGGCTAGAGATGCTGCGCGGAAAATTTTATCTACTTGCTCTTGAGAGAAAGTAGCAAATTCTGCTTGAGCCGCTTTAACACGTGCGACCATTGCATCAAGTTCAGCCAGATTAGTTACAGGCATAATGAATCTCCTAAAATAGAAAAATATTAAAAACTTTTTATTAAGGTTGCTGCCTTAAGTTTTTAACGTTTCGTCAATCACTTATCGAACCACAGTCTTAGTAAATTGCTTTCAGGACTGAGTATAATATTTCAGGCTGTGAAAAAAATTGACTCAGATCAGTTATGAAAAACTAAATACTACTTACTGGGTATATGAAAAGGAAAAACCCAAACAAATGATTGATAATTAAGTATATTTAAGCAAAATAACAATATGCTTAAAAAAGAATCAAACAAATAAGTAAACACAAAAAACAACAGCACTCTGTAAGAAAATTTCATTTTTGTTCATTTCTAGAACAAAATACCTCGATTCCACTCTTGAGATGCAACTGGTTACTCAACCATGCAACCATTTCAGACAGATGAACACAGCGTGTTTTTTAACAACTTTTCATATTCGTACAAAACACCTTTCATTTCCACTTATTTCACAACCTGTAACACATTCATTACCCCATGCTAGCTACGAGTAACAGGCGCACCTAAGAACAGAGCAAATCGTTAGAATACACTTCATCTACAGAAGATAATTCCCTTACCTTTTAAGAAGTTTTTAAGATGGCTTTTATACACATCGCAATGTGTTCTTTTCTAGCCGAAAACATGAGAGAAAAATCGCGTAGTGAATTAAACGTTATCGTTTTAGCGCACATATTTAGTCTTGGCGTGCACATTTAGCTTCTATACCCAAGTATACGAGCGGGCTGACACGAATTTTTGCGTTGCACTTGGACTTTTTATCTACCCGAATTCGGTTAAGATACATGGCAAGAATTTCAAATTTATATTCAACATGCCAAAGCACGCTTTAAAACATCATCTTTACGTCGTTATTTTCGGTACTCATACCACAGCAGGAAGAATTTTCGACATATCGCTTATCATCGCTATTTTGGCATCGTTAACTGTACTGGTTGTGGACTCCACTTTACCGGCAGACAGTATTTGGTCCACTAGGCTTCTTTATGCAGAGTACGCCTTTACAGCACTGTTCACAGTCGAATACCTACTCAGGCTTTACTGCTCACCAAAACCTAGTGCATACGCCAAAAGCTTTTACGGTGTCATCGACCTACTAGCCATTTTGCCCACTTACTTTGTACTCCTTTTCCCTTCTGCCTCTTTTATTGCAGTCATTCGCTTACTCCGTGTAATGCGTATTTTCAGAATTTTGAAGTTGGTTCGCTATCTTCAAGATTCCAATCTACTGCTTCGCTCTTTGTTAATGTCACGTCGGAAAATTCTGATTTTTTTCAGCACTGTCGCCATATTGGTCACCATTTTTGGCTCGCTTATCTTTGTAATCGAAGGGCCACATAACGGTTTTACGAGTATTCCGCAAAGTATTTACTGGGCAATCGTAACCATCACGACAGTTGGCTATGGTGATCTCGTGCCTCAAACCCCTATCGGTAAGGCCATTGCATCACTGACCATGTTACTGGGTTACTCTATTTTGGCGGTGCCTACGGGGATCATTACAGCTGAATTGAATCATGAGATGAATGCGCATCGAAACCTAGTTAAATGCCCTAACTGTTCAAGCAATGGGCATGAATCGGATGCGCTTTACTGTAAGCATTGTGGAGGAGAGTTAGCGTCACCAGACGCGAGAGTCGTGCCTGTTGAAGTGGATGAAGTAAAGAAAGATAAAATCAGCAACCGCGAGTAACACTTTCGACAATAAACCGGTCGCCCACATACATCGGTGCGGTGTACCTAATGTAGCACTGCGTTTCTAAGATACCGTTTCGGCTTGGGTGTTCAACCCATTCGGAACGTGTCAGCAACCAAGAATCTTTACGATTGGTGTGAACCGCATGATGCGCGACCCAAACCCAAGGCTTGTCGGTATGGCGGTATCCCATATTTATATCAACAAAGTTCGCTAAACCACCGATTCTAACGCTTGGGTAACCAAACTGCAGTTGCCCAAACCCTTGCAACATACCGAATTCATCTTGTTCCACGCCTTCTTCAATAGCTTGTAAATTAGCCACTTCCGCAGCATGCGTGACTTTGCTGGCTAACCCCTCAATGAGCGCTTGGTTGTACTCTTTCTGCATACTGAAAAACTTAGGTGCAGCGGTGACTGCCATTAACGAGAACACCGTCATTCCCATTAGCCCTTCAAACATTGAAAACCCATAATTCAGCCTAAGCATTGCCTTTCCTTCAGCTCACAACTTGTACTTTATAACTTGAGTATAGTTGGATGTTAAAAATTGCCAGTCAGAAGTACGTAAACGCTAGGAAATAATTAGGACAGAGCGAACCTGAGAATATAAATAAATGGAAAGGGATTAAATCAAACAAAAAGCGCTTCTGGATTAGAAGCGCTTTCAAAGGAATTTATGTCATTGAAAATATTAATTTTCAGACAAAATAATTCTTAGTGTTCTACGTAACGGCTCTGCAGCACCCCAAAGTAGCTGATCACCTACGGTAAATGCGTTAAGGAAATCGTCTCCCATCGACATTTTACGTAAGCGGCCAACAGGAACAGATAACGTGCCAGTAACTTTAGCCGGTGTTAGTTCTTGCGCGGTGATATCGCGATCGTTTGGAACAACTTTCACCCAGTCATTGTGGGTTGCAATCATCTCTTCGATCTCATCCAATGGGATGTTCTGCTTCAGCTTAATCGTTAATGCTTGAGCGTGGCAACGCATTGCACCAATACGAACACATGTGCCATCAATAGGGGTTGGTGAGCTTTGAGAGCCCAAGATCTTATTTGCCTCTACGCCAGCTTTCCACTCTTCTTTGCTCTGACCGTTTTCGCGTTTAACGTCGATCCAAGGAATCAAAGAGCCCGCAAGAGGTACGCCGAATTGGTCTGTTGGGAAAGAAGAGGCACGCAGTGTTTCTGCTACTTTTTTGTCGATATCGAGAATAGAGCTCGCTGGGTTAGCTAATTCCGTGCTAACTGAATCATTGATTACGCCCATTTGAGAGATAAGCTCTCGCATGTTTTTCGCGCCAGCGCCAGAAGCCGCTTGATACGTCATCGCGCTCATCCACTCAATGTGACCTTTTTCGTATAGCCCACCTAATGCCATAAGCATCAAACTAACCGTACAGTTACCGCCAACAAATGTGTTTGTACCGCCATGAATACCTTGCTGAATTTGCGCTAGGTTAACGGGATCAAGTGTAATAATGGAGTCTTCAGCCATACGTAGTGTCGACGCTGCATCGATCCAGTAACCTTTCCAACCTGCCTGACGCAATGCTGGGTATACTTTCTCTGTATAGCTGCCACCCTGGCAAGTAATAACGGCATCAAGCTGTTTCAAGCTTTCAATATCAAACGCATCTTGAAGAACACCAGCCTCTTTACCAAAGTTTGGGGCTGGAATACCAACCTGCGAGGTGCTGTAAAAAACTGGCTCGATGACATCAAAGTCTTTTTCTTCGACCATTCTCTGCATCAGAACCGAACCGACCATACCACGCCAGCCTACAAGACCTACTCTCATTGTTTACACTCCATGTCTCTTTTTAAACAAACTCCCCCATCTATAAGATTTTTGAGACATGAAAACAAGCCTTTTCAGCCTAAATACACAAAAAAGCCACGATACAGAGGAAATTGACGACTTTTGGAATTGTTTACTTCGTCAGGATTAAGAAAGAAGTAGATGCAGAGATTTGCGGAATGGGGTTAAAAACAAAAACACCATAGAAATTCCATGGTGTTTCTATCTATCAAGAATCTAAGCGGTATTTACTGCACCCAAGTAAGATTCAACATCATCTACAGTAAGCTTCAAACATCGCTCAAGCTCTAATATTGATTGCTCTGACGGAAAAGCGCCCTCTTTCAAAACATTCTCTATTTCGGCGCAAATGTCTCGAAGGCTGGTAGTACCTAAATTGCCTGCAACGCCTTTTAAGCTATGCGCGATTCGATGTGCCTGATCTTTTTCTTTTACCAGTGCATCTTTTAGCTTGTTCACATCATCACCATGGTCTTGCAAAAATACATTGAGAACCATCAAAACAGACTCTTCATCATGATCAAAGGTTTCAAGCATCGCATCTGGGTTAAAACCACTGGGAAGAGCAGTATTTGACACGTTGACAGGTTCACTCGTACTCGTCGAGATCTTGCTTTCGTCCGGCAAAATGAATGACGTATGCGAGTTTACATTCGAGGAGCTCGCGCTTGGCAAATCAGAATGTTGAAGGCTCTCACTTTTGATAAGTGGAGCACCATTCATTTCGTCAGTTGCAGTTTGAGTCGATGTATTCGACCCTTGAGCAATGGAGGTACTTTTAGATTGACTACTAAGCTCATCTCCCTCGGATTTTGTACTTACTGTCCCTAATCGCGTAGGTCGAGATACCCCACTATATACAAACCACGAGAGAGCGAAAATCAACACCCCACCCAAGAGAAGGGTGAGCGTAAAAATCCTTTTTTCAGACTCCTTAAAGCCAAATTTCACCTCATCTATTTCTCGTACTATCGAATGCTTGATGATCTCTTCTGTCACATAGCTAAGCTGCGCATGCTCAGCCAAAATAATCGAGGATTGAGATAGCAAAGTTTGAATCTGTCTTTTATAAGAAGCGTCAAATTGCTCAGACCGAAGCATTATCGATTCAAGCGTCATGAAATTGGGAGGGTTAAGGTTAGTATCCGTATAAAACGAGCTAAACATATAGGCACCAAGCTCATTGTAAAGAGTGACTAACCCATCGGGTACACCTTCACTGCTTTTTGCCTTGAGAATTTGGTCCGAAAGCCCACGAATGTCCATTGCAACATTCAAATAGTTTTCAGCCCGCTCTACAAATCGATCGGTTAGATAGACCAATTGCGCCGTTTCTGGGCTCCAGAAACCTGCGTTTGTGCCGGACTCAATCTGAACAGCAACGGATTTAACCAGCTCAAGGCTAAGAGACATCTGCTCAATATGTTGAGCTCGAATAGGATCGGGGAAAGAAAGGGTATAGCGGAATTCTTCTATCTGGCTAGACAACAAATCTACAGATTCTGCATCCTGACGCAACTGGCTAAACTGAACATAAAAGACGGTAGAAATAACGCCCCAAACCAACAAGACAGCAAAGATAAGGAACTTGATGTTTTTTTTGCTACTTTCATCCATAAAATAGCTCTTTATTGTGCGTGAGTTAATTAGATAAGGTGGCTCTACAACCACCTTATCTATTCGAGTTCTATGAACGACGCGTTAACTGATCTCGCAAGTTAGGCGGCGTACCTTTTAGTGTTAGCGTGTCTGTTTCTGGATCGTAAAAAATGCGCTCGCCTAGCAGCAGACTGTCAAAATTGATAGAAACACCACCACCAGCGCCAACAAACTTCGTTAATTTCCGAACGGTAGAACGGTCACCGGGAAAACTCTCTTCAAGATCATAGCCTTGGTCTTGAGTGTAGTCTAAGAAACTGGTCCCATCATTACTTGTTGGCAATTCGCCAGACAGCTCACGAATTTCAACTTCATCACCCGATTTAATCTGCTCATTACAGTAATCGAAGACTTGCTTACGATATTGAGTTGCTTCTTCTTTTTCAAGTTTTGAGTCCGAGCAAAAATCTTCCACTGCCTGCATGAGAACTTGGTTCTGCACTTTCGTATCAAGCCCGACATCCGCTTGGAGGAAATCTAAGAAGAAATCCGAGACTTTGCGCCCCACTCTCCCCTTAATAAACGTAAGATACCGGTTCGATTCTTCGTCTGTCGCGTAAGTCGATAGGTCTATTCTTGCCGCAATATCCATTTTGCTGATATCAAGATAGTCTGTTGCACTGATTTCTAGCCCTTCTGTCACTTTCAAGCTTTCATTTGATGGAAGCAAGCCCACAAACAAATATTCAGTCGCAAGTGATTGATACTCAGCAAAAACTAAAATACCTTCATCCGCAAATGGGTACTTAGACAATTCTTCTTTTAACCTGGTAGCACTTATCTGAGAAAAATCGTAAAAGCTCTTCTCATTTTGGCGAAGTTCTTGCAACCATGCTTTAAAATCGCTGTCTGGTTTAAACGTACCAAAGCCTTTACCTGCTTTGCTATTAAAAACCCGATGCAATTCGGCAACCAGGTTTTCGGATGATCCTTCATTAGGAAGCGACTCTTGGCGAAAATTAACCGTCAATTCTTCTTGCTCATTTTTAACCAGCTTATGAAGGATGACGTTTGAAAGATGCAGACTCATAATAATTTTGTCGTGTTCTAGTTTCAGTTGAGAGGGAGAGTAGGTTATCATAAGCCGCTTTTACTATCATTATCAGAGTCTATATGCCGATAACATCTAAATACAGTGACGAACAAGTTGAATCTATCTTGGCTGAGATTGCAGCCGTACTTGACAAAAACGGCGCAAATACAGAGCTTTCATTGATGATCGCGGGAAATATCGCAACGAATGTCTTAAATCAAAACGTTCCTGCTTCACAACGTAAGGTAATTGCTGAAAAATTCGCTCAAGCACTTATCTCATCCGTCGATAGCGATGCAACGCACTAATTCAATCAATAAGACTGAAATATAAATGGTAGATAGCGAAAATACATACAGTGAACGCGTTTCTCGTCTTGTGAGTTGGGGGCATTGGTTTGCCTTCTTCAATATCATTGCGGCAATGCTGATTGGTACTCGGTACATTACTCAGTCCCCATGGCCCGACACCCTGCTAGGGCAAGTCTATTTAGCCGTATCTTGGCTTGGGCATTTTGCTTTTTTAATTTTTGCTATCTACATATTGGTGCTATTTCCGCTCACCTTTTTGGTGCCATCGCGGAAATTGTTCCGATTCCTCTCAGCGTGTTTTGCTACCGCTGGTCTTACTGTCTTACTTCTTGATACTCAGGTTTATCAGAACCTTCACCTTCACTTGAATCCAGTCGTCATGGATTTATTGATGAGTGAAGAAGGTAATTTCACCCCTGAGTGGCAACAATTCTTTATTTTTGTGCCCGTCATCTTTTTGATGCAAATAGCTTTGTCTGAATGGGTGTGGCGCAAAAAACGTAAACTTGCACACAAACACATAGGTAAACCGCTGGCTGCTGTTTTCTTCGTGTGTTTTATTGCAAGCCATCTAATCTATATCTGGGCAGATGCATTCTTCTACAACCCAATTACCAGCCAACGCGCAAACTTTCCGCTGTCTTACCCGATGACGGCAAAAAGCTTTATGGAAAAGCACGGCTTACTGGATAAAGAAGAATATTTGGACAGGCTTGATAGCTATTCTGGCGATGTAAAGCTGGTTCAATACCCGATTGAGCCTTTGGCGTACGAAAGCCGAGGCAAAGACTTAAATGTCTTAATCGTTATGGTTGATAACCTAAGAGCCGATGCCGTTACAGCTGACACCATGCCAACGCTAAACGCCTATGCGAGCCAGCACTTGAACTACACAAGCCATTACAGCGCCAGTAATGATATGTATGGCGTGTTTGGATTGTTCTACGGTTTACCAAGCAGCTACGCCGAAAGCATAAAAGCGCAGCAAGATGCGCCTTTATTCCTCCAGCTATTGGAAAAGAAAAACTACAACTTTGGCTTGTTCAGTGGCGACAACTTTGCCGACAAGCTATACCGAGACATTATTTTCAAAGATATTCTGCCGGGTGACTTACCAACTTTGGAATCCACTGACGACAAGTTAGCTATTTCTAATTGGTCTACTTGGCTGGAGTCTAAACCTAACCAACCGTGGTTTAGCTATGTTGAACTCAATGGTTTAGCTAACTTTGAAACAGCTCATCCAACCCTTCCAGGTGACCAATTAGAGGCGCAGCTTAAAGAAGGCTATATGAGTTCAACGATGCAAGCAGACCAGCTATTGGCATCAATGTTTGAACAGCTAGAAAAATTAGAACTGACCGATAATACCGTGGTGATTGTCACTTCAAATCACGGCACCGAGTTTAATGAAACCAAGAGTAGCTCTTGGGGTTCTAGTACTAACTACAGCCGATTCCAGCTTCAAGTACCTATGATCATTCAATGGCCTGGAAAAGAAGCGGTAGAATTTACACATAAAACCAGTCATTTGGATTTATCGCCAACGTTGATGCACCAAATCCTTGGTGTCAGTTCAAACCCGACAGACTACAGCAGCGGACGCAGCTTATTCGATACCGACGAAAGAAGCTGGATAATCGCAGGTAACCGACGTGAAGTTGCTATGATTGCGGATGGTGAAACAACCGTTGTCGACCGTTTTGGTAATTACAAAGTGTACGACTCTGAATACAATAGAAAACGTGACGACAACCCTAAGCTTTCTATCTTGATGCAGGGCTTAACTGAGCAGAAAAGATTTTACACCGAGCAGTGACAGGTGAATAAATATCAATCACTTGTTCATGGTAAAGACTAAAAATCGTTGACTCATCCTCTTGAAAGGGATTACATTGTTTTTATCGGACTGTAGCGCAGCTTGGTAGCGCACTGTCATGGGGTGTCAGGGGTCGGAGGTTCAAATCCTCTCAGTCCGACCATGTTAAAAAAACCGCTGTTTTTACAGCGGTTTTTTGCGTTTTGGTTAAGGCAATCGAGCGAGTACCTCGTTAACCTTATCGACTGCCTCCATTTGAGGCATATGTCCAACGTCTGGTAGAAGTTCGATTCTGGTATGAGTACTTAAGCTCGAATCCTCTACCTCGGGGGTGATTGGCACCACCTTATCTTCCTGCCCCCATATTAGGGTAATCGGTACCTCCAACGCTGACAGCGGTTTCACCAAATTGATGGTCTGTTTTCCGTTGTTTGATAACGCATTGCGAAGCAGATGAAGCGAGGCATCTACGCCATCCAGACGCTTATATTTGAGCAAATCGTCCACCATGGCTCGATTTACTAAACTTTGGTCGGCGAACAAATGCAAAACTGCTGCTTTCATGGCTTTGCGTGAATCTGCCTCAGAAAACCCAACTAAGTAGTCTTCACTGATATCAGACGTTAACCCTGCCGGAGCCAACAAAGTCAACGAAGCTGCCGAACTTGTGTTTTCAACCGCAAACTTCGCTGCCAGTAATCCACCCATGGAGTGCCCTACAAGATGGCAACGTTCGATGTTTTGCGTGCTGACAAACTCCGAAATAGTCTGGCTCAGACATTCAATCGGGTCGCCATTGAGTGCTTTTGTCGATTGCCCGTGACCAGGCAAATCCAACGCATACACCGGATTGCTAGATGCCTCTAGGTTGAACAACCAATTGTCGAGATCGCCGCCAAATCCATGAATGAACAGTAAAGGCGTACCTTCGCCGTCGCGATGCACATAGCGAACAGTACCCGTACTCAGTTCAATGAATTGAGAACGAAGCGACTCTTCGGCCTCTTCCTCTGCGTCGTCCACGGTGGATTCAAACTGCTCAATGTAAGCGTCGATCTCCTCATCCGATACTGAATCGTCCGCTAGTACACCCAGCAAGGCTTTCACATCATAGAGTTCGCCTTCTTCTGCCACTTTTCGTCTCAGCACTCCTGCATCCGGCGCTTCCACCATACTGGCGATTTTGTCGGTCTCAACATCCATGATTACCTGACCAACTTCAATGGAATCCCCCTCTTCCACCAGCCATTCATTCAGGGTGCCTTCCGTCATGGAAAGCCCCCATTTCGGCATAACAATCGGGATGATCGCTGTGTTCTCTGAACTCATAGCCCCTCCTTCATCACGTACTCAATGCGTTTCAAAATCGTATCGGCACTTGGCACATAAGCATCTTCAAGGCTAGGAGAAAAAGGCACAGGCGTATGAGGCGCGGTGACCATTTGCGCTGGCGCTTTCAGGTACGAAAACCCTTGCTCACAGACTTTGGCGCACACATCAGCGGCAATGGAACACCTTTCGTTGGCTTCATCAATACATACAATGCGTCCCGTAACTTCTGCACTTTCCAGCACCGTATCCATATCGATGGGAGAAAGCGTTCGCAAGTCGATAACCTCGCACGAAATGCCCTTTTTCGCTGCTAGGCTCGCCGCTTCCATTGCTCGGTGGACGGTTAATCCGTAAGAAACCAGCGTAACGTCGTTCCCTTCTCGCAATACATTGGCTTCACCAAATGGGATGGCATAAGCCTCTTGCGGCACATCGTCTTCCATTTGATAAAGGCTTTTGTGTTCCAAAAAGATGACCGGATCGTTGTCGCGGATGGATTGCGCCAGCAACCCCTTAGCATCGTAGGCATTTGACGGGCACACCACCTTCACCCCCGGTAAGTTAGTAAACATCGGGGTCAACATTTGGCTGTGCTGTGCCGCAGCGCGAAAGCCAGCGCCACACATGGCACGGATGACGACAGGTGTCTCCGCTCGACCTCCAAACATATAACGAAACTTCGCCGCCTGATTGAGGATCTGGTCGTAACATACGCCAATAAAGTCGATAAACATCAGCTCTGCTATCGGCCTTAACCCACAGGTTGCAGCCCCAATCGCCGCGCCCACGTAAGCGGATTCCGATAACGGAGTATCGATCATCTGTTTAGGGTGTTTGGCGTAAAGCCCTTTGGTGACACCCAGCACGCCGCCCCAAGCGTCATCCTCGCCCGGTGCGCCCGTACCGCCCACGATGTCTTCCCCCATCATCACTACATTTTCATCTCGCGTCATTTCCAGATCGACCGCTTCATTGATCGCGTCTTTAAAGGTTAATTGTCTGCTCATCTTTCACTCCTTGAATTCGATTAGTAGCTCACGTAAACATCGCGATGCAGTGCTTCTGGTGACGGCTCTGGTGCGTCTTTCGCTTGCTGAACCGCATCGTCAATCAGCGCCAATACCTCGCCATCAATGGCAGAAAAATCCCCTTCTTCTGCTAAGCCTGCTTTTAGCACCTGCGCTTTAAATTTCTTGATGCAATCATGATTTTCTCGCAGGTCTTCAACCTCGCCTTTCGCGCGATAGGTTTGTGCGTCCCCTTCAAAGTGCCCGTAAAAACGCACCGTTTTGCATTCCATCAAAGACGGACCATCCCCATTTCTGGCTTTCTGAACGATTTCGCCTGCCGCTTCATACACAGCAAAGAAATCAGTGCCATCTACGGTAATGCCCGGTAAACCAAACCCTGTTGCTCGGTCGATGTAAGACTTGGACGCCACCGCCCAGTCCACAGCAGTCGACTCGGCGTACCCATTATTCTCAATCACAAAAATTACGGGTAATTCCCACACCGCCGCCAGATTTAAGCTTTCTAAAAACATGCCTTGGTTAGACGCACCATCACCGGTAAAGCTGATGCCCACGCCATCGTGCCCCAAATGTTTCGCCGCAAAACCAGCGCCACACACTAAAGGCGACCCTGCACCCAAGATGCCGTTAGCCCCCATCATGCCTTTCGATAGGTCGGCAATATGCATGGAACCGCCCTTGCCTTTACACGCTCCAGTTTCTTTTCCGTAGATCTCCGCCATCATGGCGTGCACATCTACCCCTTTGGCAATACAGTGCCCGTGACCACGGTGGGTAGACGCAATCCGGTCTTTGTCGTGAAGATGCATCATGATCCCCACCGCGACCGACTCTTCCCCCGCGTACAAATGCACAAATCCGGGGATATCACCCCGTGAAAAGTCCACGTGTAGGCGTTCCTCAAACTCACGAATGGTTTTCATCATTCGGTAAGCGTCGAGCAATTTCTCTTTGCTCAGTGATTCGCTGATACTAGGCATCACATTCTCCTTGTTGATTACATAAAAGCATCCTTGCAGCGCATGCGTTCATGCAGGCTTCTACATTGATGGTAAAAAAAGCATTGGGAATCAGCTCGAGGGTCACATCATCTAGCGCCTCTACGATGTGTTCTCGCTCGCCATCCAGCGCAATCGCAGCGCTGCCATAACGAAGACCGACGGGCTGATTCGGGTTAAGGGTTGAAAGGGTTTGAATCGCAACAGGCAAAAACGCTCCGGGTATTAGAGGCACCATTAGGCTAGAAGCGCTCGCGTCTCTCGATAGCTCGACAAACCGCCCACACGGATCCGTACGTTCAACGGGGGCACTCAAGCCAATGATTGAAGAAAGCCCAACTTGCATGGCTGACGCAAAGGTCACGTATACCGCGCGTAGCGTATCCGGTTGCCACACGGCTTTGCTGCCGACAAACCTATCGGACGTTATCGCCGCATCCACTAACGCAATGTCTTCTATTGGTTTGGTTTTGCCTTCTGCGCCGGAGTGGGCTTTCTCTTGAATACGAAGCTGTAACAACTTATTGGGCGAAAGCGCTGTCTCTTTCGGGATTTGACCACTGGCGTACAGCGCCGTCGCCAAACCAATCAAGCTCGGCTCGATGGTTTCGGGAAAGGCGTTATTGGTGCCTGTGGAATAACCGGTAATGGGTGTGTTTCTGGCATGTTTAACCACCAGCCTATGCGTACCATCGCCTCCCAACACCACTATTGCACTAACCTTGCGTTCTTCGCATTCGCAGGCCGCGTTGATAGTGTCTTGATCGGTTCCGGTTATCGGGATGGGTAGAAGTTTGAGATCCGGAAAACCTTGTCGCTCGCCCACTTTTTTAGGCGCAGCTTGTTTGGAACTGGCTTGTTTATATCTGGCTGATTTAGCTAAAGCCGCTTGCCCGCGATTCACCTCTCGCTGCACCATGTCCGATAATCCGGTCTTATCAGGCATCATGCACACCTGATGCACGCCGCCCGCTTTCAAACCGGACAGTATTTTCAATACGATACTCACGCGATCGTTAAGCGTTAGGCTTCCAGAAGCCGCGACCACACGTCTTATGTCTCTTGCGGAGACGGGATTGGCAATCATGCCGACAACACCTTGATTCACAACATCTCTCCTTGATAGCTCCTTTACTAGAGCAAGCAAGATGCCGACTTTGAAATAAATCTATCCAATTGATTTTTATTGATAATTTAAAAATCCACTGAGGGAATTCGTAGCACCGCGACAGGATGCTGCAACAGGTGTTGCACGAGAGCGTTTCAAGAATGAGAAACACACAAAACAGCCGATTTCGACGCCGTTCTTAGGTGCAATCTAGTGGGGTGAATGCTAGATCTGTATTAATGTACTCAAGCTACCTCAAGGTGCAGGATTCAGAGCTCTATCTTCTGTTTCAGTTCAAGCCTCTCTATTGGCAACGAGCAAACGCAGTGGAATGACGAGTCCTTTCCAAGTTCTTTAACGATGAAATGAGACAGAAGATAAGCTCCCAAGGGCGAGTTTGCTTGGTTTTCATGCTGCGTTACCGATTCTTGATTTAGAACCACTAAATCTTCATATCGGTGCCTTGCCTGAAAACCAAACAATTCTCGCTGAACCTAGCATCTTGAGGTAGCTTGAGTACACCCCCAAATGCTCTAAGGTGACTGGGGTATGCATCGAAAGGAATCGATCATGAGAAGTTCAGAAGTGAATGCCATTCGCAGTAACACCTTTATCCGCTCTCACATAAAAGAGGTGGAACATGCCGTAAGCGGTAACGAGGTGGAGCGCGACCCTATTATCCTCAATTCGTGGAAACGCTGCGTCGAGACTCACCAGTTAGCGCCAGCCAGCTTAAAAGAAGCCTACATACTGCCCAGCTACGAACTGAAACTTCATCAGGAACGAACCGATCGACTAATTCACACCGCGCGCCATGCCCTAGAAATGCTGTACAAACAGATATCGGGCCAAAACTACGTGCTACTGCTGACGGATCACGAAGGCGTCACCGTCGATTACATTGGCAACACAACTCAACAAAACGAGCTGAAATCCGCAGGATTGTATTTGGGGTCGTCTTGGTCGGAAGAACGAGCCGGCACCTGTGGCGTAGGATCGTGCATTTATACAGGTCAACCGATTACGGTTCATCAAACCGACCACTTCGATGCCACGCACGGGCAGCTTACCTGCAGCGCTTCTCCCATTTATGGTGTAGATGGACACCTCGCTGCGGTGTTGGACATTTCAGCCCTGCATTCGCCGGAACCCAAAAGCAGCCAATTGCTGTCATTACAATTGATTCGCAACGTTACCAAGCGCATCGAGATGACCACCCTACTCTCCAGCTTTCGCCATCAATGGGTACTGAAACTGAGTAAAACCCCCGAGTTTTTAGAACTCGACCCCGATTGCGCTCTCGCGGTGAATGACGATGGACAAATCGTAGGGTTAACCCATTCGGCTTACGGCATATTAATGAAAGGGCATTCCGCCACAGCCAATCCGTTAAACGCCCATCAACTCGGCGGCTTACCATTGGATAGCCTGCTGGATTTAGACATCAACGACCTGCCGAAATACTCAAGGCGCTACTGCCCCAATCCGGTTGCCGTGACCACGCAATCCGGTGACTTGCTCTACATTCAGGCAATTGAACCCGTTCCGGTCACACCCAAATCCGTTCCTACAGAGCGCCCCATCGCTAAGCCGCTTGAAAGGCTGTTCTTTCGCGACCCGATCATGAAATCGATGGCAGAAAAGGCTTCAACCCTTGCCAATTCTTCTATCTCGATATTGATCTCGGGCGAAACGGGTGCAGGCAAAGAGTACCTAGCCAAAGCGATCCACGACGCTTCCAGAGGCAGGCGTCCTTTTGTAGCGATCAACTGCGCCGCAATTCCAGAAAGCCTGATTGAAAGCGAGCTGTTCGGCTACACCGCGGGCTCATTTACAGGCGCAGACAGAAAAGGCAAAAAGGGGTTAATCGAACGCGCCAATGGAGGCACGCTGTTTTTGGATGAAATTGGCGACATGCCCCTCGCCTTGCAAGCCCGATTACTGCGCGTGATAGCAGAAAAAGAAGTGACCCCAGTGGGCGGGCACACACCCGTGCCCGTTACCTTTCGGGTACTGGCGGCATCGCACCAAAACCTTGAAGACTTAGTGAAGCAAGGGCGGTTCCGAGAGGATTTGTACTACCGCATTTCCGGTGCCAAATTAGAGATGCCGCCCCTGCGGGTAAGAAAGGACATTAAATGGCTGTCGAGCAAACTATTGTTGGAATACGCAGACCAACCCGTTCCCATTAGCCAGGGCACCACTCAACTGCTGAACAAGCACCACTGGCCCGGAAACATTCGCGAGCTGAGTAATGTATTGCAGTTTGCGCTGGCGTTCAGCCAAGGGGAGAAAATTCACCCCGAGCACCTGCCCGATTCGTTCTCGAAATACCAAAGGGACGCACCCACCCTGCCCGTGGATACCCAGCTAGAAACCCTGCTGAATAACCTGAACTGGAACATTACCGCAGCGGCCAACTACTTGGGGGTTAACCGAAGCACAGTACACAGACGAATGAAGCGCTGTGGATTGATCCCACCCAACCGGCGATAAAACCCACAAACTGATCACCGCACAACCAGCCAAACTTCTTTTTTGATGGTTTTGACGTTTTTTCAATCAAACAAACCACTTAGGGGTTTACAAGATTTCTAACCCTATATATTATGCGCCTCAACAACGGAGAGATGGCTGAGTGGTTGAAAGCACCGGTCTTGAAAACCGGCATACGTTAATAGCGTATCTAGGGTTCAAATCCCTATCTCTCCGCCACATTCTAAAAAGCCGCTGATTTTTTCAGCGGCTTTTTTGCATTTTTCTCTAGTCATCGGCGACGGCTACATAGAAAAACTTGCGCCTTGTTCCAAACTGCCTCCCCTACCCCAAGCATACTTTTTGTGACATCGAGTCGGATTATGCTCGCTCATCAAATCTGTAATAACTAAAATTGTTTGTATCTAGTTTCTAGCGATTAACTGCGTTTTATTGCGATAACTGTCTTTTTTATAAAATGTTAACGAAAGAAAAAACAACGCACCGTACAATCCTATGAATATTAGGTAATTTTCAGTTAAGCCTTCTCTTTAGCGTTTAACTTACAATTCTTATCTACTTATGAATTAATTGATAAAACACTCAATGAAAGCCTCTCAATTTTCCTGTCTCTTCACTTTTTAAGCACAACTAATGTTAAAACCATCATTAACTTTCTGCACGTTTGGTCTGTTCGTATTCAAGCTCACTCAATTTTAAAAAATTCCCGATTTTAAAGGTAGATAGAGCCCGAAGTACTGGGCGTGTTCGCAGTTCCAAAAATAAAAAACTCTGTTTTTTATCCAATATTTCCTGCTCGATTTTTATATTAAGGTGAAAAAGTACCTACTGCTTAGCAATCAAGCGGTTATTGCTGTGTTTGCGGATTTTCAATAGGTACATAGCAGTGGTGCTCATACCTGAATATTCTCATTTGTAATGCGCTCACGGGTAATTTTTGCTGAGAAATAAAATGGAAGAAATGAGGCTTATTTTGGCGGTCACTGATGCCCACTTTGCATAACTGAACTTACTTAATTGTTCCTCAGGAGACAAAATGCAAAAGAAATTTTTGACTGTACTCATCTCTTCGTTGTTGGGAGCGCAAATCGTTAGCCTGCCCGATGTCTATGCCATGCCGTTACCTGTAGCGGCTTCAGATACCACCGAAGCGATCACCAGTTTTTCTCGGTCACCGCGAGAGTTTTTAAATCAACACACGGTTGATGTGATTGAGCTAGTGAAAAACGGCGGCTTGCCGACACAAGGCAACGTCAGGCTGGAACCTGCCACTGGAGGATTCAAACTTAGATATACAGAATCCACAGCCGCTGACACAGCCAACGCCTATTTCCTTGGGTTTAACGGTCGCTCTAATCCGGTCCCTGCGTATGTGGACATTCCTAAGAATGCCGCCGAGGGAACACTCATGCTCACTGGATCTTTAACCGGATGTTCCGTGGTCGTGACCGAGCTAAATGATACCCACTATCGTGTTTTTCATGACGGTCGTGTGGGAAGCTCTGTTCTCTACGACAACGTCGTGATGTCGGTCGATTATGCCGATTACGAAGGTAAAAAATCCACCGAGCAAATCGCCGGAGCTTACTTGATTGTCAAAGATGGCGAATGGCAGTTAATGCTTCAGAAACAAAAACAGATCCTCGACGACAAAGGCACTTTCACGTGGGTTAAACGAACTGGAAAAGAAGGCGAAGCGGTGATTCAGCGACCTCAAGTTCCTGATGATCAAGCCCGCATTCACGCCTTTAACCAAGAACGCATTAACGCGCAGAACCACCTGATTCAGGATGCGAAAAGACTTGGCATAAAAGTGACGAGAGTCCCGCAGGATGGCGCTTACACAAAAGACAGCACGGTCAAAGTGGATGAAAACCCTGCGCTCACGGAGTGGGAAGCGTTCAGAAACCAGTTGAGAGAAGAAGTGAAAAAAGAACTCGCGCCTGCCATTCAACAAAAAGACGCATTGTTCGCACAACTTCGCGGCGCTACAGGGGCGCAAAAGCAAGAGATTGAGAAAAAGCTTGAATTGATAAAAACCACCAAAGCCTATTACGAAGAAGAGTTTCTGGGCAGTATCGAAAAAAGTGTCGATACCGACCGTCTATGGATATGGCTTGAGAAAAAGAAACTGGAAGGTATAGATGCTGTCGTTGGCATCGACGTCAATTTGAAAACCAACCCTAATCAGCGCCTCATCGAAAAATTCAATACACAGAAACGAGTCTTTGAAAATCTTAAGGGTCAACGAGGTGAACGTTACCAGTTTGGTGTGGCCAATCATACTACTGTTGATTTTCCGATTCCCATCGGAGACATGACGTCTTTGAACTTGATAAGTTTATTGCTGGACGACACTGTGTCTCTAAACTTTTACCAAAAAGGGGCGCTGGTCAAGCACATAGAAAACAAATTCCGCGACGAGACGAAAAGTATCGCATTGAATCAAACGGCGAAGGTGAGTGAGTACATGACCGCAAGCGGTGCCAACGTTACTCAGCTTCTCCCACAAGATTTTGTATTATCTTGTGGTCCGGGCCGCTGCTTACCGCTCTCTCGTATCATGTCTACTGCCATCGCTCAAAATGGAGAGATGGGAGCGCGGGACTTTTCTTCGTCTCTGTACGATTCCGCTGCCAGCGCAGGCTCTTCCTCAGCTAACACTGTCTACCAAACGATTGGGGCTTTGCATGCCAATACCGACGCAAGATACGCCGAGAGCGACATTGGTCGGCTGAACATCCGAGCGATTACGGACAATTTGGCGGCGACACCTCTGACTGACGGTGGAAGTAAATTCATGCTCATGAACACCGCCAGACACAGTATGCTTGTCGGCAAACAGATGTCGGAAGGACGTGATCGCTACTTCTTCTACGACCCGAACTTCGCGGTATTTAACTTCGATTCCCCCAAGGCCATGCGCACGGCATTGAGAGCGCACTTACTTAAACATAAGTTTGCGCAGTATTACCAAGCAATGGGTACCGAGCAAAACCCGGAATTCGAGATGCGGGTAATCGATACGGATCAGATGGCTAGAGTTCGGCTTGCGACCGGCTTTGATGTCCAAGATTTGGCCCTCCCTTCTGAACGTGCTGCAAACATAAGCGCATCAAACAACGCTGCTCGGTTGGCATATACCAGTGACGCGGTATCTGCCGATCTTAAATTGCAATCAGCACTGAGCGTACTGGAAGGCGCGAACTTAGCACAAGGATTCTTAGAAGCAGCCGATGACTTGTATCGAACCAACAACCTATCGCACGACTGGGTTCCCGTTTTCGAAAGCATGAAACGCACGCAAGATGGCAACTATGCCATACCTCTGGTTCATGCCGAAGACAACCTGACAAGAGAGCTGATCACACCCGATGACCGAATCTGGAAGTTTAAACAGCACTTTGAAGAGTCACTTGGGCGCCTAAAAGAAAACTACCGTTATAGCGAAGGTGAGCTGATCCGCCGAGCAAACATCAGCGACGTGGAGCATGTCGATGGGTTGAATGCAGCATTTGCTGTGCAAACCATACTCACGTGGTTCAACAATCACAGTCGTACCGCCGCTGTAGATGATTCACTGCCAAATGGGCTAAGCAAAGCGCTTAAGGTTCATACCTACATCAACCTGACGCAAATTGCGCATGGTACCGTCATGGATGCCGCAACACTTGTCAACCTATACCGTACTGCTCTGCAAGAAGGGCAAAGTGTCACCAAGTCAACGCTTTCGGCAGTGAGCCATGTGGCAAACACCGCAGTCGGTATTGGCTTAGGGTTGGCCTCTGTGGTTCTGGATTCGTACGAACTGGCACACGCTCAGAATGAAGTTCAAAAAGCCGTTTTTGGTACCCAGTTGGCGTTTGATTCGGCGTCGTTAGCCACCAGTGCCGTCGGCATAGGAGCAGGCATCGTTGGCGCCAGCACGGCCTCTGCGGTCATTGGGGGTGCGGGTGTCATCTTAGGCGGATTGGGTATTGGTTTCACCGCATTGGCACAAGGTTTTGGTGAAATAGCACAAAGAGCCCAAGGTGTGGGTCAATACTTTGCCTTGGTGGACACAGCCTATCGTGAAGGCGGTTATGCCCACGTGAACAAAACGTTAGGTGATGGTGCATCGTATCAGCTCCTTCAGCCTAAAGATGGCGCAGTGATCGCTCAGCTCGATTTAGAGTCAAAACAGATTACTTTCGACAGTCAGTACATTTACAGAACCCACCATGGCAGCACAGGTTCTGGGGCAATCAACTACTTCTTCTGGATTGGGGATCAGCCCAGAATCGTCAGGAAGGAAGATCAAGCAATCAACGTTCGTGAGGGCATAGGATACGGGAACCACGCAACCCTCACCTCAACCGAAGGTGCACTCGTATTGCCCGCAACCCCTAAATCTTACATTGGGTATTCAACATACACGGCATTGCCAGGTGCAACCACCCGACACGACGCAGGGTTCGATGTGATTCGCCGTTTAGAGGTTGATGGTCGATTCGACTTCGATTTCTATGCATTCCCGTCTGAATTCATCCTTACCCGAATTACCCAGAAATACGTGAACACAGACGTCGCAATCAACTTAGGCGCACAAAATCGTCAAATTCTAATGCGCAAACTGGGTAAAGAGCTAAAAGGCAAGCTGAACTATGTTCTGAAAGGCAAAGGTGGCGAATACCGAGTCAACCTTCAGCCAGGAGCAACATTGTCGCTTGAAGTTGAGCCTCAAGCACAAGCCGGAACACGCTGGATCCTAGACGCTCGACAGTTGCCAGCAAGTGACATTCAAGTCGCCAGTGATCACTTAACGGTTGGCGGCATCCGAGTCAATCTTCGCAGTGCAGACCTTGGGCAAATTTTGGTGATCGGTAATCGTGAGGAAGTATTCACGATAGACAGAGCCAATACGGCCGCGCAGCTTTCATCAGAAAATGCCTCTCAATGGGCCAATGCGGATCAATTGCATCAGCATATTCAATCTGAAGTCGACAAACATCACCTTGAAAGTGACTTTGTCGCCGTAGAAAACTTTACGCCACAAGGTCAGCAACAAGCGGTAGGCCAAGCGTTCTATCAGGTTGATAAAAAGCGCTTTGTTTACACCCCCGCTCCGGCTCACGCGGACTTTCTCGCTCAAGCGCAGCTGGTCGCGATAAACGGTGATCTCGCGTGGTTTAATCAGGGCAGTGAAGTCTGGTTGGTCGACGTGAATCAATCCACCATTCTCGCTCAATACCGTGCCTTCGGCTGGGATCACGCTCAGGGCGCAACCACCAGCCGTGTTTGGCAAGAAAACCAGCGACTGTACTGGGCGGTGGAACAATCAACCCAGTCAGGTCAAAAAGCCACATGGACGTATGTACTGGATGAAAGTACTTTGCAGTTGGTGGATATCAACGGTGATACTGAGACCATTACAACACTGACGTCCGGCGGTTTGGGGAACGATATCCCTACGGGTCAGCTCTTTAAAACCCAAAATACCGGTGTTGGTGGGCAAGTGGACTTAGGAGCGAATCAATGGATTGATGCAACCTTGGGAGAGGTGATTTCCATTTCGGCGAATCATCAGGACAAGAACCATCGATTCTGGGTATTGGAGGAACAAGCGGGTAAACGCGGCGTGGTGAAAGCCAATGTGACCAATCACCCCAAAGACTTGATACTTGCGCTGGTGGAAAATCAGGGTAAAGCGAGTGAAAGCTACTACTTTTACTCTCATGCTCAAAAAACCGTGTATCACCAGACAGGCAGAAACGAGGCGGCTACGGTGCTGAGTTTGCCGAGTTCCGTAGGTGGCGTTGAAAAAGTCGCCAACGACAAAGCCCACTTATTCGCGTTCGCGAAAGACAACACTCTGTGGCTCGCCGATAAGAAACCTCTACTCGCTGGTGTAACGGAAGAATGGGTTAAGGCAAACCGGACTCAACTTTTAGCTCGCCTGCATGATATTAGCGATACTCACGATGCAAAACTGAGCCAATTGGTGATATTGGGTGCCAAAGAAAGAGACATTAACAATACGCTTCAAGCCACCAGTATCTGGTACGACACGCAATCCGCACGTCTCGTACAGGCGGGTAGAAACTTGGCTGGAAAGTCATTAACTTTGCTTGGCCTGACCGCGGACCAAAAACACGCGTGGATCTTCAATCAAGATGACGCCAGTTTATATCGTCAGGCAGTGCTTCAGCACGATGGTATGTTAAACGAAGAGTTGGTTGTTCAGGTTCAAGCACCAGATGCCGATCTGTTCCCAACAATGGAAGGAAATATCCTTAAAGTTCGTCAGCAAGGAGAATCTATAGAGATCACCACCAAAGATGGCGTCATCGTTGAACTGAGCGCCAACGCAACTCGTGGAGACAAACCGATACTTCGTGGTGTAACAGAGCAATGGCAACAAGCACATCAGAATATTCGTGCGGGTATTCAGGCTATGAGTGGCATCTACGAGCAGCCACAACCCGTCCGATTGCTCGGTTTGGAAGCGTCTTGGTATCTGCCTAGCGAGGGACAATTAATCACAGCCCCTAACTTGGACACGTCGCACGTCTTGAACTACCTAGGTCAAGGGAAAAGAGGAAACAATTACATTTACGACAGTGATACTCAAAGCCTCTACAGCTCTTCACCAAACGCTATCATCGATTCACTCAAGTCACTGGGTCAGTATGCCACTGCCGTGACCGAATCCGGCCACAGTTTGGTGCTTCAGGGAGCAAAAGGATCAACCAGTGGTGAGTTACCGCAAATCACGGGTATCCATAATGTGGTTTGGAGCGGCAGCGCCGAAAATTACCATTACCGGATTGATCAAGATACGCTCGGCCATTATGAGGAAATCGTGATTGTTCCTAGAGGAAACAATGGAAAACTCGACTTGCCATTTGCCAACGCAACCAGTGTGATTCTTCAACGCAGAGGCGATGCTTTGGCTCTGTACGATCCTCAGTCTAACACTGGCATTCTGATCCAAAATGCGGATCAAGCCGCGCAAAGAAACATGAGCATTGAAGGAAAGCGCCTTGAAAGTATCTTAAATCAAGTCGACCAACTCTCAGGGCAGGCCGGTTACGTTGTCAGTTACAGTGACGTCGTCACCTCAAACACCCCATAACCACTCAAAAGCCCGCCAAATCGGCGGGCTTAACACATTCAGCACAAACTCATCACTAGCGCCATCAATAACCCCAAATGATGCTTATTTATTAGCGATAATGCATATGTATTTAGGCGGATATTCATCCACTCATATGCCTCAAAACTTCTATGTTTCGGTTCAGTGTCTACAATTAAAATGAAGGAAATGGCATTCGTTAATAACGTATCTAGGGTTCAAACCCTATCTCTCCGCCACATTCTAAAAAGCAGCTGATTTTTCGCCAGCTTTTTTCGTTTTTGGGTAATTGAATTGTGGTTTGGATAAATCACTTTTACCCCATTGCGATTTACGACCAAGGAAACCGCTGTATGTTACTAGCCATAGGCGTATTAAATATTCTAATCTGATTTAGCCTACAAAATTCAGGTCCTGCCAGACGACGGCGACAATAACTAGTGCCGTAAGGTTTGATGCGAAGTTTCAGCACAGTGGTATCAGTTAGACATAGTGCAGGAGTAAAAGTAGACTTTTACTCATAATCGATTGGTCCCCAGTTCAAGTCTGGAAGGGGCAGAAAATTCGACAAGGCTCGTGGAGAAATCTACGAGCCTTGTTTTTTCAAGTCCGGCCCATATCCGATATTAAGCCTCCCTCACAAGAATTCCTGCCTGAATAATTCATAGCATCAATATTTCATCTTTAATCGCAGTGAGTCCCCCCCAAACCAAATACTTACATCAAGATGGCTTTGGTAAATGAGACGCCTAAATACACCTTATAAAGCTTTGAGCGTGCTTTTGACCCTCGATAATGTACCGACGACGCCACCGACAACAGAATGGGTTCAAAAAAATTTTAGGGACTAGGCTGAGCAAGGGCTGAGATATGATAGCTGGGTCAGTCTAGTGTGACCGACCCAGCGGCTTAGGGTTTTAGGTATTCAAAGATGCTACGTGTTGTGATGAGGATTAACTTTTTAAAGCTTTTTGGGCAATAAGACTCTGTCTTATTAAAATATCCCTAGTTGTTTGAAAATAAAGGGGTTTCTCTATCCCAGCCCACTTTCGAAGCATAAACTTAAATTTTTTTAGATCCTTCGACTTTTTGAAGGACGCTAACAGCCTCTCAAAGCTAATATGAACTTCTCGCCTAGCAAGGTTTAGGCGATCACAATTCAAATTAAGTTTTTCGATAGTTGACTCCAAAAGTTCGGAGTTTGTCGCGAAATTATTGTATGAAAAGGGCTTTGAGTTTGCTTCATCGACATTAACTTCAAGCTTGCCATAAGCTTTACAGTAATTAAACATGTTACTGCTTAAGTTAACTTCTAACGGAGATACAACTTTCCCTATCCATTTTTTGCTTTCGCCATGATTAGTTTCTAGGTGCTCTTTATAAGAGTCACAGGATTTGTTATCTGGCATAACAAACTGCTCAGTGCTATCTCTATCTGTGCCACCGATACAAACACCAACAACATTGTTCCAATCTAAATGCCAATTCGGTTGTGCATTACCTACAACCCATCCAGATTTAGAGTTGAAATGTTCAACTCTTCGATGGTGCTCATGGACATTAACTTCATTTAAATCGGTTTCGCAATATGCACAAATATAGTTTTGCTCACCAAAAATCTTCTTCTTTATTGCTTTTGCATCTTTACCATTGTTATTTCGAAAGTTCTCCCACGTATCATCAGGATTATGTATTGCATAAACAGTAAGCTCATTAGGAGGTTGAGACTTGTTAATCTTCCTCATACTCTTTCTCCCACTTACGGTTATCTATATATAACTCCAGCTCAACTAAATCCTCGTATCCAGCCCCGAAATGGCGAGAAAGTTGTTTTCTTAGCGCCAAAGCATCTTTAGAATCAAATTCGTCATCATAAACAAGCTCCCTATAACGAATTAAGGCTTTCGTTATTTCATCGTCTGGTGGACGTATGTCAACTTCAAACAAATTTTTTAACACCCAAGATGATACTGCCCCTCTAGTGCCCTTAGGAGCTCGGTACTTTTTACCTTCTTTTAACAGCCAAATAGATGAGCTATCGACAGTATGGCAAACTTGTGGGCTGTGAGTTGTTACTACAAACTGAATATTAGGAAAAGTAGACTCTAGCCTTTGAATCACTTTCTGTTGCCAGGATGGGTGCAAGTGCAGATCTACTTCGTCTATCAAAACGATTCCTGAGCCTTCTATGGGAGCAAGTGCTTTGGGATTAAGCAACGTAAGTCTTCTAGCAATATCTGCAACTAAAGCAAGTATGGTTTTTTCTCCTTGAGAAAGTTGAAGCACACTTAGCTGCTCACCATTCTTTTCTAAAATTAAATCGAGTGGTTTTCTTTGTAATTTTAAATTGTTAAATCCCGGTAAGAATCGATATATAGCATCCTTAACTATATCAAGAGATTTTTCGTCAACACTATACAGAGAATTTAATTGCTCTCTATAACTATTAAGTTCTTTCTTATGATTCTCTAAAATATCAATCAAATCCGGATGCTTTTTAATTAAGTCTTTTAATATAGGACTGCTTATTTCTGATTCTTTTGATTTTATCTTTATTCTTAATTCATCGGCGCTACTTGAGACGTCATTATCGCTTTCAATTAATTCCTTGAACCATCGAAAAAAAAGCTTAAAGTCCGCTTTACCTGACAAGCTTTTATTATATGCTTTAGCTTTATCCCATACGTGGTCATCTTTTATTTCATCGGAATCTTCAATATCTTTTGTAGTAACATCATTTGCTCTTTCAACAGTATAAGAGCAAAAGAGAGGTAACGACAGTTGAGGATCTAATTCATTTGCCTGACGTAATATTTGGCATATATCATTTATTTCAGTATAACTTCCTCGAGCTTTTTTTGTACTCATGGAGGTTTTTTGCATCAACTCCATATTGACTGATTGCTCTTCTATTTCAAACTCAGCAGAAATACTTGAATAGCTTTCACCGTTTTTTATTTCAATTTCTTCTATGAGCTCGCCATTTGATGACTTTGTTGCCAACCTAGAGTTAAGGTGTGTTAAACATTTTTTTATTGCTTCCAGTACGCTTGACTTTCCACACCCATTATTACCAATAAGCAAAGTTGTAGCGTTGTTAGTCGAAAGTCTTAAGTTTAAAAACTCGAAACCTTTATAGTTGTTAAGTTTTATTGATTTTAACTTAAATCTATTTTCTTTCAATTGCTTAGCGCAGGATGTTAAGTAATGCTGCGCTTTTTCTTTATTTTTTTCAACGCTAAAGCCTTCGGCATATGATTGCGCTAGTTGAAAAGATGCAGAAAAATCACCTTTTTCAGATCTAGAAATTAATCGTCGTATTGTCTTACTAGTTTTTTCTTCCATTTAACTAATACCATCATATTTTAGCAATTTAAAAATAAGCTTCTCACCGTACTTAACTTTCATTTTATCGAAGAAACTCGGTTCTATATATTTAGCAAAACCTATAAGTCCTTTTAAATGCTCAATGTCTTCTTTATCCTTAATTGAGTTTGTCGAGAATTTATGTAACAAAGCTCTAATATATCTCTTTCTCTCTCGACCTAACGATATCTTGTTATTATTAGCTAGTGTTATCCCAGTTACATGCCGATTATGTGCTTTAGATGTAAAAGTGGTCTTAGACCTATTTAACTTTATTTTCCCTTTGAATAACTCATGTAAACATTCTTCGATGAAGCTTGGAATATTAAAAAGAACACCTTTATTTAAGGTGGAAAATGTCAAATCATCAGCATATCTGGAGTAATTAACATCATTCAAACCACAATACTCTGTTACAATCCTATCAAATTCATACATTATTAAATTTGATAGAAATGGCGAGGAGGGAGCTCCTACACTAAGTACAAGATTAGGTGTTTTCTTTTTTGTCCTATTCCAAAAAAGTAACTCCACTAATGGATAAATCTCTTCATCAACCAATTCTATATTTTGGTAATCAATTGCATTTAATAGCATAGGTGGTGTTAAACTGTTAAAGAAGTTCTCCAAATCCAACTTTAATAAATAGTTGGATTTAATATGAACGCTGGCATTTTCTTTTATACCAACATTATCCACATATGCCTTAGCTGAATTATGAATTCTTACTAAAGGCTTAATTCGATTGATAATGGAACGTTGAATATTTTTCAATTCAGGTGTAGGTTGTGCAATTACCCTGAACCCAAATGTTCTTTTTGGTATTTTATACACTTTATAGTGAGCTGAGGGGTTGCTCGCTAGGTAGTCATTGAACCCTTTAGGAAAAATATCTGGCGGTATGCGACTAAGAATTGGAAGCTTCATTTATGTACTTACTTTAAAAAAATAAGTGTGATACAGGTTTCCCTGTATCACGATAGCTCTTTACTAAAAGACGCGGAGCGGTATTTCCGATCTGCAATCGTTGCGAAGAATGAGTAACTATTGCAGTTCGGAAATACCGTTCCGCAGCTGCAAAACCACTCAATAAATTAGAGTTTGGCGCAACGCCAAACTAGATTAAATCGTAAGATTAATCCAAATTACGCTAAAGAGCCCTGTTAAATTAGCCTACTTTGCCATATAAATCAATCCTAAAGAAAACGTAGAACTGAAAATCCAACGGGTAATGTAGACATCTAACCAGCTGATTATAAGTCAAAATCACGTCCTTTATTAATTCTGAAAATCATAGAGCGTAGGTTACCACTATTTATGAGGTTCGATGTAAAGCTATGCCTGAGGTCGTGTAAACGGAAGTCATCGTAGATACATACTGCTTTCTTGGTTCGGGCGAATATCTTTTTTTGAAGTGCAATATATCTACCCAGAACATCTCCGGCAAAAATATAGAGGGCCTACGAATCTGAAATCGTCGTTGGTCATGTATTACCTCCTTAGCTAAATTATTGAGCAGAACTGTTCTAGATAGCCCCGACTTTGTATGTAGTAGAAATAGGTTCCAATTGCTGTCATCGTCGACATTATCACTCTAGATTTCCATCTGATTCCCTCAACCCAACTTTCCCCCTAACTCATACTAGATTCGCCCTAGAACCGCTCCTAGTTTTGAGGTTACCGATTCCGGTAAACACCAACCCTGCCGATTAGCCTTCGTTTCTAGCGCTGAGGTTCACTCTAGTACATCACTAACCTAAATCACTTAAGAGATGTCAGACCAATTACCACAGAGGGTTAGTAGTATGTACCTAGCACAGAATTATGCTTACAGAAAGTAATCGAAGACTGGATGATATGGAAAGGACTAGAAAAGATAAAGGTCCGTGAATTTCTTCATGAGCCTTATCGGAATTTGGTGCCCCCCATATTTGAACTGGGGACCGAACGGTTATGAGTCGCTAAGTAGGAATAATGAATAGACGGAACTTTTCGACTTGATTTGCCATACTTCAGGTAATGCAAATAGTCAGAGTGAACTATGGTTTATAACTCGAAATGTCCAAAAACAAGTTACCAAAACCCAATCAAAAAGCCGCTAACCCCAGCGGCTTTTTCACCCTCCCCTCTAGGATTTCTCACCTATTTCAGGCACTTTAGAGTTTTATCCATAATAACTTCTGCCTCAATAAGGAAATTCTTTGGACTTCGAGCTCGATAACTTCAATGGCATCATCCTTTCTGCCGAAACTGTTCCTAATAGTAATGCCGCGTTCGCCAGTGAGCTGCGCGAGGTACTTGGCTATGCCACAGACAACCGCAAAAACCTGATTTGGTTAACCTTACCTATTGAGCAATCCCACCTTATTGGCGAAGCGACAGCGCAGGGCTTTACCTTTCACAACTGTGAAGAACGCACCATCACCCTGATTCACAAACCTAAGCCCGATACTTTTGTGCCGTTTATTCCTACCCACACCGTGGGTGCTGGGGCGTTGATTCAAAACGACCAGCAAGAGATTTTATTGATCAAAGAACACGGCATGCAGGGTTACAAACTGCCCGGCGGGCATGTGGAACTCGGTGAGCCTATTGGTGAATCGGTGGTGCGAGAAGTGTGGGAAGAAACAGGGGTGACGGCAGAATTTAAGTCCATTTTGGGTATCACCACCAAGCACCCATTTCAGTTTGGTAAGTCCAATATGTACATCGTCTGCAAACTAACAGCGACGGATGAAACCATCAACATTCAGGATGTCGATGAAATTGCCGAAGCGAAATGGGTTTCGGTGAATGAGTTTTTGCAAGACGAAATCAACTACCCGTTTAATCGCCAAATGGTCGGTGCCCTGCTCAATCAAGACGGGTTGGCTCTGGTGGAATTAGAGGGCAATACTGGCAGGCACAAAAAACAAGAGACTTTCTTTGCTCAAACCAGCAGTGCGGTTTATTCACCGCTGTCGTTGAATTCCGAGCCAGCATTGAACCTAATGCCTGTTTTGCAACAATTGTTTTTTCGCGAAGAACAAGGGAAGCTGATTGAGCAGCCTGAAATCAATGCCGATGCTCTGAACAATGAAACATTCCAAAACTGGCTTGAATCCAAGCGGGGTTTAACGAACCAAGATGTGGCGAATACCCGCTGGATAAAAACCTGCACGGGTGGCTACATTACCGAGGTGATGTTCCATGAAAACGGCACGTTAGACGAGTTTCGATTGTTCGACCGTTTCCAAACCCAAGGCACATGGCGGCTGGAACATGGGTTATTGGAAGTCGGCATTACCAAGGGCGATAACACCTATCAGTTCACCATTGTCGGCAATCAAGACCACAATATTCATTCTGCGGTTGAGCACAAAAACGGCGAGCTGCATTCTTATCTTAAGTTTGCTCAGGTGAAATAAGGCAAGGCGAAATAGCGGGCGCTTACTCGGCAAATAGCGGGGCTTCATCTAATACGCGCTTTTTGTATTGATTGGGGGTAATGCCAAACATGCCTTTGAAGGTTTTGATGTAGGAAGAGTCGTTCTCATACCCGATTTGGCTCGCTACTGCTTGGATAGGCAGATCGTTATCCAGCAGCGCAAGGGAGTGCACCATTCGAATGTGCTGACGCCATAAGGCAAACGACATACTGAATTCGCTGGCGAACAAGCGAGACAATGTTCTTTCCGACGCGCCAACTTCTTCCCCCCACTCTGCCAGTGTCTGGTTTTGCGCTGGCACTTCGCTTAAGCGTTCAAATATGGTTTTAAGCCGCCTGTCCCGAGGCAACATCGTTTTAAACTGAAAGGGTTCCCCTAGAGCAAATTGGTCGTTTAATACCGCAACCAAATTGCGCAGTATGGCGTCTGATTCTGGTTTCTCACAAAAACGCTCTATCTCAAGCAGCAAGTGGCGCAAGAACGGAGAAAGCGACACCGCTTGAACCTCGGTTGGGCATTTAATATCTGACTCTGAATGCTCTGGGTTTAGCCGCGCAGGGTTGAGGTAAATGCCAATAAACTGGGTGTCACTGAGCGCTACGGATTCGTGCTCTGCCCCTGCTGGCATAAATAAAATCGAGGTGTGCGGAACCAAAAATCGGGCGTGTTCGGTTTGGGTTTGCAGTAAGCCTTTTAGCGGAAAAATTACCTGATGCCAGTCGTGCCCATGCCACGAATCCACGTAACCTTTTTCCATCGAAATGCGCTTGAACAGTGCCACGCTGTGCTGCCGAACCTTTATGACGTGGTTAATGGAAACGTCTTGTCGGGTTGGCGTCATCATGTGTCTGGCTATCCTTATCGGCTTTGGTTTTCCACCACTAAGATTGTCCTGTAACTTAAAGGAGACAATCTATGAACGTGCATTTTATCATCCACGAATATTTTGAAAGTGAAGGCTACTTCGGAACGTGGGCCAAAGACAACCAATTTACCCCCCATTATTCCAAGCTTTACCTTGGCGACGCACTGCCCGCGAACAGTGACGCGTTCGACTTATTGGTGGTGCTTGGCGGTCCGCAAAACCCCGCGACCACAACTCAAGAATGCCCCCATTTTGATGCCAACAAAGAGCGTTCGCTTATCCTGCACACTGTTGAATCTGGCAAGCCTTTGGTAGGCGTGTGTTTGGGAGCGCAATTAATTGGCGAAGCGCTAGGAGCAAAATATCAAACCAGCCCAGAACCCGAGATCGGCAGTTTTCCTATTCAACTCACTTCAGAAGGCATTAAAGACCCGTTGCTGGCTGGCTTTAGCCTTGAGGAACAGGTCGGACACTGGCATGGCGATATGCCGGGGCTGACCGCCGATGCAAAAGTACTTGCTGCGAGCCAAGGTTGCCCAAGGCAAATTGTTCGCTATGGCGATTTGGTGTATGGATTTCAATGCCATCTGGAATTTGTGCCGGAGCAATTCGATGCGCTGATTGAAAACAGCCAACAAGATCTGACTACGTTGAAAGGCAAACCGTTTGTGCAATCCCCAAGCGAGATCAAAGCTATGCCCACTCAACATATGAATGCCTTACTAGGGCATTTTTTACATGGGCTAGTCGCCATGTATCAAGCAAAAAAAGCGCAGCGAGGCTGATCCCTCATTAAGCCCATAACAGTAACACCCTGACACCACAGCAGTGCGAGGCGCCCGTACTTCTGATGATCTTACTTTTGTGCTCCGTAAAGCCGATAGCTCCAATCTTCAAGCTCTCCGGTGGCGAGTCGACGCTCCACCAGCTTTCTCCATGAATCCACCAAAGGGGCATTCAATAGTGACTGAAGGGCTTCTTCTTCCATACAACCTGTAAAAATCAAACCAGTGACTTTGGACAGCGGCCATTCCGGAAAAGGACGTTCCGTTAAGTAGATGTCGTCCCCCGCTCCGATATGACCTTCTTGCAAAATCCGAAAATACCAACCTGTCCATAACGTTTCTTGCAGCAAAAGAGACATATCAGGGCGACCGAAACGGACATTCAGCTTCCAGCACGGCATTCTTCCTTGAGAAACTTCCACCAAGCATTCACCAATTTGGTAAATGTCGCCTAAGCAGATGGTGTCTTCATCCAGCCCTTTTGTACTTAAGTTCTCTCCAAATGCCCCAATTTGATGGAACCTAGGCGCATCACCGAGTTTGGCTATCCAACGTTCGTAGTGTTCGCTGGCATAGGCGTGAAGCGCTTTTTCCACACCACCGTGATAACGTTTGTCGGCTTGTTCGTCGCCTTCTATCCCCAGCTCGTTCACCCAGTGGCGGCCTTCGACTGGGTGTTTGTCGATTCCGCTGCTGACCCCTTCTGCAATTGTGCTGACTTTACCCATCAACAACGATGTGACGATTCCTACTTTGCGCATGGCTTTTCCCTCCATCGATTTTTCCAGAGCTACAGAGTGGAATTACATCAACCCTAGCGGCTGAAACACCGGATTGATCGCCAGCACCTCAAGGCGTGAACTCGTGCTTTTTAACAGGCGTTCCTCGCTGTCGGAAACAAATACCTGCCGTTCAAACCCTTCTGAAATAGGGAAACCCGACAGTGCTATTGCGAGCTTTTCTTTACAGCCTGCCTCGCTTAACGCTTCGATTTGAATGGAAAAAAGCGCTGTGTTGTTTTGGGAAATGTCCACGCGATATCTCATTGCTTCTCCTTATTTCTGACCAAGAAACCGTTGTGCTCTATGGGCGGAGCCGACGGTTAAGAATTCTCTTAGTAAGTTATTGCTCAATATTTAATATTAGGATACGTTATTCACCAATAGTGTACAACTGGCGATTTTAGGAAACGCGTGAACATTTTTTAGCCAATAAGAAACACAGGAATTTGTGAGGTGGAAGTGAGATGGGAAAGGTATACAGTTTCTCGGCGGGGCCGGCGATGCTGCCAAGTGATGTGTTGGTAAAAGCACAAAGCGAATTGTTGGATTGGCAGCAAACGGGCATGTCTGTAATGGAGTTCAGCCACCAAAGTGATGAGTTTACAGGTATCAGGGAAGAGACCGAAGCAAGGCTGCGGGCATTGATGTCGATTCCCGACGACTACCACGTGCAGTTTTCTCACGGCGGTGGCAGCGGTCAGTTCTCGGCTGTGCCGTTGAATTTGATCGACCAGCGTGAATCAGCAAGTAAGCAAAGAGCCGACTTTTTGGTGTACGGGCACTGGGCAAGCGGAGCTTACGAAGAAGCGAAAAAGTTCTGCCTGCCTCGCAAGCTGGATGTTACCTGCATTCGAGAAGGTAAGCATGCCATTTCCCCAGAGCAAGACTGGCACATCGACCCGAGCGCCCAGTTTGTGTTTGTCTGCCCTAATGAAACCGTCAATGGTATGGAATATCACGTACTGCCTGAAACGAACGTGCCTATTGTGGCGGACATGTCATCTTCCATTCTCTCTCGCCCTATCGATGTTTCCCGTTACGGTTTAATTTACGCCGGTACTCAGAAGAACATTGGTCCTTCTGGGTTGGCGATCACTATTATCAGAAAGGATTTGATCCGAGCGGATCGCCACAACATTCCTAAAATTCTGGATTATCGCCGTCAGGTAGAACAGCTTTCCATGGCGAACACACCCCCGACCTTTGCCTGGTATCTGTGTGGGGAAGTACTGAAGTGGGTGGAACAACAAGGTGGCGTGTCGGCACTGTTTACGCAAAATCAGGCAAAAGCCAGCGCCTTATACCGATGTATTGATGAGTCCGAGCTTTACACCAGTGAGGTTCACCCAGATTACCGTTCCATTATGAACGTGACGTTTCGGATTACCTGCCCTAAAACGGAACAACGGTTTTTAGATCGCGCTCATCAGGCAGGGCTGAAAGGATTGAAGGGGCATAAAGTGACCGGAGGCATTCGCGCCTCCATCTATAACGCGATGCCTTATGAAGGTGTGGAGGCGTTAATCGATTTTATGGAAGCGTTCGAAATAGAGCATAAGCAGCGAGTTCGATCTGCGGTTAGTTCGACAAGTAGCCCAACTGCTTAGAGATGTCTCGCGCTGCATTGCTGATCAAATCTAGGCTGCTTTGTTCTACGGTTTCAGAGCTGTCAAAACCGATAAGGATTAGGCTGGCTGCAATTTGCCCGACGGCGTCAAAAATAGGAGCCGCCGCCGCTTTAGCACCGGGGATCACAGGGTTTACCTCTTCTCGAACCGAGACAAAATCGGCTTTAATCTGCTCGCAGCTTTCGGTAAAAGCTTGCCAATGCTGTGAATTGTCGCCCAGCTCTTTCTTAGCGAGAACTTCATACGCCGATACTGGCAGATTGGCTGCGAAGCAACGCCCAACCGCGCTGCTGGTGACAGGGGCGTAAAAGCCGATTTTGAAATTCACCGACACAGGTGAAGGGTGATCGAGGAAACGAACAATCATTGGGCCGTGGGGTGTCCAAACCGCCAATGCCGCCGCTTGCTGGCTGCTTTGCCTTAGTGCATGAAGAAACGGTTCACAGGTTTGAATGATGTCGGTTCTGCCAAGGATTTTTGCGCCCAGTTCCAGCAATTTAGAACCATGAAGGTAATTCCCCGCGTTGTCTTGCACCACTACGCCGACTCTTAGCAAGCTCGCCAGATATTTGTGCAGTTTGCTTTTCGACATCTCCAACTGCGCTGCGGCATCGCTCAGTGAAATGGCGTGTTTTTGATCGGCAAAAAAATCAATGATGTCGAACGCTTGCTCAACGGACTGAATGCCTTGGTTTTTCTTTTCCATAGTGTGTCTTCTGGGCGTACTCGAAAAAATCGATTAGCGCGGGATCTGGTCGCGACTGAATGTTGCTTATACTACCGCGAGATGCTCAATTGTACAGAGATGAACAAGCGAACATGGGCTCGGAAAAGGCATTAAAAAAGGCGAGTTAGATAGATTTATTTCATTGTTATGATTGAGTCAGCTGAAGTATATGCAACATATTACATACTAAATTGGGTGATAAATGTCCGAGAATACTTTGCGAGCTTGAATGACGATTTAGCTATCGATATTTTTGATGCATTGATATTTTTTGACCTTTCATAACATAGAGTCAGTAGCATGTGACAATGTTAAAGAACCCTTCTTCTAGGCTTAAACTTCTTTTCATTACCTTCGCAATGGCATTTATCCTTGGCTTGAAAACTGACTTCGATGCGCAATGGATATTGATGTTGGGAGCGTTTGTCTTTGCTTATAGGTTGATAAGGTCAGATTGTGCGATCAAACGTACGTTAAGTGGTGTGCTGCTGTTGATTTTTGGGTATGGCTAGGTTTAAACCCTTGGTCAAGGCGCAATGCTTTTTAGTGTTTTCATTCTGCTTTGGGTAAGTAATAACAATGATTCTAAAGATGAATAAGGAAGCCAAAACAAATCCCCATTAGAAGATTAGTAACCTCTTAGACCATATTAATAAAGCCAAGTGATTGAGTGGTTGTTGTCATACTTTCGCACTTTGTATCCACTTAAAAAGCACCGGTAATTAACCGTACAAAAATATATTGACTTCCTTGATATCATGGTTGAGAATCTTTGTACGGTTATATACCGGACATATACAAGGAATATACTAGATATATACCGAGTGTATGTTAGAGGTATACCCGTGTTAAATACCAACATGATGAAAATATTTATATTATTTTTCAATCAGTTAAGATTTCAACTATTAAGAAGGAATACCCATTGCATTTGATAGCCATAGAGCTTGATAGTGAACGGGGAGGAAATCATGACAGCAGTTAAGAAAGAGAGAGTTGAGTTTCGAATTTCTGAGAATGAGAAATCTTCTTTAGAAACAGCCGCAGAACTTTCAAACACAACAGTAAGTAAGTTTGTGTCTGAGTCTGCAGTAGTAAGAGCTAGAGAGGTTATCGAAGAACATAAGAGACTACAAATTAGGTCAAGTCAGTGGAATGAGGTTATGGATGCTCTACATAATCCAGCCGAACCAACAGACTTGATGAGAGAAATTATCGATATGTCTTTGGAGGAAACGTGGAAGGTACAAGTCAAACGTTAGAGATGGAGAGGTACGACCCTCAAAATAATTATGACTTCTCAAAATTTGATTGTGGAACAGAGAGTTTTAACTCTTTTCTTACAGAACGGATGAACAAGGAGTATGAGCGCAAAATCTGCATTCCTCATCTCTGTTTTTACAGGGATGAGAGCGATGCGAAAGTTGTAGTGGGTTACTACACACTGGGTAGTAACTCATTTGAAAGGTCTCACCTTTCTGCCAATGAACGTAAGAAAATGACGTATAGCTCGGTTCCTTGCATCTTATTGAGCAAGATTGCCATCTGTAAATCAATTCAGGGAACAGGATGCGGAAAGAGACTACTAGGTCATGCGATAAGAACAGCCTATGTGTCATCGTTAGATGTCGCGGTATACGCCTTGTTCTTGCAGTCACGTGATGACAAATTAGATTTTTACAAGAAAGCGGGTATGATTCAATCAAAAGTACAACCAAATATGTTTATATACCCGCTAAAGCAATACGAAAATGATCTAAAAAGACGTGCAGAAAAAAGACTCAAATAAAAAAATTAACACGTTTTAAAAACTCTTATGAATTCAAACAACAAAGCCGCCTTTATGGGCGGCTTTGTTGTTAATTGGCTAAAACTATCTTCAAAATAATCATTAATGCTCATTAAAACTTCATGTCCTTGAATCGCTCCATACGCTTCATAACAGGTATGTATTCCAGCGCTGTATCCATCATTACTTTCTTACACTGCCTGTAAGCCTCTTTTTGTCTGTGTGTTTAAATTGAGCGTTTCATGTAGTTACGCTTGCTGACCACGTAGCACGTATTACAATGCCACCATGTTCGATAGATTCATAAGGCTCTAAGGTATGCGGCAAACGCGCAAATAAGTCAGGTTCGTTAAGAACGCGCATCCAAAAACGTCCCCACACTTTACACCCAATCTCGTCACGCAGTTTCAAAGCTTACCTATCTTTATGAACCCCATAGAACGCCAATAAATTGAATCGTCAGGTATGTAAATGTGGATCTTAAAACAAGTCTTTGCCTTAGTGATAAACCGTCGTCCAATGTTGGTGTCGTAGATAGATTTACTCATTCAGGTAATTCCTATACTTGCCCTCAAACTCTAAAAGCTTGTATTGCTTAACAGGAGTAGGGGGTTGTATTGTTGACAACAAGCTTTTGCGGTTTCTACCTTGCCATCTCTAATCATTACGTCAACAAAGTGAAGCCTCACAATAGCGAGGCTTTGGTCTTTCAAATATCGTTTTCTTGGGGGGGAGGTTACACTTCAAGCCAGTTTTTAGATTCGTTTTCCCCTTGAACATAGCTGCCAAGGTGGGTGCTGAAGCGTTTGTTGAGTGCGTCTTCTATCAGTGAGCTTTTTAATTCCGCTGGGTAAACTCTCAGGTTTTTTATGGTATCCAGCCCTACCCACTCGACATCTTGAATGTAATCCTGATCGTTAAGACCTATCAGGTTTTCCTTGCTTGGTTCTCCCTCATAACTCTCTATCAAGTAAAAAAACTCGGCGTGATATCGCAATGGGTGCTGCTCTTGAAACTCTCGCACACATATCAAATCGCCCACTTTTACTCGCAAGTTCGTCTCTTCTCGAAACTCTCTGCGCAACGCGTCTTTGGTGGTGGAATCTTCATTTTCCATTCCTCCACCAGGTGGGATCCAATACACCCCAGTGTGGTCTTTCACTCTCACCAAGAGAATTTTTTCATCCTCGATGAGAATACCTGCCGCACGAATTCTATGTTCCATCAATCGTCCTTAAATAACCTGAACCCGGGATAAGGGGTTAGCTAATCTATTCAAATAAAGGTAGATTTCCAATAGATGAATTCTAATGAGCCATTTTTGCTTAAGACAAGGCGAAGCCACGAACCAATAACAAGTTATTGGGAGGGGGTTCAACGAAGTAATAAGTAAAAAGAGCCATTAGAAAGCAATCTGTTATCCCGAGTTCAGGTTAAATACATCAATGGCGGCTTGAATAAGCTGCCTGTGAATAGGTACCAAGTCCTGATGCTCGGTTCGATAACCGCCGCCCACTACGGAGGCAATGGGAATACCGGCATTTTTTGCTATTGAAAACATATAGTGATCACGTTGATAAATGCCTTCTGTGCTCACCAATAAATAGCCTAGTTCATCATCGGTATGAATATCCACGCCTGCGTCATAAATGATCAAATCCGGCTGGTGAATATTGATCGCCATCTCAACCACTTGCTTAAAACTTGAAAGAAATTCCTCGTCTCCGATTTCACGGGCAAGTGGTACATCCATATCCGATGTTGGCTTTCTGGCTGGGAAATTTTTATCACAGTGGAATGACAAAGTAATGATATCGCTTCTATCTTCACATAGGGTTGCGGTGCCGTCGCCGTGGTGAACATCGGCATCGATAATCAAAACTTTATCAATGCTCTCGTTTTTAAGTGCTTCATGCGCTGCCAAAACCAAATCGTTAATCAGGCAAAAGCCACTGCCAAAATCTTTGTGCGCGTGATGATATCCACCACTCAAATGCAGCGCGATACCGTGTTCAATCGCTTGCTTTGCCGTTTCTACCGTGCCCCCTGCAGAGGTTAAGGTTCGGGTGATCAGTTGTTCACTCCACGGAAACCCGATTCGTCGCATTTTTGCTGCGGGCATTTCGCCAGAAAACAGCAGCTGAATGTACGTTTCATCGTGCACCGCCGCCACTTGGTCTACGTTAAGCGCGCATGGCTCCACAAACGCTAATGCCTCACGCCACTGAGTATCGTGTTCACGCGTTTGAACCACGTTTTCGTACAACCTGCGGTATTTGGTGATCGGGTATCGATGTTTCGGTGGAAGAGAGAGCTCTGAATAGATCGGGTGATAAATAACCGGAATCATTAATAAATCGTTGTGAAGATGTTTGGCAGAAGTATATACCTTAGCCCACTCTAGTTACTAGGTTCTGTGGACGCAAAACTTGCAGTATACACCGCTCTCATTAAGGATAATAATTCTCATTTACAATAAATAAAGAATCCACTATCGTCTACGTCTTGTCACTTTCTATGGAATGGATATGAACAAAAATCTGATGCTTATCTCAGGCACACTCTTTGGTGCGCTCGCTGCCATGATTTTATTCGCTTTGATTTGCTTTAGCAGTTGGCTTGCCGTTACTCTTCTTATTTCGTAAAAAACGTTGGAATAGACTCATGCCACATGTCGTTATTACAGGTGCAAACCGAGGAATTGGTCTAGCGCTTGTCAAACATTACTTACTCCAAAGCTGGACTGTTACAGCTACTTACCGTAACGCAAAGAATTCCGCAGAGCTTATCGCGCTTGCTCAAAATGAAGCGGCTCTGACCGCGGTTGAGCTCGATGTCACCGACTACCCTGCCGTGAATCAATTTGCCCAAAGCTCGTTTATCAAGAACGTAGGAAGCGTGGATTTATTGATCAACAATGCGGGTTACTACGGTCCTAAAGGGTATGGGTTTGGCAATACCGATGTGGAAGAGTGGCGAAAGGTGTTCGAAATCAACAGCATTGCCCCACTTAAGTTGGTGGAAGCGTTCTTTGAGAATCTTAACTCTGGTCAGGGAAAAACCGTAGCATGCATTTCGTCTAAGGTGGGCAGCATGGCAGAAAACACCTCTGGCGGCGGCTATCTGTATCGCTCATCCAAAGCGGCGGTGAACTCTGTTGCGAAAAGCCTGCATAACGATCTTCACCCACATGGGTTCCATGTTGTTGCTCTTCACCCTGGTTGGGTGCAAACGGAAATGGGCGGGCCAAATGCGCTTATTTCAACGGAAGAATCTGCAAAGGGGCTTTACGAAGTGATCGAATCTATTGATGCAGAAAAAAGTGGTGGATTCTACGACTACCAAGGTAATACGATTCCTTGGTGATTTACCCAAGCCAGCGTTTTAAGTGTTGAACCAATTTTTGCGGCCCTTCTGAGAGCTGGCGACCGAGCCGCGTAATTAAGTGCACCTCACCCTGCTGTAATATGGGGTGCGCGATGGGTATCGCAACCAGCTGACCGTCGGCTACTTCTCTTGCAACCACAAACTCCGGCAACAAGGTTACCCCCATTCCAGAACGCACGAAGTGCTTAAGCACCGCAATTGAGTCGGTGGTTAGTTTGGGGTGGAATCGGATTCGTTGCTGAAATTCCGCCATACCAATTAACTGACGTACACCATAGTCCACATCCTGCAACCCTATAGGGTACTCAAGCAAAGTTTCTAAGGTGACGGGAGTATCCACCGTTGTCAGTGGATGATCGGGGGGAACAATCGCGCAAATGGGCTTAAGCACAATACTTTGAGAACGTATATTGGGGTGTTTGCTGGGGTGAAACAACAACCCAATGTGCACTTCATCTTGCTCGACTTTGCGAATCACATCGTTCGAACCGCCCAAGGTGACGGAAAAGGTAAGCTCAGGATACTGAATCTGAAATTGAGGTAAAGGCCCCGACATCAAATCGCCAATAAACCCTTCTCCAACCGCCAACTTGATATGGCCGCTTTGCAAACCATGAAGCGACTCTATACTGGTTAGGCACGCCTCTTGGTTTGATATGGATTCACGGTAATATTTTAGGACAATATCCCCAGCATCGGTTGTTGCAACGCCTTTGCGGTGGCGCTCTATCAGCACGCAGCCGAGCTCTTCTTCCAGCATCGAAATCTGACGGCTCACCGCAGAAGGAGCAACATTGAGCTTGTCTGCCGCAGCACGAATCGTCCCTAACATCACTGCTTCATAAAAATACGCCACGCGCTTTTCGTTAATTGGGCTCAAACAGTTATTCCGGTTTCAATTGAGCGTGTACAAGCTCAACCCAATAGCTTGCCCCAAGCGAAAGGATGTCGTCATTAAAATCGTAATGTGGGTTGTGCAATTCTGCGCTTTCTTCGCCCACACCATTACCGACCCATATGTACGCGCCTGGCTTTTCCTGCAACATAAAAGCAAAGTCCTCAGCGCCCATGCTAGGTGCCATGCAGTGCTTCACGTTTTCTGCCCCGACCAAAGATTCTGCGACCTTTGAACACCTTTCGGCATACTCTGGCACATTGATGGTTGGTGGATACATACGGCGATAGTCGACTTCTCCATTCGCCCCATAGGCTTCACAAATGTGATGAACTTGAGTGCGAATGCGAGATTCCAGTAGCTCTTGCACCTCGGGTGAGAACGCTCGACAGGTGCCAGATAGCGTTACACTGTCTGGGATGACGTTGTAGGCTTCGCCCCCTTGCATCTTAGTGATGCTCACCACGCCCGATTCCAACGAACTAAGTGTACGTCCGACAATACTTTGTAGTGATGAGATAAGCTGGCCGGCAATCACCACAGGATCAACGCCAAGGTGTGGCATCGCCGCATGACAGCCTTTACCGGTAATGGAGATATCGAATAAATCCATGGAAGCCATCACAGCGCCGTTATGGACGGCAAATTTTCCTTTTTCTAGCCCAGGCCAATTGTGCATGCCGTACACCGCATCCACGGGAAACTGTTCAAATAAGCCCTGTTCGACCATGGCTCGACCGCCCGCTTCCCCTTCTTCTGCTGGCTGAAATATCAAAACGACCGTGCCCGCGAAGTCGCGGTTTTCAGACAAGTATTTCGCGGCACCGAGTAACATGGCCGTGTGACCATCGTGACCGCAGGCATGCATTTTTCCTTTGTGCTTTGAGCAATAATCAACGTCATTGAGTTCGGTTAGGTTTAAAGCATCCATGTCTGCTCTTAGCCCTATTGCTTTTGATTCATTTACCCCTGAATCGTTCGCTTGTGAACTCGCTAACTTTCCTTTTACTGTTGCAACAACCCCTGTCCCCGCTAAACCGCGGTGTACCTCAAGACCAAAGCTTTCCAGCAATGCCGCGACTTTTTCTGACGTTCTGTGTTCTTCGTACGCGGTTTCAGGGTGAGCGTGTATGTCACGCCTCCACGCCTGCATGTCTTGCTGTAAATCCTCTCCAATGGGCAATTCTGACTTCATATTTACTTCGCCTCTTCTGGGTAGATTTCAATAATTGTGTTGCCAGCGTAGTGGGCAGGGATTCTGACCCCGCCTTCTTCTGTTTGGACGTAATCCACCCCATTTTTGTTCAAATGTTTTTTCGCTTTATCCATCGAGGTGGTACTCACCCGAATCGCGACGCCAGTGGGGAGTTCTTGTTCATCAATGGGCAAATCGATACCAGAGAATCGAGTGCGTGCAAAGTCTGGAGACACGACTTCAAATATTCCTCTGTCGGTTTGAACCTTCAGGTAGCCTTCTTGTAAATCCGTGGCTGCTTCACCATAAATACCGCTGAACCGCGCTTCGAGATCACTTGGGTCATGCGCAATGTACGTTACGCAGGTAATGCCATTTGCGCCATTAGGGTGGTTCATCCAATCTTCTACCCACACCAGTTCTGGTTTGTGCTGATGGCAGAAGAAATGCGAAATAGAGGGCGTTTCAGAATTGATCAGCATGACCAATGAAACAATCGCTTCTTCTTCCGAGCCATCGGGGCGATGCGCTACACGCCTAAAATCGACTATCCCGTTGTTCTCAACACCACGTTCTTCCATCAATTGGTGATCTTGGCGAGCATCTTCACTGTGCAAGGCAACCAATGAGATCCCTTCACGTCTTTCTATCGAATTACTGATGAATCGACCAAACGCAAAACCGCGTTCGTTTTTCATATCCAAAGTACTGCGATCGTAAATGCTGATCACTTCAATGAAGTTTTCAGGGAACATCAATAAGTGGTTATCTGTTCCCCAAGGGTGGTGATGCCTTGGGTTAATGAAGAATCCTAGCCTAGCGAAATCTTCACAGGCTTTGTCCATGTCTTTGACAGCAACCAGCGGATGATCGATCCCTAGGTGATTGTTGCTCATTATTGGTTCCTTGGATGACCGATTGGCGTGGAGAACGAACTCGCTACCGTTGTATTGGGCTCAACAGGTTTTACAACTACCGCGCCACCTGCCACTTTGGCATTTTCGCCGACTTCGATGTTCCCAAATATCACCGCGCCTGCACCAATAAACGCGCCTTTTCGGATTTTAGGGTGCCTGTCTCCCTGGCCTTTACCTGTGCCACCCAAGGTGACGCTTTGGAATATGGTTACGTCGTCTTCAACTACCGCCGTTTCACCGATTACGATACCCACTGCGTGATCAAGAAAAATACCACTGCCAATTTTTGCGGCTGGGTGGATATCAATGCCAAATACGCTGGCCACTTTCGCTTGAATATAGAGCGCCATAGGCTGCATGTTGTTGTGCCAGCAGTAATGGGCAATTCGGTAGCACTGCAATGCTTGGTAACCACCAAAGTAGAGTAATGGCGTGGAGTGATCTTTGATGCTGGCGTTGCTTTCCAATTGGCACAGTAAATCTTGCATCGCCGACTGGGCGATATCACCCGAGCGCAACATCTGCTCACTCAGGAAGTCGTGCCACTTTTCTGCCCCGCTGTGCTCATCCTTGAGTTTTTCCGCCAACACTGAACAAAGTGCGTCATTAAAGCTGCGTCTTTCAAGGATGTGTCTTTGATAAAAGCCCGCGAGCAATGGCATTTGCTGCATAACTTCGAACGCTTCTCCTTGAATGGATTGCCACAGGCGCGCTTTGTCTACTGTTCTTTGGTAATCGTACATTTGCTTGCTCCTTTGCTACTCCACCGAGTACCCGAATGCCATACTCGGTTCCTTTGCGGTTTCAACCCACACGCTTTTGGTCTGCGTGTATTCTTTTAATCCATCGTATCCGCTAGAACGTCCATACCCGCTCTCTCCGAACCCACCAAATGGCGACATCACATTGATTGCCTTATAACTGTTGACCCAAAAGGTGCCAGCGTTAACCTGCGATGCCATGCGGTGCGCGAGACCCACATCTTTTGTCCACACTGCCCCCGCTAAGCCAAACTTGCTGTCATTCGCGATGGTTACTGCCTGCTCTTCATCATCAAATGGAATAACAGAAACCACCGGACCAAATATCTCTTGCTGTGCGACGGACATATCATTGTTTACATTAGCTAAAATTGTCGGAGAATAAAAATATCCTTGCTCTCCGCCTGCAATTTTTGCGTGGTTGCCACCAGCGGCGACTTCCGCACCATCCGCCAACCCGGCCTGAACCAAGTTTTGGATATGAGAAAATTGGGTCTGATTATTGATGGGACCGACCATGGTGCTTTCTTCCCACGGCAACCCTTGCGTGATTTTCTTCGTGGCGGATGCCAGCCTTTCTACCACTTGCTCATAAATGCCTTTTTGCACCAATAAACGTGAGCCAGACACACAGCTTTGCCCTGCGGCGGAAAATACTGCCGCTTGCGCCCCTATTACTGCGCGGTCGATGTCGGCATCGTCAAACACAATATTGGCAGACTTACCCCCAAGTTCTAATACGCAAGGAATCACTCGTTGGGCTGCGGCAGAAGCAATAATACTACCCGTATTGGGTGAACCAACAAACACCACTTTCTTCGTCGCGTTGTGCGCAATCGCGGCTGCGCCTGTTGTGCGGCCCAATCCATTCATGACGTTCACTAACCCTTTGGGAATACCTGCACTTTCAAGTAACTTAACGAGAACCGTTGTGCTTAATGGCGTTAACTCGCTCGGTTTTATTAAGACCGCATTTCCTGCGCATATTGCAGGGGCTATCTGCCAACCGCCTGTAAAAATGGGGGCATTCCAAGGGGTAATTTGAGTCACAACGCCATAAGGTTCATGACGCGTATAGTTTAAATGGCTGGTCGGAATCGGAATCACATCGCCCGTTAGCTTGTCGCACCAACCTGCATAGTACTCAAACATTTCAGCGACCTTCGCCACCTCAACGCGACAATCTCGAATTGGTTTTCCTGCTGATATCGATTCTAACCAAGCAAGATCGTCTGCCGATTGTCGAATGGCATCGCCACATTTCCACATAGCCCGCGCTCTTTCTGGTGCTGTTGTTTTCCACCAGTTTTTTTGCGCCGCAACCGCGGCTTCAGCAGCTTGATCGACTAACGATTCTCCCGCGTCTTGATAGCTAAGGAAACACCCTGCCGTGGCTGGGTTGGTTAAAAAAAGTTCTTCTCCATAGCCTTCAACTAGACGACCATTTACCCAACTCCCAAACGTGGTTGAGCCTAAGAGCGTGTTCAACAATGATCCAACTTGCTGTTCGCCATGGTTTTCGACATTCACTTTCATGAGTTTGCCTCCTTGCGCACGTAATCGACAATGCGATTAAAGTCTTCTGATCCTGAAACGGTGAATTTACTGTCTGACCAAATCTGAGTGACATCTTCCGATACTGGAAGCGAGAGCTGGCATTCTTCTATGAGTTGTTTGGCTAACCCTAAATCTTTTCGCATCAACTGAGCGGTGAAACCTGAATCGAAGCTTTCATTCAGAACCCATCTCGGAAAATTCACCTCGCTGATTGCACTTCTTCCTGAACCGGCATTAAGTCCATCAATCAGAAGTTCCGGATCCAACCCCGCTTTCACACCCAAGGTAATGGCTTCTGCCGTGGTAACTAAATGCGCAGCGCACAGAAGGTTATTCACCAGCTTGGCGACATGCCCACTACCCGATTTGCCAAGGTGCACCGTTTTTGCGCTCAAAGCGTCTAGATATGGTGTTGCTCTTTCGAGTGCTTCTGGCGCACCTCCTACCAAAATCACCATGGTCCCCGCAGAAGCACCTGCCGCACCGCCACTGAGTGGGCAGTCCAGCATTTGATGCCCAAGCCTGTTAAGTTTCTCGGCTAAACAGCGGGTAACATCGGGCTCCGATGTGGTGGTGTCCATAATTAATGTGTTGGGCTTGGCGTGCTCGATAATGCCACCTTCCCCTTCAATAACGGATTGCACATGTTTTGCTGTGGGTAGTGAGAGAAGAATGTTATCAACCGCAAGACAAAGGGATTCCGTATCCGGTACCACCGTAACACCTAAGGCTTTAGCAGCTTCCTGTTGCTCAAAAGAAGGGTCCAGCCCATAAACGGTAAACCCTTCGCGAAGGAGTGTCATCGCCATGCCATGCCCCATACTGCCTAACCCGACAATACCGATGGCTTGCTGCGTTTTCGTATTTTGATTTTTCGTCTGTTGATCTTTCATTTCTTCACATTCCATTAACACTCAATAGAGTCATAGTAGACAAAGATAGGAAAGTGAAGAATGACAACAAACAGACTTTATTGTTCTAATTTTGGCAACATAGAATTGTGTGGATCTTGAAGGCGGTTATAAATGAGGGATAGATAAAAAAAGAGGCGTCGTTGGCGCCTCTTTTGGATTAGTTCTGAAGACCTTAGGTATGTTGCTCTTAGTTATGTAGGCCTTAGCTTTAGAAAAAACTCAGTGCTGTTTACGCCTCAAACAAATACAGGTAGTCGCCGTAACCTTGGCTATCCATTTGCTCTACAGGAACAAATTTCATCGCTGCTGAGTTCATGCAGTAACGCAGACCGGTTGGCTTGGGTCCATCTGTAAACACATGACCGAGGTGAGAATCGCCAAACTTACTGCGAATCTCGGTTCTTGGGAACACCAATTTAAAATCGGTTTTCTCAACCACATAGCTCGTGCTAATAGGCTTGGTAAAACTTGGCCAACCCGTACCCGATTTGTACTTATCTGTGGACGAAAACAGCGGCTCACCTGTAACTATATCGACATAAATACCCGCTTCTTTGTTATCCCAATACTTGTTGTTAAATGGGCGTTCCGTGCCGTCTTCTTGCGTCACGTAATATTGAAGGTCTGTGAGTTTTGCTTTGATTTCCTTATCCGCAGGTTTCTCATACACCTTCGCTGAGGGGGTATGTTTCGCGTCGATCAATTGGCGCAACGTTTTCGGATTCTCTTTACGATCATCACCAAACACTTCATCTAGGTACTGATCGCGACCAGAAGCAAAGCGGTAGTAGTTGTATTTCAGGCTACTCTTTTTGTAGTAATCCTGATGGTAGGCTTCTGCTGGATAAAACGTGTCAAACTCGATCAATTCGGTTTTCAACGGTTTCGGGAAAATCATCGCCTTATCAATTTCCATCATAAATTGCTCGGCAATCTGTTTTTGCTCCGCATTGTGATAGAACACAGCAGGGCGGTAATGTGCACCGCGATCGACGAATGACCCTTTGTTGTCTGTCGGGTCGATATGGCGGAAAAAGTGATCCAACACTTCTTCATAGCTAACCACATTAGAATCGAACGTCACGCTTATCACTTCGATATGACCCGTTCCGCCAGAAGCAACTTGGCGATAGGTTGGGTTTTCTAGATCCCCTCCAGAGTACCCAGACACCACATCCAGCACGCCTGGCAGTTTTTCTAAATCAGATTCTGTACACCAAAAGCACCCACCGGCGAGCGTTGTTATTTCTGATTTACCCGACGCAGTTTTGGTTTCCATTGTATCTGCTGTTCCAGTTTGACTGAGCAAGAAGAACATCACAGGAACAGAGAATCCCACTAATAGTTTCGAGACTGTATTCATAACTTCCTTAACGTCATTTTTATCAATGGAGTTACATAAGAAGACAGGCGTAATCACAAAAAAGTTACAGCGATAATGAAAATTTCTCTCCCTCTTGGAATCGACAGGCAGAAATCTCCTGACCGTACCTATAACTATTCCTTTGGTTAATGGTTTGATTTAACGGTTATATTTCATTAATCGTATTTTTGTAGGTCAGCTTCGCTAATAATCCACCCACTTTACTACGTATTTCTCGTCTATCTACGATCATATCTAACGCGCCATGTTCCAATAAAAACTCGCTTCGCTGAAATTCATCTGGAAGTTTTTCGCGAACCGTCTGCTCAATGACTCGTCGCCCTGCAAATCCAATTCGGGCCTTAGGTTCGCCGATATTTATGTCACCAAGCATCGCTAGGCTTGCCGACACGCCACCAAAGGTTTGGTCTGTTAGTACCGAAATATAAGGCAAGCCCGCATCAGATAAACGCTTTAGGGCAGCACTCGTTTTGGACATTTGCATTAGGGACATTAAAGATTCCTGCATGCGAGCACCTCCACAAGCAGAAAAACACACGAGCCCACATTCTGCATCAATAGCGGCCTTCACTGCTCTAACGTAACGAGCACCCACCACCGATCCCATGGAGCCGACCATAAAAGAATATTCAAAAGCGCAAGCCACCACTGGTAACCCAAAAAGTTCACCTTTCATAGCAACTAAGGCATCTTTTTCACCCGTGCTTTTTTGAGCAAGCGCCAATCGCTCTTGATAGCGCTTTAAATCTTTAAAACCGAGAAGATCTTTTGGCTGGAGTTCACTCGCAATTTCACATCGATTTCCTTGGTCCAAAAAGACATCTAACCTACGTCGTGCCGCCATTCTCATGTGATAATCGCATTTAGGGCAGACCTCTAGGTTTTCCGCTACCGCAGCGCGATAGAGCGTGTGTTCACACGAAGGGCATTGGGTCCAGACCCCATCCGGAATTGTGGATTTTCGTGTTCTGATTATGTTCTTTGTATCTAACAGCTTTTCTAACCAACTCATTGGGCAACCTTATTCAAATACCATACCTATCTGTGAGCACTCTCCAGATAAACCTTTCATGGTATTGCATTGTATAAGCCTACTTTTGGTAATAAAGTGGCGCAAATAGGATTCATAATCCAACAATATGGGATAGTTAGAATGCTAGAGAAGATTGATCAGGTATGGCTCAAGAGCTTTCATTGTGTCTATGAGAACAACAGTTTTAAAAGAGCTTCTGAATTTCTCGACTTACCAACCTCCAACGTGAGTCGCCATGTTGCATTATTGGAAGAGAAGCTAAGCACACGACTTTTCGATAGAACGACGCGCAAAATAGCCCCAACGGAAGCCGGCGAGCAGCTTTACACTCGCACACACCCGCTGCTCAATAAACTTAATGATGCACTTGAAGACATCACTCAACACACGAGTGAAGCCATGGGACAACTTAGGGTTCTGATGCCCGACTCTACGATATTGGCTGAGGCTGTGGTGTCTTTCTGTTCTCAGTACCCTTCCATTTCCTTGTGTTGCGATACCAGTATTCATCCGAAAGAGGATTTGCTGGATGGGTTTGACGTTGTTTTGAGTTTCCACCGCGGGAAACTTGCCGACAGCAATTGGATTGCAAAAGAGATTAAACGCTGGCCAAGTGTGGTGGTGGCGGCACCGAAACTCATTCAAGCTCACCCTTTCCCTTTTCAGATTACCGATTTAAATCATGTACCTTGTATTAGCAGTTTCTCCGTTTTGAACGGCACACCTTGGATCTTCAAAAATAAAAAGAGCGAACTTATCACACAGAAAGTGAACTCTTCATTTAGGGTGAACAGTGGGCATCTTGCTAAATCAGGGGCGTTGGCCGGTCTTGGGTTTGCCATACTTCCAGCGGAGTTTTGCTTTGATGAAATCAATTCAGGTCTTCTCAATACCATTGAACTTGAATATGAACCTGAAGATTTGGTTCTGTATGCGTTTTATGCCTCTAGAAAACATTTGGCAAAGAAAACCGCCATGTTCATTGAACATCTATTGCAGCAATCAAAAGCGGGTTAGCTCTTTTTCGCTGCATATCTTGTTGTGTTCTGGTACGAACGGATTAGCATGCAAAGCAATCTCGAAGGTTGAAATTTCAGCTACCAAATAGCGACCAAAGCAAAGAGTAAAATCGGAGGTAGCGATTCACATAGAACCCGTTCAAGATTTAAAGTTGAATACACCTCGCATTAATGAAAATAACAAATAAATCAATGGATTCCTTGCTTGATATTCTCTGGTGAGAAAAATGCACTAATAAGTCAAGGAATTAAAATGCTAGATTTCAAAACTCTTTGGAGTAAATTTCCCGAGAAAAGTTTAATGCGAGCAAAATGTCAAAATAAGCAGCCAAAATCAACAACTCCATTCGACAATTACTGTGCAATTCTTTTAAGCGAAGCGCTAATAAGAGTTGGCGTATCAACCAAAAACGTGAAAGGAGCTAAGTGCTGGTCGCATAATGGCTCAAAACATATTATCAGAGCAGAAGAAATGGCTCAGTGGCTTAAAAAAGCGAAAATCGGTGGTTTAGGTAAACCAGAAAAGATTAGCCCAACTACCTTTCAAGATGACCTTGCGGGAAGAACCGGTATCATTTTTTTTAAAGATTACTGGCAAAGAGGCAGTGAGTCTTTCGAAAATCGCAGTGGCGATCATATTGACCTCTGGAATAAAAATGAGATCACCAGCTCATCTATGTTAAGTCGATGGTTTCTTGAGCTTTTTAATCGAGTCAGTGATTTAAATGATTCAAGAGAAGTTTGGTTTTGGGAAGTTAAATGATATGAGAAAATTATTTGCTTATGTTGGGCTAACTCTTTTGAGTTTTGTAACCAATTTTTTTATCTATAACTACTCTTTTAATGTTCAAGCGACACCCTTTCTCCATGAAGAACAACGCGTCGAAAGTGCAATGCTGATGTTTCAAACTACGCTTCCGGCTTACTTTTTATCTTCTCTGCTTCTGACATTTTTGTTTTTCTTGGTTGCTAGAAAAATAAAGTAGACCAGCTTGCGAGAGTAATTTATAAACCACATAAAAATTGAAGGTGATCAGTAGTGAACCCTTTCAAAAAGTATGGGGGTTCGCACCATTTCAAAAGAAAACATGGTACATTGCGTCTCACTGCATAAGTAAAATACTGCCACTCTAACATTGGCATACCAGCACCTTATGAAAATTCGAATTGTGAGCACATCATATGTATCCAGAAAGCACACTTTTAGGTAATGAGAATGCACTCGTTGTAAGTTTCAAACCTAAATGGGCTGATAAAATACTTTCCAAAGAAAAAACAGTAGAGCTTCGCCGACAGTTTGGAAAAAGTATAAACAACGATATAACCGTTTTAATATATGCTAGCGCTCCAGTATCAGCTATCGTTGGAACTGTTTCTCTACATTCGATTTCAACTGATTCAATAGACAAGATTTGGGCTAAATTTAATAAGCAGGCTGGAGTAAGTAAGAGGGAGTTTTTCGAATATTTCAAAGGCAAAGATACGGCTACGGCATTAGTATTACAAAATCCCATACGGATTAAAAACATCTCGTTAAGCGTACTGAAGGAACGTTGTAACTTTCGCCCCCCGATATCTTGGAGACACCTAAAAGAACTTGAAAAGGTCATTATTAACAAAAATTTAGAAATTCAGTACGATGAAAAATAAGATACTTGTTCTAGGAGCCTCTGGTATTGGTAAGACTACATATTGCCAATCATACCAACCAAAGCAGCCAAATGTTCACCACGTCATTGCTAGCCAGCACTTAAATAACATACACAAACAAGACAGCCATACACCCATACAGTCGCAATTAGTTGCTTCAATTAATGGACATATTGCGCGACAAACTTCAGGCTTGTTCTTGATAGATGGTCACTTAATAAACAGAGGCGTTAAAGTACCAGTTGAAGTACTCAAGAATTTGAATTTAGATATGATTTTGTTTCTGAAAAGTAACCCTGAACAGATCCTATTCAATAGAAATCATGATGTAAGCAGAATAAGGTCTACTGAAACTATAGATGAAATCATCAACAGTCAAAATTCAGAACTCGAGTACTCAAAATATGTTGCGAACAATCTGTCAATACTATTTTTCGAGTTAAAAAATCCAACTCAATTGATGTTCAACAAAACAATAGATACCTTATCCTCACAAATTGTAAATAAAAAAAAGAAAAAACCCTTACAGCCTTGATTTTAAAACAATATATCTAATATCCTCCTAGGATTAACTGGTCACCTTATGGCATATGGGAACATGCAATGTCTAAATCGAGTTTAAACCAAACAAGAAGTCTGGCCTTTTGGTTTAATTTATCTGATCAAGAAAGATTAAATGATATTGTAAAAGAAACATCTTTACATATTAATTATTGGCAGTTTCTAGATTCTCATGAAAAACGTTCATTTTGTAAAAAATATCTCTCCTTCTTTTCTAAGAATCAGAACCGTAAATCCGATGACTATCTAGATTTAGGATTAATGATTCCAGTAGATGCTGCTTTGGAAGAAATTTATTTTTACTTGCCACTAACACTTAAAAAAAAATCTGTAGAAGACATATCGAAGAACTTCAAAACATCTGATATTGCGAAAGGCATATTCAATGAAAACTTGCAAGTTACAGATATTACAGATAAAAGCGGTCTTCTACTAAAGAAACCTCAAACAAACGGTAGTTACTGTTGGGTACAATCCCTGCATACGACTAGTGATGGAAAGATTTCAGAGAATGCGCTTTCTGTAGAGCCATTTGCAAATAATGATGGCACTCAAATAACAATTCCGAAAAGTATGCTGTCAACAGCGTTAGACAATGCCGATGAGCACAATAAGTGTTATTTTAGAATACGCATTTGCGTTTCAAAATCAGAAGCTAAATCTTTTGTGCATACTATTAAGCCCGCAGATAAATCCATCACCAGTAGTTATGAAAGCACAAAGTTTATTGATTTTAGGCTAAATGAGTCCCGCCTATTACCAAATGAAATTGAGCCACAGATAAGAAAGAGCCAAGGAAAGTTTTGTCTTCCTGCCAGTCGAGTAGATTTTCTGCTTGCAGCAAAAATGCAAGCAGATATCGTCGGAGGAAATAAAGAGTTCCATAAATCAAGGTTTCTTGAGCCTGACCTTTGGAAAAATTACTTCAGCACAGCTATGGAAAATGCACAGCAACATATATCTAACGGAATGGTTGTGTATCACTGGAAAAAGGAAACGAAAAATGAAATACATTTTGATGATTTCATAGCCTTTGTTAAGCTAAGAGAAAGGCTAAGCGGAACGAAACTTGTTTGGCGTTATTTACTTTTTGCCTTTACTATTGGGTTACTTGGCAGTCTTTGCGGAAGTCTCCTTTATTCCGGTCCACCTAACTTAGATGAAATGAAAAATAATTGGAGTAATGTCTTCGACACAGGTAATTCCGAAGACACTGCAAACGGTTCGATGAAAAAGCTAGTGGCACAACAAAATGAAGTCAGAACAACCAATGACTAAGTATTATTCAAGCGCACCTTTAAAGTGCAAAACGGGGGAAATGATGCTTCTTAATTACAATATTACCCAAAGAAATTTGAATGATGCACCTCAAAACTCAGTTAGCATCCATGGAGATACTCATTGCCAGCTAAATCACGAAAAGGTATCCACATACCTTCTAGATCTTTCTAATGAGTACCCAAACATTTTGAATTGGTATGAAAAGAAAGTTGTTCCAGGATTAGCTAACGGAACAAGGAAACTTTTCGTTCACATTAGAAATGAAAAAATTATCGGTTTGGCAATAGCAAAGAATGAGTTAAAAGAGAAAAAAATATGTACAGTGCGTGTTTCACCTCAAATGTATGGTAAAGGTTTGGGAGTGAGGCTTTTTAACGAAGCAATGGAGTGGCTTGATACGTCTACCCCTCATGTCACGGTATCTGAAAGTAAATTCCATTTATTTGAACGTCTCTTTGAACACTACGGCTATAGATTGACATCCACGCATATGTCACGTTATCGAGAAGGGCAAGTTGAATACCTTTTTAATGAAAAAATTGCATTTGAGTAACAACACTCCAAGTAAACAATAAACATTCATCCCTTAATCTACTTTTGACAATGCAAGCACCATAAGGCGTAAAAAATTACGCCCTTACTGGTTTTCCAAAGTTGCTTGGCAGAATGTCTCTACGTCAATACGAACGTTGCCTTACAAGTGCAACATTTAACTCTTCTTCACTGCCGCTCCGCGCTTTCTCGTCGTCCCTGACTTTTTCGCTGTGCTTTTTCCAGTGCTGCGGCGCTTTTTGTAGGATGGTCGCTCAACTTTGGGTAAGTGCCTAAGCGATTCAGGGACAGGGCCAAGTTTTACTGTTTCCATTAAACCCGTAATTTTGGATTCCAATGCTTGCATAAAAGGTTGGTAAGCTTGGTTGCGCTCTGCCATACCTTGAAGTTGATGTTCCCAATTGGCGGTCATGTCTGGGTAGGTGGACTCGTTCGGCAGAGCATGGATCAAACCTCTACCGGCCGGAGAACTTAAAATTGATTTGCCTTGGCGAGTAAGCAATTGGCGCTTGAATAGAGTGTCTAGAATGCCAGCTCGTGTGGCTTCTGTGCCTAACCCATCGGTTTCACGTAGGATTTTTTTGAGCTCTTTGTCTTCCACAAATCGGGAGATACCCGTCATGGCTTGAAGTAATGTGGCTTCGGTGAAATGCTTGGGCGGTTCTGTTTTTCTGTCTTTGATTTCACCTTCACGGCAAGTAAGTACCGTTCCTTCTGGTAAGGGAGGAACCGTATCGACGCCTTCTTCTTTCTCTGCTTTGTCTTTCCCCATCAGTATTTTCCATCCGGGATCAATCAACTGCTTACCAGATGCAACAAATGTTCCGCCAGCGATATCAAAGATCAGCTTGGCTTCTGCAAATATGGCTGGTGGGTAGAATTGCATAAGATACTGACGGGCAATCTGTTGGTAAATCTTCATTTCATTACCAGAAAGCCCGTTTACCGATGCTTTTTTGGGTGTTGGAATGATGGCATGGTGGGCATCGACTTTGCTGTCGTTCCACGCTTTTGATTTACGGGACAAGTCTGCACCTTGAACCGCCTGAGCAAGCTCTTTAGCGTTGTTGCCAATGGCATCAGTTACCGACGCAGCTTGACCAAAATGTTCCACTGGTAAATATCGGCTATCTGAACGTGGGTAAGTAATCAGTTTGTGTTTTTCATATAGCGATTGGCAAACATTCAGCACGTCTTGCGCACTCATACCAAAACGTTTTGCAGCATCGATTTGTAGTGCGGAAAGTGAATACGGGAGCGGCGCGGCTTGCTTGGTTTGTTTTTGTTCCGATTTCGTTACCGTAGCAGGCTGATTAGCGATACGTGAGGCGACGTTCTCTACCAGTTTTCGATTGAGTACTCTGCCCTCTTCATCTTGCCAAGGTTTGCAAGCTTCGCTTGGTTTCCAGCGAGCACGAATATCAAAGCTGCCATTTTGATCTTGGTAAGGGATCAGCGCATGAAGGGTAAAATAGTCTCGAGGGACAAAATTCTCGATTTCTTCGTCTCGACGAACCACCAAGCCCAGCACAGGGGTTTGAACACGCCCTACCGATAACACACCTTGATAACCGGCTTTTTGACCAAGTAAGGTATACGCCCGCGACATGTTCATGCCATACAGCCAATCGGCACGGGAACGAGCGAGCGCCGATACAGAAAGAGGAATGAAATCACGGTTACTGCGAAGCTGAGAAAGTGCACGCTTGACCGCAGGTAAGTTTAAGTCACTGATCAGCAACCTTTCCATATTCTCTTTTTTGCCTTTAGGGACTTTGCAGTAATCGATCACTTCGTCCACCAGCAGTTGCCCTTCACGATCTGGGTCGCCAGCATGAACAAGGTGGCTGCTTTCTTTTAATAGCTTACGGATCACCGTGAGCTGTTTGCTTGACGTCTTACGAGGTCTGAGCTGCCATTGGTCTGGAACAATCGGCAGGTCATTCATGTTCCATTTTTTGTAACGTTCATCGTAGACATCGGGCTCCACCTGTTCCAACAAGTGACCGATACACCAAGTAACGATGTCACCATTCCCACAACGAATAAAAGCATTTTCGTTTTTTTGAGGCTTGGGTAGAGCTGCAGCAATCGCGCGCCCTAAGCTGGGTTTTTCGGCAATGATGAGTCGAGACATAAATGTGAAAAGATTCAGATAAAACAAAAGCCACATTATCTAATGTGGCTTTCAGAATGCAAGAAAAACTGTTTTTTTATACAGTTATTTTGTGTTAATACCGAATCTAGGTCGCTATAGAAATTCGATAAATTGGCTTAAATCACGCTCTGGCACTTTCATTGGCGTGCAGCCCGGAGTACCCACGTAAAGGAAGCCGACGATTTCGTCTTTGCCTTCTAAGCCAAATGCCTCGTGTACCTTCGGGTGGAACATCCAGCTTCCTGAGCGCCAAAATGCTTGGAAACCTTGCGCGACAGCGGCCATTTGCATGGCTTGAACAGCACATCCGGCAGAAAGGTATTGTTCCAGTGCGGGCACTTTTTCGTGCTCAGTAACTTTGGCGATAACGGTAATCACCATAGGGGCACGAAAAGGGGCGTTTTTCAGTTTTTCTATTACCGCTTCTTCACTGTTTTCCGCTTCAGCGGCCGATACCAAAATATCCGCGAGCTTTGCCAACCCTTCACCTTGTGAAATCACAAAACGCCAAGGGGTTAACCCAGCATGGTCAGGGGCACGAAGCCCAGCTTTGATGATATTTTGAAGTGCTTCCCCTTCTGGCGCGGGCGCCGAAAGCTTAGCGATTGAGCGACGATTCAATAAAAGGTCTAACGCTTCCATTTGAAGTCCTTGTTTGTTTTTTTCAAATGTAGCATAAACCTACTCAAATTTAGCCCCCGTTTTTCAGGGGCTATTTCTGTGCTTACAGTGCTACCGCTAACTTCACACCTTGGCGAATGGCTCGAACGGCATCCAGCTCGCCTGCATGGTCGGCTCCACCAATAATATGGAGCTTGTCGCCAAGCTTGCTCCAATCTGACTCAAAGGGCCTTACTGATTCTTGCCCTGCGCAAACCACTACCGTATCCGCATCTAACAGCTTTTCATCACCTTGATGCTCTATGTACAAGCCCTTGCCGTTAAGTCGCTGGTATTGGACACCACCGATTAAATTCACCCCGCGCTTTTCTAACGTACGCTTGTGGATCCAGCCCGTTGTTTTGCCCGGCCCTTTCCCTACTCGTCCATTTCGACGCTGCAACACCCAAACGGTTTTGTCGCTCACCGAATCGGGGTAAGGGTATAGACCGCCAGGGTGATCAATGTTCTTGTCGATACCCCACTCATGCAGCCAATCATCCAAGTCATGACCATTTGGTTCCGTTAACATGGTGGCGACATCAATCCCGATACCACCTGCGCCAATAATGGCAACTTTCTCGCCTACTGGTGTCTTATCGCGGATCAGAGTCTGGTAATCCACCACTTTCTCGGCATTATCGAAGCCCTCAATATTTACTTCACGAGGAGCCACCCCAGAAGCCATCACCACTTCATCGTACCCCTCCAACATGTCAAAGGTGACTTCTGTTTCCAGTTTAAGGTTAACGCCTGTGGTATCAATGCGATTGGCAAAGTAGCGGATGGTTTCACGAAATTCTTCTTTACCCGGGATTTGCATAGCTAAGCGGAATTGACCACCAATACGATCATTGCGTTCATATAAATCCACATCGTGGCCGCGCTCTGAAGCCGTGGTCGCAAATGACAACCCAGCAGGTCCTGCGCCAACAACAGCAATCTTTTTCTTCTTCACTGCTGGCTGAACCACAATTTCCGATTCGTAACACGCTCTAGGGTTAACAAGGCAGCTTGCTCGTTTGCCTTTGAACACGTTATCCAAACACGCTTGATTACAGCCAATACAGGTATTAATAAGGTGGCTTTGCTGTGCTTCAGCTTTATTGACGAAGTCAGGATCGGCCAAGAAAGGGCGCGCCATCGATACCATGTCTGCCTGACCAGAGGCTATGATCTTCTCGGCTTCATCCGGCGTATTGATTCGGTTGCACGTGATAACCGGAACATTAAGGTGCGGCTTCACTTTTTCCGTTACCCAAGCAAAAGCACTGCGCGGAACTTGTGTTGCGATAGTCGGAACTCGCGCTTCATGCCAACCAATACCGGTATTGATGATGGTGACTCCAGCTTTTTCCAGCTCTTTAGCCAGCAAGACGACTTCTTCAAATGTGCTGCCTTCTTCCACCAGATCCAACATGGATAATCGGAATATGATGATGAATTCTTTGCCCACTTTTTCGCGGATTGCTTTTACCGTTTCAATCGGAAAGCGCATGCGATTTTCATAAGTTCCCCCCCATTCGTCGTAACGCATGTTGGTACGTTTACAAATAAACTGGTTGATCAAGTACCCTTCCGAACCCATGATTTCGATGCCGTCATACCCCGCTTCTTGCGCGAGGGAGGCAGAATTAGCGAATGCGCCAATGGTTTTTCGGATCTGACGCCCACTCATTTCACTGGGTGTGAACTTTGCGATTGGGGCTCTGATTTCTGATGCGCTTTGAGAAAAAGGATGCATGGCGTATCGACCTGCATGCAGCAATTGAAGCGCAATCTTCCCACCGTGTTCATGCACGGCATCGGTGACGACTTTATGGGCTTGAGCATGTTTACGTTTACTAAACTCAGCACTGAACGGATGCAGCCTTCCCCGTAAATTTGGTGAAAAACCGCCCGTTACTATTAGCCCCACTCCCCCCTTCGCACGCTCTGCATAAAAAGCAGCAAGCTTGTGTAGACCTTGCTTATCTTCTTCTAAACCGGTGTGCATGGAACCCATTAATACCCGGTTGCGTAACTGGGTAAAACCCAAGTCCAGCGGCGAAAGTAAATTAGAATACATAGGGAGAGCTCACTTTAATTTTATAGTAATGGTATGACCACTCTAAAAGCCCGAAAACAAAAAATCAAACACCTGTTTACATTTTTACAACAACGATCAATCTTCTGTGTTTTTCTTCGCTAAGATCACGTAGGATGGAGCGATTAGCTAAGTACTTGTATTGGAAAGACATGAAAAAGATATTTCGAGTTATAGGTTTGATTTTTAAGTGGATATGGAAGGCGATTTCTTTCCTACGTGTTGCCATCATCAACCTATTCTTTTTGTTTTCTTTAGCGATCATCTATTTCGTTTACACCCAAGCCGATACCACTGCACCTGTTGTGCAAGAAAAATCGGCGCTTGTCATGAATTTGTCCGGCCCGATAGTGGAACAAAGCAGCTACGTTGCTCCTATGGATTCATTCACTGGATCGTTACTCGGCAGTGAACTGCCAAAAGAGAACGTTTTGTTTGATATTGTCGAAACGATTAGACACGCGCAAAACGACGACAACGTGACGGGTTTGGTATTAGCGCTGCGTGAAATGCCAGAAACCAATCTGACCAAACTTCGCTACATTGCTAAAGCGCTGAACGAATTTAAGACCTCTGGCAAACCTCTTTATGCCATTGGTGACTTTTACAACCAAAGCCAGTATTACTTGGCCAGTTACGCTGATAAAGTCTACTTGGCACCAGATGGTGCAGTACTTATGCAAGGCTATGGCGCATACAATCTTTACTACAAAGACATGTTAGAAAAGCTGGATGTTAATACGCATGTGTTCCGAGTCGGCACCTACAAATCTGCGATTGAGCCATTTACTCGTAACGACATGTCTGACGAAGCCAAAGAGTCAGCGTCTCGCTGGCTGACACAACTTTGGGATGCGTTCATTCATGATGTTGCACTAAACCGCCAGATTGAAGCTTCTATTCTTGCGCCTAGCGAAGCTGACATGTTGAAGCTGCTCAACGAAGCTAAAGGCGATTTGGCACAGCTTTCCAAAAACATTGGCTTAGTTGATGAGTTGGCGACCAGACAACAAGTCAGAAAAGCATTGGTTAAAGAGTTTGGTAGTAATGGCAACGACAGCTTTAATCACATCGGATACTACGAATACCTAGCAACAATGACTCCGAAGTTGAATTTTGCTGCTGACGATGTCGGCGTAATTGTGGCCAGTGGCGCGATTATGGATGGTTTCCAACCTCGCGGAACGGTGGGCGGTGATACGATTGCATCACTGATGCGCGACGCTAGAATCGACGACAAAATTAAAGCCGTTGTACTTCGAGTGGATAGCCCAGGCGGCAGTGCGTTTGCTTCTGAAGTCATTCGTAACGAAGTACAAGCTTTGCGTGATGCAGGAAAACCCGTCGTTGTGTCTATGTCGAGCTTGGCGGCTTCAGGTGGCTACTGGATTTCGATGAGTGCAGACAAAATCGTTGCACAACCGACAACCCTTACTGGCTCCATTGGCATATTCAGCGTGATTACAACGTTTGAGAAAGGCCTGAACAACCTTGGTATTTATAACGATGGTATCGGCACTTCTCCTTTCTCTGGTATTGGCGTTACACGTGGGCTAACTCCTGCGGCATCGGAAGCGATTCAACTGGGTATTGAGCACGGCTACCAGCGCTTTATTGGTCTCGTTGGTGAAAACCGTGATATGAGTATTTCAGACGTTGATAAAGTTGCTCAAGGGCGTGTTTGGACAGCGAAAGATGCAATGTCGTTTGGATTAGTCGACCAAATGGGCGATTTTGATGATGCCATCAAGCTGGCTGCTGAATTGGCAGAACTGGATTCATACAACATTTACTGGGTAGAGGAGCCACTATCTTCAACCGAACAGATCATTCAGGAGTTGATGCAAAATATCTCTGTGAATTTAGGCATCGATATGAACAGCGTGTTACCTCAATCGCTACAGCCTGTCGCTAACCAGCTTAAGCAAGACCTAAGCGTAATGCAGAGCTTTAACGATCCTAAAGGACACTATGCATTTTGCTTAAATTGCCAAGTTCAATAGTTCTGACGTTTATACGTTAGCAACAACCTTTTTAAATAGACGCTTCGGCGTCTATTTTTTTATGCTGCTAAGCTTATCTGTAAACACAGCGTATCCATAAACAAACTCGAACTTTGAAACCGTTTAGATAAGCTCGTCTTGTTCAGTGAAGGGGGCTTGATGATCGCAATTACACTTTTGTTAATTGGGATGCACTCTTCCAGTATTTCCTTCTGGGGTTTTGAGCAGAATTCGCTATAATCCCGCCATAATTACAACGTGTAACGAATAGAAACATAGCCCTATGCAAAAAAAACATATATACATCGCTTATACTGGCGGCACTATTGGAATGCAAAAATCTAATCAAGGTTACATTCCAGTTGCTGGGTTTATGGAAAAACAACTTCAAAGCATGCCGGAATTTCATCGCTCTGAAATGCCCGATTACACCATTCACGAATATGATCCACTCATCGATTCATCCGATATGACGCCTATGGATTGGCAGCAAATCGCCGATGACATTCGTGACAACTATGACAACTACGATGGTTTTGTTATTCTTCATGGCACCGACACCATGGCTTATACCGCTTCGGCGCTTTCGTTTATGCTCGAAAACCTTGGTAAGCCAGTCATCGTTACGGGATCGCAAATCCCTCTAGCAGAGCTTAGATCCGATGGGCAAGCCAATCTACTTAATGCATTACACATCGCGGCAAATTACCCGATTAATGAAGTCACGCTCTTTTTCAATAACCAGTTGATGAGGGGTAATCGCAGTACCAAATCACATGCGGATGGATTTAACGCGTTTACGTCCCCTAACCTGCCAGCTCTGCTGGAAGCGGGAATTAACATTCAAGTAAGTAATTACATTGAAGTAGATAAAAAGCCTGCAGGCGATTTTAAAGTGCATAGCATTACCCCTCAGCCAATAGGTGTCATTACTATGTACCCTGGCATTTCACACGAAGTTATTCGAAATACGCTGCGCCAACCTGTGAACGCAATGATTCTTTTGACCTTTGGTGTCGGAAATGCTCCACAAAACCCTGAACTATTGGGTCATCTCAAAGAAGCCTCTGAACGCGGTGTAATTGTCGTGAACCTAACGCAATGTCTCGCTGGCAAGGTAAACATGGGAGGCTATGCTACAGGATGTGCTTTAGCAGAAGCTGGTGTTATCAGCGGGTACGATATGACGCCAGAGGCAGCACTTGCCAAATTGCACTACTTGTTGAGCCAAAACCTCGGTTATGAGGAAATAAAAAGCCAGATGCAAAAAATTCTGCGTGGTGAAATGAGCCTGTAGAGTGATGTATTTCTCATGGTGAGAGATATTACTCATTAGAAAAAACAAGAGGAAGCAAATGCCTCCTCTCTTTTTATTAGAAGTTCTTAATCGATATGCTGTTGATTTATTCTTTATCAATTTTTATTCGAGCGATTTCTTCCTCGCCCTTAGAAAATTCTTTCTTCAGCTCAACTTTGGATTTGAACTCAATTTCACCGCCTGCTGCAACAGACATATGCTGCGCTTCAGTATTGTGCTTGGATTGATACAGCATAACGGCTTGCATACAGGAGTCTCGCTGCTCTTGGTTTAACGGAGTACCATCCGGCCACTTACCCGTTTCTACAGCATAATTTAAGCGCTCGTAAACCTCGGGGGTCATTGCTTCAATAAGTTGCTCTACATTCACTTTCTTTCCTAATTTTAAGTAAATAGGTTTTGAATAAGACCATATCCGGCTACTATGCTTAGTCAAGTAATGGACAACAAATTAGAGCATTAGATCACAAGCGGGATGCCAATGATAAAAACTCGACTTCTTATTTGTATCGCTTCTGTAGCAACGCTTTCTGGATGTTTTGAAGCTCATCAAAACACGGGGGAATTGTGTGAAGCCAATCCGACACTTCGGTGTGAAAAACTCAACATGCGCGACGGGCAATGTCGCATACCAAGAACAAATCTCATCTGGCACCGATATGACGCGCTGAGAAACAATAACGTTGACAAGATACTGAAAGAATTTGAGATCTTACATGAATATCAACAATGTCTTGAGTTAGCGGCTCAGATACAACCCATAGACCAAAGTGATCTTAAAGAGCGCCGATTCAATGCGCTGGTTCATACCTATGATGAACAGAAACGCATATTAAACGACTTAAAGTCGTCAACCGATCCTTACGCGTTGTACTTCCGCTGGACACAAGGCGATGATGACGCCCAACGTGAGTTCTTGCAATTGGAAGGAACGGAAAAACTCAATACCGCCAAACTTCAATATGCGTTAGCTACCTACTACGCAAACCGAGATCGCAATAAAACACTCATTCTTCTTGAAAATGCCTTAACGCTCACCAAAAAAGGTGAGCTAAATAACGAAGTGATTAAGTCATTAGCTAGTACTAATCAATCGCTCGGGAACTTGGAATACGCATATATTTGGGCAATGGTAGGCAAAGAATTTGAGCTACCTATTGCCTCAGATAGAAACCTTAGAAGAATGTACCCATACCCAGAGGAAAAGCTAGATAAGCTAAACGACCTAGCTGATGATGTGGCTGATTCCGTAAAAAGCGGCCTTTACAAACCATCTTTGATTCCGGAAATAGACACACTTAGAAAATGGTAAAAACTCGCTTTGTGAAATTAATTTTCAAAGGTGATGTGTTACACGTCACCTTTTTTAGTATTGTTGAAAATTAACGACACTGAGTTAACACAAAACCGTTCGCCAGTGGTTTTAGGACCATCAGGAAAAACGTGACCCAAATGGCTATCACACGCTGAACAACGAATTTCTACCCTCTTCATTCCGTGACTCAGATCCTCAATATAACGAACTGCAGCCTCGTTAATCGGCGCATCAAAACTTGGCCAGCCGCACCCAGAATCGTACTTGTTTTCCGAGTGAAAAAGAGGGGTATGACAACAGGTGCACTGATATTCGCCGCTTTGTTTATTATGAAGTAATTTTCCAGAAAAAGGAGCTTCTGTTCCGTGTGCCCTACAAACACGATATTCTTCGTCAGTTAGTTGTTCTTTCCACTCTTTTTCCGTTTTTTCAACTGGTTGCGCCTTTTGGTTCACGTTTATATTTCTCCATTTTTTTTGTTTTTTATTCATTTTATTAAACAAAGTCTTGCCTAAGACTGGGGTTGTAGCACATACTTCTTAACCGAAATATGACTTGTGCGTCATTTTTGACACACAGATATTGACTGAATACTTCTACGCATGATTGTTGGCGTTAGATCCACCCAGTCATGTGTAAAAAATATACATTTGCAAAGATATGTTAAAAAAAGCATCGCTTTTTTTTGACTTTAGACAAGTTAACCTTGATTATCTGTTGCAGATTTTTACTGGATTCTGTAATTTTACTACCAGTTATCTTTAATCAGAAATTAAGTTGTGGAGCAACTATAATGACTATCAAAGTAGGTATTAACGGTTTTGGCCGTATCGGTCGTTTCGTATTCCGCGCTGCTCAAGAGCGTGCAGACATCGAAGTAGTAGGTATCAATGACCTTATCGACGTAGAGTACATGGCTTACATGCTTAAGTACGACTCAACTCACGGCCGTTTCAACGGTACTGTTGAAGTTGAAGGCGGAAACCTAATCGTTAACGGCAAAACTGTACGTGTAACTGCTGAGCGTAACCCTGAAGATCTTAAGTGGGATGCAATCGGTGTAGACGTAGTTGCTGAAGCAACTGGTCTTTTCCTAACTGACGAGACTGCACGTAAGCACATCACTGCGGGCGCGAAGAAAGTTGTTCTAACTGGTCCTTCTAAAGACGCAACTCCAATGTTCGTTATGGGTGTTAACCAAGACACTTACGCAGGCCAAGACATCGTTTCTAACGCTTCTTGTACTACTAACTGTCTAGCGCCTATCGCTAAAGTTCTAAACGACAACTTCGGTATCGTTTCTGGTCTTATGACTACAGTACACGCAACTACTGCTACTCAGAAGACTGTTGACGGTCCTTCTGCTAAAGACTGGCGTGGTGGTCGTGGTGCTTCTCAGAACATCATCCCATCATCAACTGGTGCAGCTAAAGCTGTAGGCGTTGTTCTTCCAGAACTAAACGGCAAACTAACTGGTATGGCTTTCCGCGTACCAACTGCTAACGTTTCTGTAGTTGACCTAACTGTTAACCTAGAGAAAGGCGCTTCATACGAGCAAATCTGTGCAACTATGAAAGAAGCTTCTGAAGGTCCTCTAAAGGGCGTTCTAGGTTACACTGAAGACCAAGTTGTTTCTCAAGACTTCATTGGCGAAGTTCAAACTTCAGTATTCGATGCTAAAGCTGGTATCGCACTAACTGAAAACTTCGTTAAAGTTGTATCTTGGTACGACAACGAAATCGGTTACTCAAACAAAGTTCTTGACCTAGTTGCTCACATCTCTAAGTAAGCATTAGTAAAAGACTTTCTTTGATGAAAGATTAAAAAAGGCGACCATTGTGTCGCCTTTTTGTTTATCTATATATCAATAAAAATTAGATTAATACCAATCACAGTAAGTAAGTGCTCATAAATAGCGAAGGAAAAACGCTTGAGAACAAGGCAAAAAATTTCGATAAGTAGTCATTCTACAATCAAATTTTTTAACGCAGTTATCGAGTGTTTTAACAAGCTAGAATGAGTGATTACTTACTACGATTGGTATAACAACATCAGGATAAGAAGATGGAACTAAAAACTCTCCCTGCTCTGACCGTACTTTCAGATAACGTCACAATCGTAGAATATGAAGGCCTTAAAATAGTTCGTGTGATGCATGAAAAAGCTACCGCGGGTATTTCACTTCATGGCGGACACGTTGTTTCTTTCAAACCAACGGGTCAAGAAGACCTTATTTGGATGAGTAAAGAAGCGAATTTTGATGGAAAAGCTGCACTACGTGGTGGTGTACCGGTTTGTTGGCCATGGTTTGGCCGCATTGCCGCACCAGCACATGGTTTTGCACGTACTAGCCAGTGGGAATTGGTTGAACATAGAGAAAATGCCGAAGGTGTTATTGTTAGTCTTGGCTTGAAAACAAGCGACGAAACACTCGCGGTGTGGAACCATCAGTTTGAAGCCATTTTGAATGTAGAAATCTCAGACGATCTTACTATTTCGTTGGATGTGAAAAACACAGATACATCTGAATGGACATTTTCCGGTGCACTTCATACTTACCTCAATGTTGGCAACATCCACGATGCAGAAACAACAGGAATGGGGCCAGAATTCATTGACGGGTTAAACGGCAATCAAGTGACTCAAGGTGGTAGCACACTGACACTCACTGAAAGTATTGATCGTGTGTACACTCAGCCTGAAGGACAAATTAAAGTCGCTGACGCATCCCTAAATCGCTCATTAGTTGTTGAAAATAAAGGTCACAATTCCGCCGTACTTTGGAATCCATGGAAAGACGGAGCGAAAGGTATGGGAGACATGCAAGACGATGGTTATCTAACCATGCTTTGTGTGGAATCAACTCTTCATGCCCCTACTATTGAGGAAGGGAAGACATTACAGCCAGGTGAAAGTCATCAGCTTGTTACCAAGCTCTCATACAACGCTTAAACGTTAACAGACCTTTCAAAGCCATTGTTGTGCACCGAAGCTCGCGTTTAAGTTCGGCGAGAAAATTCCAACTGACCACAATTCAATTGGCATACTTTCAAGCGGCTAACTCATTAGCCGCTGTTTACATCTTTTTACACATTCAGCTCCTAAATAACTTACTCTATTAGTATTTGTTAATCTTTAGTTCGCATCATTACTGATATGATTCAAAATAACCTTTCTGGAGACAATTCAGAGTTCAGGTTACTAGTCACAAATCGTCACAGTCCAGTCAATGAGATTGAAATAAAATTGGCACAATACCCAAGGAGAGGAAATGTATCTAATGGATCCTACTAATCAATACAGCTTAATGCTTGTTGAAGATGATATGGAACTGGCTGAGCTGATCTGTGATTATTTAAAAGGTCATGAGTTCGACGTAACACACGTGAGCAACGGAATAGATGCAGCACAACGAATTGTGGCAGAGCAACCTGATATTGTCATATTGGATGTCATGCTTCCCGGGCAATCGGGTATGGACGTTTGCCGACAAGTGAGAACCGACTACCTTGGCATGATTTTGATGCAAACCGCGCTTGATGACGACATTGATCAAATGATGGGGTTGGAGTTGGGTGCCGATGATTACATTGTAAAGCAAGTACAACCAAGGCTTTTACTTTCGCGCGTTCGCGCATTACTTCGAAGAAATAAACGCACCAACACGCCCGCAGATACTCAAACGGTACTGACGTTTGGCGCGTTAAAGATTGACTTGCAAAAACGACAAGTTTCTATGAACAACAATGAAATCCAGTTAACCACGGCCGAATTCGAGCTTTTACATCTTCTTGCCCAAAACCCCGGAAAAGTCGTATCACGAGACGACATTGTCCAGCAGATAAGGGGTTATGAATACGATGGTCTGGATCGGTCAATCGATCGAAGGATTTCTCGTCTGAGGAGAACACTCTTGGACGATCCTAACCAACCTCAAATCATTAAAACTGTTCGCGGTAAGGGCTATCAGCTCTGCGCTGATAAACGCTAGCGGAGCTTCTATGATTAAGGCATTTTCTCTTCTTTGGCTGGTAATTCTTATCCCGATTGCATTATTTTTCAGCCCGTTCTCCGCCAACCCACTCAACCATATCAGCAATATTTTAACAAAAGACTTTTATGAAGATATTTACGGCCCGACGCTCTATACCCTACAAGAAGACTTAGACGCAATCCCGTCAGAAAACTGGTCGCAATACATAAAAGAGCTGCAACCGCATTTTGGTGTGGACTTAAAGATTGTTGAGATCGCGGACTTTCCATTAGGCGACACCGATTTATTATCAAGCCTAAAAGCAGGGGAAATTGTTTACCATATTTCCGATCCTCCCGCGTTACTCATGCGAATTCATCAAAGTGAACAAGCCATTTATTTTGCTACAGATTTAGCCAGTAACGATTATGGAAGGATGCAAGCTAAGGGGCCGATGTATATTTTGACGCGAGAAATCAAGAAAACGCCCAAAGATCAGCGCGAAGTCGAACTGGAAAAGATTACCCAACAAATGCCCGTTTACGCGACTATTGAACCTTTGGATTCACTCGAGCTCTCGGAAGAAAATGTAAGCCTGCTTTTATCCGGTGAAATCACTTCTGAACTGAGTGAAGAAGGAGGGCTTGTTTTGTTCGCTCAAATTGAAGGTAACGATATTTTGCGCGTAATGGACAGCCAATCGAGCACTATCCAAATTCAGTTCATGGGCGCGATCATCATGGGGATCATGCTCTGTATAGCCGCCGTTATTGTGCTTTGGGCTATCCCCCTATGGCGCGATTTAAAACGCTTAGTAGCAACAGCGAATCAATACGGTAAAGGCGATCTTCAAGCACGCGCAAAAACATCCAGAATGTCAGTGGTAGCGAAGTTAAGCACATCATTTAATAACATGGCTGATAGCGTTGAGAAATTGATATTGGGGCATCGTGAACTCACCAACGCGATTGCACACGATTTAAGAACCCCTCTTTACCGCCTGCGCTTTGCTTTTGAAATGCTCAATGGTGACATCACCACGGAACAAAGAGAAAAGTACAACAACGTCGTTGAAAAGAGTATTGATGACCTCGATCATCTCATCAATCAAACATTAATTCTTTCACGTTATTCTCGCCGTGTTCCGAATGCAAAACAAATCGTTCCATGCGTACTAGAACCTATATTGCGCGCTGAAATTCATCACTTTCAATTGGAACACGCCGATCTTCAGGTCGAATTCAATTGCTCATCCTTACTTCAGGAAGAAGAAATCATGGTCGATCAAAGAGCCATGGTCCGCGCAATGAACAACTTACTTTCGAATGCAGCTAGATTTGCGAAAAGTACCATTGTTGTCACCTTTGAACGCCACCCAAAAACTTGGCAGCTCACCATTGAAGATGACGGCATTGGTATCCCTCAGGCGTTATGGGAATCAATATTTGACCCATTTACACAGGTAGACAATGAAGAAAGAGACACCACAACAGGTCATGGGCTGGGTTTAGCCATTGTTAAACAAATTGCCATTTGGCATGAAGGTGACGTACTGATTTCGCAGTCCTCTCTTGGTGGAGCCAAGTTCATCTTATCTTGGAACGCAAAACCAGAAGAGGATCAACAGGGAAGCCGAGCGAAAGTTGTCACAAACGGTCACAGTTAGTCTTTATTTTGGCATGGAGTAGCGATCAATTATTGAACACAATAGCTACTCAATCTCAACATTTAAAAAGGTACAGGGATGAAATATCTACACAGAACGGTTGGTATCACTTGCTTGATGATGAGCACTCCTCTAATCGCAAACTCAGAAATTGCGGAGCAAGAAACACCATTTGATCCAGGCTGGCAATTTGTTTTATCAGCGAACGTTGGAGTTGGAACCGAGCAATCTCAACTTAATACTCACGATGACAACAAAACAACAGACTCGCTACAAAGCAGCGGAAAATCAACATCTGGATTTGGTGCCTTCCCTTTTGTTCGAGTGGAGTACACATTAGATAGCGGCTATACACAATTTTACTTAGGTCAAAGTGAAGATCAGGTAACTAACGAACAGTTTCAAGCGGAAATTGGTGTGAACCACTATCTGAATGGCGTGGGCTTAATTAATGCTGCGTACTTCCCGAAAATCCCTGGAGTCAATGAAGTTTGGGAAGATGCCTATTTGATTGGATCTGCCCGTAAAACAACAAATTCTAATGCTCAAGGTGGACGAATCGCCTACTCACCAGAGACCACTTTGCCTTTAACGTTCCGCTACGCTTTTGTTAAGTACAACGTAGAAAACGACAAATCTGGTAAAGGGCAAAATTTGTCAGCTGAAAATATGAAAAAGCTGGAAAGAAACAGCCTATACCAAAGAGTGGCAGTTGAAACGGTTTTCCCTCTAACCGACAACATGGCACTTTTGCCTGCTCTAAACTACACCGTTCGTGATGCCGATGGCAAAGCCAACAGTTTCAAAGAGTTTGGTGGTGATTTAGGCCTGCAGTATTCATTAGGAAAGCACAGCTTTATTGTTCACGCTGGTATCGCACAACGCGGTTTTGATGCTAAAAACCCCGTATTTAACAAAAAACAAGACACCTCAATAACCAACTTGTTCGCACTTTATTCCTATGCGCAACCATTTGGTTGGGAAAGAGCGAGTATTAGTGTCATTGGTGGTATTGGCAATGAAGATTCAGACATCAATTTCCATGACACTAAATCCAATTACATTTCAGCAGGTGTTAACTACTTCTTTTAGTTAGCAAATACCCAAGCAGCGCATCGTTTCTTGGGTATCGCTCACTTAATTCGATTCAAATGAGTTTCAAGGAGGAAATCAATGCGTATCACAGTCATTTTGGCCATTACAGCACTATTCACGCTGTCGGGTTGCTCTCGATTTCCTCATAACGATATTATGAAATGGATGCCCCTTCCCTCATTAGAACAAGTGACACCACCGGGCGAATGGGTATTGTTCAGAGAAATGAATTCTTCCGATATGCAGATTGAGCAAAGCCCCTTTCACTCGATCGAATCAGACAGTCTATCGGAAGCGGTCGCTAAAAACGTCATCACAAAAATCAGTTTGTATGTCATGACAGCGCGGTTGCCCTCTCCTCATCAACAATATGCTCGATGGGAACACCTATTAGACGAATACCGAGATTGATGTTCACCGCCTTTGAATCTTTGCAATGGTCGACCTATACCGCTAAAATTTGCGACCCAATTGTCTCTGCGAGTTGAACATGTCTTATCAATGCCCACTTTGCCAAACGAAACTTGATTTCGTTCAGCATCATTATCGATGTGAGAATAACCATCAGTTTGATGTTGCAAAAGAAGGCTACGTTAACCTTATGCCCGCACATCATAAGCGCTCAAAAGATCCCGGTGACAATAAAGAGATGACTCAGGCTCGGCGCCGTTTTCTCGATAGTGGTCACTACGATAAGCTTCGCGATACGGTTGCGAATACATGTCGAGAGTGGCTCGACAATACGTCAGCGCAACTGCTCGATATAGGCTGTGGTGAAGGGTATTACACCAATCAAGTAGAGAGCACATTGCGCGCATCGAACCCCCACGCCAAGGTGTTTGGACTCGATATTTCAAAAGTCGCTATCCGTTATGCAGCAAAGCGTTACAGAGATTGCCAATTCAGCGTGGCGTCAAGCCATCGCTTGCCTTTTGCGGATCAATCTCTTGACGCCGTACTGAGAATTTATGCGCCCTGCAAAGCAGATGAACTCAAGCGTGTTATTCGCCACCAAGGCGTCGTTGTTACAGTTACACCCGCTGCTCGTCACCTATATCAACTGCGTGAAGGCATATACGACGACGTCAGGCTACATGACGAAGCCCATGAAACTATCGATGGCTTTAGTTTATTGGGCGAAGAAAAGTTGAATTACACGATGCCCTTAAATGGAAACGAAGCGCTAGACCTACTTCAAATGACGCCGTTTGCTTGGAAAGCGACGGACGAATTCAGGCAATCTTTGTCTAATTCTTCGACGTTTGAATGCGAGGCAGACTTCATCATCAGAGCCTACCAGAGAGTCTAATCCCTCGTGTTTTGAAGGGTTAGAATCAATACAAACCATGGTATGGTAAGACGATATCGTTAATCAGATTGAGCTATATTTTGAGCGTTACTGACCCTTCATTAAATCGGATAGAAAAATTACTGTCCTATATCCACAGCAACGTCGATTTGCCACTTACTTTGGAAGATCTTTCCAAGCAGAGTTGTTGGTCGCGCTGGCAGCTTCAAAGGGTTTTTCACTCAAAGACTGGTCTCAACGTTGCGCAGTACGTCAGAGAAATTAAGCTCAGTCTGGCCGCAGAACAAATTCTTACTTCTCACGATCGTATGGTGGATATCTCAGTCGCATTTGGGTTCAATTCCGAAATCAGCTTCAGCCGTGCATTCAAACAATACTTTGGCTTAAGTCCCCGAGCATACCGCCAACAAGGCAATCGAAACCGAATCAAAATCCCACTCGTGCGTCCAAGCGCTAGTGCTCCCAGATATCAACCCGATACCGACTACTTCCAGATTCGAATAGAGCACAGAGCAGCCTCGACCTTATATGGTATCCGTGAACCAATAAAAGGCTTGTTTGCCCAAACCCCTAATTTCAAACAAAAGGTTCCTCAAATCTGGGAAGAACTTCATTCGAAGTGTAAAGAAGTTCGAGGACTTTCCCCCCAGCTTGGTGTCATTGACGCTACCCATAGTGTAATGGGTGAAGAAGGCTTGGAATATTGGTCAGGGCTAAACGCCGAACAGTTAAGTGAGCGGACGAAAGCAAAACTTTCCTCTCTAGACATTCCTGAACACGATTACGCGGTGTTACCCGTTCATGGTCCAATAGAAAAGCTAGCCGACTTAGTGGAATGGTTCATTCTATTCTGGCTCCCTGATTCTGGATATCAGGGTGTAGATGGCTATGAAATTGAGGTCTATGATCACAGGTTCAATGCCACCAGCGATACCTCTTATATGGAGTACTGGTTCCCTGTCATTAAAAATTAATGAGTAATTAATCATTAAAATGAGAGTTGCACCAAATTGTTAATTTTCACTTCATCATTAGCTATATGATTCCTACCTGATAATCATTATCATTTGTGTTCACAATAAAAAAGGCATAAACGGCGGGCTCCGCTGAAAGAGAACCACCATAAGGTAACCTATCCATAAGGTAAACTATGGTTATGCTCTCGCTTCTCCTTGATAAAACAACGTGAACACGTCACTACAGCGTAAACATCTCGCTGATTAAAAAGGACATAGCTGAGGTATTAATGAACCAACCATCCCACACCCCGACAATGCGCCGCTCCGTGATTGCACTGGCTGTTGCCGCTACTTTTTCTTACGCACCTTTTGTAAATGCGGATTCGGGAGAGACAGAAACCATTGAAGTCTTTGGTAAAGCCTACCGAAATACCGCGACGAAAACGGTATTAGAGCCGGAAGAAACGCCGCAAACACTTAACGTTATTGAAAGCGAGCAGCTTGAGCAACGAGGCGTAAAATCCGTGATGCAGGCATTGCGATACGCGCCTGGTGTCTCTACAGAAAACAAAGGTGGCGCAGTCGTCTTATCGAACTGGGTAAACATTCGCGGTTTCAGTTCTTCAGACAATTACTACGATGGCTTAATGCTTCCAATGCTACCGGGTTGGAATGTACAACCTCAAATTGATCCTGTTGCCATTGAGCGACTAGAGATTTTTAAGGGACCGACATCGGTTCTGTATGGAACCATGCCTCCGGGTGGGATGGTGAATGTTATCGCGAAAGCACCTCAGCTAGAAAAGAGCACACAGGTTAACTTGGCGACTGGTTCAAATAGCTTGCTTGAAGCCTCTGTGGATACAACGGGCTCACTAAGTGACAACGTGGCTTATCGTCTTATTGCTCTAGCACGAAAATCGGATACTCAGATCGATCATGTTAAAGAAGAGCGATACATGATCGCCCCATCTATTGACTGGTACGTGTCCGACAAGACGTTCGTCAATTTTAATCTGTACTATCAAAACGACCCAGCCCTTGGTCATAACCTCACGCTTCCTCTTGATGCGATTAAGGCAGGTACAGTCTCTCCATCAACATTTGCTGGTGATGTTAACTACAACGAGCTAAAACGTGAATTCTTGCTAACTGGTTATAAGTTCAACCACGAGTTCAACAACAATTGGACCTTCCTGCAAAACTTCCGCTATATGAATACGAAATTCTATCAAGAAGGTACTCAAAGTGGGGACTACACTGCGTCAACGGGTAACTTAAATCGCTCAGCCATTAGCACTGATGAAAATTCGAAAGGCTTTAGCATTGACAACCAGCTATCTGGTTTCATTTCAGCAAGCAACATAGACCATTACCTACTCGCTGGAATCGACTATCGTGGTCTCACAGGTGGAGCCGCCTACACGGCGTTTAGTGATGTTGCCAGCATAAACTTGCACACCCCAAATAACAACAAGCTAAATCCAAATGACTTCTTTAAAGATTCCGTAACCAACACTGATGTCTCTATGAATCAGTTGGGTGTCTACTTCCAAGACCAGATATTGCTAAATAACTGGGTATTCATAGCCGGTGGTCGATACGACCATGTAAAAACAAAGCTTGAATCTGATTACATATACTACAAGTCAAATGGAATTGTACTGCCGAGCCCATTTAAAGGCGAAATTGACACAGATACTTCTCACCATAACTTTTCTTACCGTTTAGGTACGCTATATAAGTTCGAAAATGGTATTTCTCCATTTGCCAATTTCGCTACAAGCTTCCAGCCTGTTGCCGCTTACAATGAAGATCAGGAGAGTTTGAATCCTGAAATTGGTAACCAAATAGAAGTTGGCGTTAAGTACGAATCTTACGAGAGAAACACGACAGCAAGTGCTGCGCTATTCCATATTACTAAAGAAAATGTTGCCTACCGTGCAACCGGGAGCGATCCATATACTCAGATTGGTGAAGTTCGTTCTCAAGGTCTGGAGTTAGAAGGTCAAACGTTGATTAGTGACAACTTAGAATTGATTGCTAACTACACTTATACCGACACTGAAATAACTAAAGATGGTGACGCTTCCAAAGTGGGGCAAGTCCCAGTATTTGTGCCTGAGCAAGCTGCAAATCTTTGGTCAAACTACTACGTTAACGACGGCGCTATGCAAGGGTTACGTGTAGGCGGCGGTGTTCGCTATGTTGGTGAAGCGGTATTAAATGACAGTACTGATAAGAATCTTGGGAAAGTGGAAAGTTACACGCTCGTCGATATGTCGCTCGGGTACGATTTAAGTCGATTCAGCGATTCCCTAAATGGGGCTTCGGCAAACGTCGTGGCAAATAACCTTTTCAACACCGAATACTACACCTGCTGGAACGAAAGCCACTGCTGGTACGGTCAGGAAAGGACGGTGGAGTTAAATGTCAAAATTGATTTTTAATCAACCGTAAAAAAGCGCAAAACAGGTGGTGTGTAAACATCACCTGTTTTCGCGTTTTAAGATCATACCCAAGTCACCTCAAGATACTTGGGTATATGTAACTATTTTAAAACATGGAAAGCGAATAGCCGTGCAAGAGTCATTTCACCAACAACTTTTCAGTGCATGCGAACAAATTACGCCTTACCTATCAGGCAAAATAACGGAGCCAGACGAATCAATGCTCCGTTCGCACCATAGCGGTGAGGCATTCTTCAATCAGCTGTATTCTCAACTGCAAGTTTTGCACCCTGAAGCAGGAAAAAGCTATTGGATAACTCGATGTTGGGACTTGGCCACTTGGCAACCTCTTTATATTGCCTTTATCAGCGTATATGGCTTCAAAACACTGCCCGATTTCAATTCTTTCGGGCAGTCCAAAATGGGTTCTTTTGTCACGGGATTTTGCTTTTCAAACCAAAAACATCGACATGGTGAAGTGCAAGAGTTAGTCCCCGAAGCTGCATTGCAACTGAATGTATTATTTGAAGAATACAGAACCCAACTCGATCAACAGTATCGTTGTCGGCCAGGTTTTGTGAAGCACTTGCTGGCTGACGCTATCGTAAATTGTTGCTTAAGACTGAAAGAATTTGACCCTCAATTAACTCTGGATGACATAAGAAACAATGCCGCCATGTGGCTCAGTGCATTTCAATTACCTCTGGATCAAATCAGTCGAATTGAAGAAAAACAAGGTGCCCTCTCCTACGTGAGAAAAAGCTGTTGTTTAGTATACAAGACAACTCAAGGGGCGCTTTGCGAAGACTGTCCTCGATTCAAAAACTCGTCCCCGATTCAAAACTAAGAACGAAAGCGTATGTATCAACTCAATCAAATCAAAGTCATTCGTGAAGAAAAAACCATTTTGGACATCGATGAACTTTCCATTGACCCCAAAGGTTTTACCGTGGTTTTGGGTCATAACGGCTCGGGAAAGTCCACATTGGTTAACCTGCTCGCTAAACAATTCAGTCCAGAAGAAGGTCATATTCAGCTCGGTCAGCAGCCACTCGAAAAGTTTTCTGCAAAATCATTGGCTAAGGAAGTCGCTTATCTTCCGCAAAAGTTGCCCGAAGTTGCAGGGTTGAATGTAAAAGAGTTAGTTCGATTAGGTCGCTACCCTTGGCGTGGTGTCTTTGGACAGTGGAATAGTGAAGATAATCAAATTATCGAAACATCCATGCTTCAAACAGAAGTCCACTCAATGAGCAATGAACAGGCAGACCGGCTATCTGGTGGCGAGAAACAGCGTGCTTGGATCGCTATGTTACTAGCGCAGCAATCTAACTTTTTGATCCTTGATGAGCCCACCTCCGCTTTGGATGTCCAGCATCAATATCAAGTGATGGATCTACTCCAAGAACTCAATCAACATTCAGGTAGAGGTGTCTTGGTAATTCTTCACGATTTGAACTTAGCGTTACGCTACGCCACTCACGTTATCGCATTGAAAAAAGGGAATATCCTGTTTGAAGGAAAACGTGAACTTTTGCTTGATGAAGAGCGATTAGCCAGTCTCTATAACACTCCAGTATCACTGATAGACCACCCTAACAACGACCACAAGGTAGCCATAATATGTTAAAGAAAGCATTGTTTACCCTATTCTTTTTCAGCTTCACTTTGCAGGCACAAATCATCGCTGAAGATAGCCGTGGCGAACAGATTCTTCCCAACACTCCCGTTAGGGTTGCTGCTCTCAATTGGGACATAGCCGAACAAGTTCTAGAACTCGGTGTAGCGCCTGTCGCCATACCAAATATCCCTGAATACAGAGCTTGGGTGGTTAAGCCTGAAGTCCCAGAGTCGGTTGAAGATGTTGGGACGCGTATGGAACCAAACCTCGCTCGCTTAGAACAGCTAAAACCCGATGTCATCATTATTGGTTCACCGCAAATTGACTTAACCGAGCGCCTAGAAAAAATTGCACCCGTTTTGTATTACCACACATACAAACAAGAACCAGGCAATGTAGAGCGCTCCATAAAGCACTTCCGCCAAATTGCTCATGCTCTGGGTAAATCCGATGTCGCCGAACGTAGACTCAAGCAAATGTACTCTAAGATTGATGCGCTAAAGATCAAACTCGATAAAGCCTATGCCGGTCAGAAACCGAAGGTAGCGGCATTTCGTTTTGCTAGTACCACGACGGTCTACCTTTACGGCGAAAACTCTAGTACCCAAGAAGCACTTCAACTTTTGGGATTTGAACCTGCCCTACCACAGCCAACCACTCAGTGGGGAGTCACTCAAAAGCGCTTGAAAAAACTGTACTCCATTGGTGATGGTGTCGCGCTGTACTTTAAGCCGTTTAAACAGGAATCCGAGTTGGAGAAATCCGTAATGTGGAACGCGATGCCTTTTGTTAAAAACAACAAAGTCGCTTCGGTTTCTCCCGTTTGGAACTACGGCGGAGCCATGTCTCTATTGTATGTAGCAGAAGCGCTCGCAGAAAGCTTAGAGTCGGTTGCACCGAGTGCAGGTGAGTAATGGCAATGCTACGGATAGGTTTATTGTTAATCCCCCTAATACTGGCGTCTGGCTATATTGGCAGTGAACTCACGCTTAACCAGCAGTGGCAGATCGTTTCTGACATGGTGATGTCAAAGTTCTACGGCTTAGAGTTTTCACCTGTTGAATTTGAAGAAATACTTTTTGTAGAAGCCCACCTTCCTCGATTACTGATGGCTATCATGGCCGGTGCTGTTCTTGGGTTGGTTGGTAGCCTTCTCCAACAACTGACACAAAATCACCTAGTCTCACCGCTAACGTTAGGCACATCTGCCGGAGCATGGTTGGCACTTATGTGCGCCACGGTGTGGCTACCCACATTGAGTGCGTTTACTTCCACATTGGTGCCCTTCATTGGCGCAATGGTCAGCCTGGCTGTTGTAATGTGTATTGTCGGCTTGAAAGATCTATCTGGTCTTCGAGTCGTGCTTGCAGGAATGGCGGTTAATATACTCTTTGGTGCGATCGCAACAGGAATTGCTCTTTTTCACGACCAATTTGCAAAAGACATTTTCTTATGGGGCGCAGGCGACCTCGCGCAGAACGGCTGGCAACAGGTAGATTGGCTCTTCCCACAACTGTTACTTGGGCTCGTCATATTATTGATTTCCCCTAGAATCCTTGCACTGTTGAGGCTCGGGCATACCAATGCTGAAGCTCGCGGTCTTAACCTAGTTCCTGCTTTCTTTGGGCTCATTGTGCTTGGTCTTTGGTTGGTTTCTTCTGCTATTGCGAGTGTGGGCATTATAAGTTTCATCGGGCTTATCGCACCGAATATTGCTCGCTTTGCTGGTGCCAGAACCCCCAAAAGCGAACTTTGGGTGAGTATGGTGCTGGGAGCATGTTTATTGCTGTTTACCGATACGCTCACCATCGCTATCAATTATGTATCCATTAGCGTCATTCCATCTGGCACCACAACAGCCCTCATTGGTGCACCTGTACTGGTTTGGTTTGCTCGCAGTAAGTTAAAAGCTCATGACCAAATGAGCCTTTCTTTACCCAATTCAACTGCCCGCTACCAACCAAAAACGTTGTACAGTGCGGTGTTCAGTACGGGATTACTCGTCATACTAGGCGCATTTTTCTATAACACTGGCGACGCCTCTGGTTGGGTATGGCAAGTACCCACCGAATTTGTTTGGAGCCAGCAATATCCAAGAATGCTCACAGCCTTTAGCGCAGGATTTGGGCTAGCCATTGCCGGTGTCATTTTACAGCGAATCATATATAACCCGTTGGCTAGCCCAGATATTCTTGGCATTTCAGCAGGTGCCAGTTTGTTTTTGGTTGTAGGAATGATGTTGTTAGGAACAACCTTATTCGAACTCCAATTCACATTAGCGTTTATCGGTTGCCTTGCAGTTCTAGGCTTGTTACTGCTGCTTGGCAGAAAACATGAATACTCGCCCGGAATGCTCATTCTTACGGGAATAGCACTCACAGCCCTAATAGAATCATTGATCCATTTCGTGCTAGCACAAGGCAGTGAAACTGCGTATTTGTTGCTAACTTGGCTATCCGGGTCAACTTATCGTGTAGAAGCAGGCTCTGCCATTGCATTATTTGGTTGTACGGTAATTCTTTCAGGGCTGGCGCTCTCTCTCCATCGATGGCTAACGCTAATCTCGGGAGGACGAGGTTTTGCTCAAGCAAGAGGGTTAAATGTTCCGGCTAAGTTTAAGCTACTGCTGATTTTGGTTGCGTTGCTTTGCTCTGCCGTAACGGCGACGATGGGACCGGTATCGTTTATTGGCTTACTCGCTCCACATGTTGCGGTTATGCTGGGAGCAAAGCGCGCAAAAGATCAAATGTGGGTCGCAGGCTTCACAGGCGCTTCGCTGCTGATGTTCGCTGACTGGCTTGGGCAAAATGTGGTCTATCCGGGACAAGTCTCTGCTGGTATTGTCGTTTCTATCATTGGTGGTGCTTATTTCCTATTGCTTCTGATGAGAAGTAACTTAAACCGCTTTGCCACTAGGTGATTAGGTGTAAACGAATCAGAATGGGTCACCTTACCAGTCCTTAATGAAAATCATTCTCACTCGTTGAATAATGATAAGGGCTGGTCTACACTGCCCGCTCTTTCGGAGATGACTATGAAAAAAATAATTCCTTTACCCATGCTTCTTTTGGCAGGCTGCTCTGCCGTTACTACTTCGCAATCAACCGTAACTTCCCCAGCATCAGCGATTGTTTCCAACTTTTACGATTATAAAATTTATTCCTCCGAAACTACGTTGCCTTTGCAGCAATTAGTAAAAGAGTTAAAGAACGCAGATGTGATTTTAGTCGGTGAGTGGCACAGCCATGCTGGCACTCATAAATTTCAAACGGATTTGTTCGCGGCCATGAACCAATCAGGGTTACCAACCACACTTGCGATGGAACAGTTTTCTAGAGACAAGCAAGATCTTATTAACGACTATTTGAACGGAGAAATAGGCGAACAAACCCTAATTCAACAGGGTAATGCTTGGCCAAATTACACCAGTGATTATCGCCCTCTGGTTGAGTATGCACGTTTGAATAAACTGGATGTTATAGCCGCAAACGCGCCGAAGAAAACCGTTAAGTGTATCGGCAGAAAAGGACTCGGTTGGACTCAAAACCTAAGCAAGGAAGAACGTGGATTTATTGCGGAAAACATAGACACCAGCGATTCACCCTACAAACAAAAATTCATGGCTTCCATGCACCACGGAAAACCAGAACAAACCGCCAACCAATACGCTGCACAGGTTACGTGGGATGAAACAATGGCGGAAAGTATTGTTCATTATCTAAACAAGAATTCCGATAAAAAAGTCTTGCTCACTGCTGGCAAATTTCATGTGTCCGACGGGCTTGGAACTGCTGCGTCTATCCAGCGTAGAAACCCAGATCTCAACATTGCCATTATTGAGCCCGTAACGGAAATCACTGCAGACAAAAAAGGCTATCAAGTGTTGGTTGCAGAGCTGCCACCAAGGTACATAAAACAAGAAAATAGAATGAAAGCTTACCATCAATTAGGTAAGCGAAACTCAGGCTTAAACTGCGAAAAAGAGTAACCCTCAATTTGTTCTGAGCTTTATTTCTTTGGCGATGAAATGGGACCGAAGGTAGAGCTCTGAATCCTGCACCTTGAGGTAGTTTGAGTATATGGACTGATTCTTGCTTAAAAATCTATCAGATTGAGTAGGAAAAATAATCAGACTAGGCAGAAAAAATAGTCAAAGTTATTTGCGGATCTGCCGATAAAGTATTCAGACCATATTGAGGAGAACAATATGACTTCGATTGGAGCGGAGCCAGTTAGGGTTACCCCTACAGCCACAGCGACAAACAGCGCGAAATCAAAAGCGGTAGAAGATACCGTTCCCGGTTCAGCTGTCAAAGTCGAGCAGAACAAAGTCACGTTGTCTAATGAGGGCAAAGCCTTACTTGCCGCACTTCAGCAGATTGAAAAAGATGCTGCGGCAAATCCAGAAGATAAAGGTGTGGGTGACAAAGTCGAATCCTTTGCTCATGGAGCATTAGGAATGGATCACCCTGATAAGTTTAAAGAAGAAGATGATACTTCCTATTCCGCGGGGCAATATTTGTCCGCAGCGGCAACCATAGGTGGAATCTTGGCACTGTTGGTATAGCTTAAAGCCAGTATAAATTAGCCTTTACCGACATTGCCTTCTTCTTATAGCTTACGTGCTTAACTAAATACGCGAAACTTGCGCTCAACAACCAGAGTGCTAGCTTCTTGCGTTGTGGCATTCTTTTGCGGCTGCCTATTTCCCACTCAGACTATTAAACAACCTATCTTAACACCTGCAAACATACCAATGTATGCTCACTCACTTTCATTAGACCACTTTGTATTTATCATTCTTATTGAATACGAAAAGTATCTGGCTAAAAACTAAAAAAATATTCCTACCGAAATGAGCGATGTAATTAAACAGTACTAAATATGTGCTCTTTCGTTACAAGCTTGAGCTCCTCCTTAGATGAAATTCCAGAATAAACATAAAATACAGTAAGTTAAATAACGTGAACTTCACTTACAGATATGTTACTCAAGGTGAGGTATTTAACATTTCTCAGCCAGAAAAGGTTCTAATCTCCCTACTTTTAGTCAAATCCTGAGCGACGTTTTTAAAAAATATGTTTTGAGTACTAAGCATTTTTAGGGCATTATTTTTATTAATTGATCGTTCAATTAAAAATAAGGAAGCCGTCATGCCCAAGGTTGGGATGCCAGAAATCAGGAAACCACAGCTTGTTCAAGCAACGATGACCGTCATCGATCGAGTTGGGTTGCATGCTGCAAGCATTTCACTGATCAGCAAAGAAGCTGGTGTATCGAGTGGGATCATTAACCACTACTTTGGCGGTAAACATGGTCTTCTTAAAGAAACCATGAAAGAGATTCTTCGTCAGCTCTCTTCAACAATTACTGAACAATTAAGTCAGTTGCCTAAAAACGCTCATCAACAACGTATCAACGCCATTATTGATGGCAACTTTGTGGGCTACCAAGCAGAAAACAAAGTCGCAAAGACTTGGTTAGCATTTTGGTCTTATTCAGTCCACGACCCAGAACTAAAACGACTTCAACGTGTAAACGAAAAACGCCTTCTCTCGCATTTGAAAATTGAGCTAAAAGCTTTGTTTGAGAAGGAACAGGCAGAAATTATTGCCCACGGTATTGCCGCTTTAATCGACGGTGTTTGGTTAAGAGGAACATTGAACCCTAAAGGGATTGATGCGGAAAAAGCACGCCTCATTATCAATGATTACTTAGACAAACAACTGACTTTCTATACGCAGCAACTAAACACAAAATAACGACAGCCAGTACTTTTAAATGAATATGAAATCACTTTATATCGACGGTCACGCATGTGACGCAACTTCGCAAGAAAGCTTCACAACCTATAACCCTGCGACAGGACAGCCATTAGCTGAAATTGGTCAGGCTAGCCAACAAGATCTGGAACGTGCCATTCAATCTGCCAAGCAAGGATTTAGCGTTTGGTCCGCCATGTCGCCAACCGAGCGCAGCCGGATCTTACTGAAAGCGGTGGCTCTGTTACGTGAAAAAAATGACGAACTGGCTAAATTGGAAGTATCGGATACGGGTAAACCCATCCAAGAAGCCATAGATGTTGATATTGTGACTGGCGCTGATGTGATTGAGTACTTCGCAGGTCTAGCACCCGGTATGCAGGGTGAGCAACAACCCTTGAGTGAAAACCAATTCTTCTATACACGTCGCGAGCCTTTAGGCATTTGCGCAGGTATAGGAGCATGGAACTACCCTATTCAAATTGCTATGTGGAAATCTGCTCCTGCCTTGGCTGCCGGAAACGCAATGATCTTTAAGCCTTCGGAAGAAACACCGTTATCCGTATTAAAGCTGGCTGAAATCTTTACTCAAGCTGGGCTTCCAGACGGCGTATTTAATGTCGTGCAAGGTGATCATCGGGTCGGTCAAATGCTTACCGCACATCCAGACATTGCCAAAGTCTCCTTCACTGGTGAATCCGGAACCGGAAAACAAGTCATGGCAGACAGTGCGAAAACCTTAAAACAAGTCACCATGGAACTAGGCGGTAAGTCACCAATGGTGATCTTTGATGATGCCAAGCTCGATGGCGCTGTTTCTGCAGCTATGGTTGCCAATTTCTACACGCAGGGTGAGGTTTGCACCCACGGTACACGCGTTTACGTTCATGAAGCCATTTACGATGCATTCATTGGCCAATTAAAAGAAAGAACTGAAAAACTGATCGTCGGTGACCCAACCGAAATGCAGACTCAAATCGGTGCTCTGATTTCCAAAGAACATTTGGGCAAAGTGTTAAGCGCAATTGAAGCGGCAAAACAAAGTGGCGCCACGCTACTCACTGGCGGTTATCAGGTTACCGACAACGGGTTGGAAAACGGTAACTTTGTTGCACCGACAGTATTTGTGAATTGTGAAGATGGGATGCCACATGTTCAAAGTGAAATTTTTGGCCCTGTTATGTCTGTGCTGAAGTTTTCAGACGAACAAGACGTTATCAAAAGAGCCAACGACACCACTTACGGATTAGCCGCTGGTGTGTTTACTCAAGACCTATCCCGAGCGCATAGAGTCATCCACCAGCTTCAAGCGGGCATTTGCTGGGTAAACACTTGGGGTGATTCACCAGCAGAAATGCCAGTTGGAGGCTATAAACATTCCGGTATTGGCCGCGAGAACGGGCCGGAAACGTTACGTCATTACACTCAGACCAAAAGTGTGCTGATTGAACTTGGCGATTATGAAAGCCCATACGCTTAAGCGGCAGCCAAACGGAGATAAAGAAATGGAGCAACGCTACGATTATATTATCGTTGGTGCCGGTTCAGCGGGTTGTGTGTTGGCAGATAGGCTCTCTGAAAGCGGTGAACATCAGGTTCTGCTGCTTGAAGCGGGTGGCACGGATAAAAGTATCTTTATTCAAATGCCCACTGCTCTTTCTTATCCGATGAACACGGAAAAATACGCCTGGCAATTCGAAACCGTAGAAGAGAATGGGCTTGATGGCAGAAAACTTCATTGCCCAAGAGGACGAGTTTTAGGTGGAAGCTCATCTATCAACGGTATGGTGTACGTCCGCGGTCACGCTTGTGACTTTAATGAATGGGAAGAACAAGGCGCTAAAGGGTGGGATTACCCCTCTTGCTTGCCCTACTTCCAACGCGCAGAGTCTTGGTCGGGCGGTGCGGATGAATACCGTGGTGGAGAGGGCCCCGTTGGCACATGCAACGGCAACGACATGGCTCTGAACCCGTTGTATCAAGCCTTTATAGAAGCCGGAAAAGACGCAGGCTACCCAGAAACTTCGGACTACAACGGTTATCAGCAAGAGGGCTTTGGCCCCATGCACATGACGGTAGACAAAGGCGTACGAGCTTCGACTTCCAACGCCTACCTTAGGCGTGCGCTTAAGCGCTCAAACCTAACATTGTTAAAAGGGGTCGTCGTTCATCACGTTTTGCTGGAAGAGAAAAAAGCCATTGGTATTGAATTCGAACGTTCAGGCAAGCGAACCAAATGCTATGTAAACAAAGAAGTCATTTCGAGCGCTGGCTCAATCGGCTCCGTTCAATTATTGCAGCTTTCGGGAATTGGTCCATCTCACGTGCTTGAACAAGCCGGTGTGGAACTGAAACATGAATTACCCGGTGTGGGAGAAAATCTGCAAGACCATCTAGAGGTTTATTTCCAATATCGATGCAAAGAACCTATCACGCTTAACAGTAAACTCGGACTGGTAAGTAAAGGGTTGATCGGCGCAGAGTGGATTTTGACTCGTAAGGGGTTAGGCGCAACTAACCACTTCGAATCTTGCGCGTTTATCCGATCACGTAAAGGGTTGAAATGGCCAAACATTCAATACCATTTTTTACCCGCTGCCATGCGTTACGACGGACAAGCCGCATTCGAAGATCACGGTTTTCAAGTGCATGTAGGGCCTAATAAACCCGAAAGCCGAGGCACAGTTGCCATTGTATCTAGTAACCCTTTAGACAAGCCTAAAATCGAGTTTAACTACATTTCAACCTCACAAGATCAACAAGACTGGCGAGACTGCATTCGATTAACTCGAGAGATTCTGTCTCAACCTGCGATGGATGATTACCGCGGTGAAGAAATTCAACCAGGGCTTTCCATCACCAGCGACGAAGCGATTGATGAATGGGTAAAGCAGAATGTCGAGAGTGCTTATCACCCTTCATGCAGCTGCAAAATGGGGGCCAATGACGATGTAATGGCGGTATTGGATGAAGCCTGCCGCGTACGTGGAATTCAAGGACTGCGAGTAGTTGACTCTTCTATTTTCCCAACCATTCCAAACGGCAATCTGAATGCGCCCACCATTATGGTGGCCGAAAGAGCAGCCGACATTATTTTGGGCAACCCACTATTAGCAAGAAAAGATTTACCCGTTTGGATAGCGCCAAATTGGGAAGAGAAACAAAGAACAGAGACACCAAAAAGAGACGTAAAGTCTATTGATTAAAGTTAGGGTCTGCTGACCTTTGTAACTATTACAAGGAAATTACTATGTCTATGATGACAAAAACCCTGTCGACACTCGCACTTAGCACGATAGCGGCTAATGCCTATGCCAACCAATGTGAGACAGTACGTTTTTCAGATGTGGGCTGGACAGACATTACCGCAACCACGGCTGTCACGTCTGAACTTCTGAAAGGCCTGGGTTATACAACCAAAATCGATCTGCTGTCTGTGCCTGTTACGTATTCCTCAATGGCGAACGGTGATATCGATATCTTCCTTGGCAACTGGATGCCAACCATGGAGGGAGATATCGCTAAATACCGTGAAGCTGGCACTGTCGAAACTGTTCGTGCCAACTTAGAAGGGGCAAAATACACCCTTGCCGTTCCTAAATACGTTTACGATGCGGGCGTAAAGAATTTTGCCGATTTAGCAAAACACGCTGACAAATTTAAAGATCGCATTTACGGCATTGAACCTGGTAATGATGGAAACCGCCTTATTCAATCCATGATCGACAGCAATGCATTTGGGTTAAAAGACTTCAGCCTCGTTGAATCAAGCGAAGCGGGCATGGTTTCTCAAGTGGCAAGGTCGGTACGTCGCAACCAGTGGATCGTCTACTTAGGTTGGGCTCCTCACCCAATGAACAGCAACGTCGATATGGAATACCTCGACGGTGGTGATGATTTCTTCGGTCCTAACTATGGTGGAGCAAATGTCTACACCAATGTGCGTGCAAACTACCTAAATGAGTGTAAGAACGTCGGTCAACTTTTGCAGAACCTAGCGTTCAGCCTCGAAATGGAAAATGCTTTGATGGAAGCGATTCTTAACCAGAATGTCAAACCTTCAAAAGCAGCACTTCAATGGCTGAAAGACAACCCAAAACAAGTTGAAGCTTGGCTTAAAGGTGTAAAAACCCTTTCCGGTAGCGATGCTGCTAAAGCCGTAAATAGCTACGTTAATTCAAACGCATAATATTAATTGGGGGGTGTTCGCCCCCTGTTAGCGTTAATTTCCTCTATTAACTTAGATTTTATTCTTAACTTGGGTTTTATCCTTAAACAAGGTTTTATTGTGGACTTTATAACTAACAACAAAATTCCTGTTGGTGAGTGGATGGAAACAGGCGTTGATTGGCTCACCATGAACGGTGCTGGCTTTTTTGATGCCATTTCAATCCTCCTTGAAACCGTCATCCTTTTTGTTGTCGACATCTTTAAGTGGATGCCTCCCGCTATTCCTATCGTACTAACCGCTGCATTGGCGTGGTATCTACACCGAAGTATTCCCCTAGTGATATTTATCATCGGGGCCTTGCTAACCATTCTTAATCTAGGCTACTGGCAAGAAATGCTGGAAACCTTTGTCTTGGTATTTGCTGCGACAACGATTTCCGTATTAATTGGTATTCCAGTGGGCGTAATGGCAGCACACCGACCATGGCTCTATACCCTGCTTCGGCCCATATTGGATCTCATGCAAACTGTCCCAACGTTCGTTTACCTGATTCCGACGCTGGTATTGTTTGGTTTGGGCATTGTTCCGGGGCTTATTTCTACCATTATCTTTGCTATTGCAGCCCCAATTCGCCTAACGTACCTAGGCATTACAAAGGTTCCAGAAGAACTTATCGAGGCTGGAAAGGCATTTGGTGCCAGCAAAATGAAGCTGCTTTTCAAAGTCGAGCTGCCTGCTGCACTACCAAGCATAATGGCAGGCATTACTCAGTGCATTATGTTATCGCTTTCAATGGTGGTTATCGCTGCGCTGGTCGGCGCTGATGGCTTAGGGAAACCCGTGGTACGTGCGCTCAACACCGTGAATATTTCTCAGGGGTTTGAAGCAGGCCTCGCCATTGTGCTTGTCGCCATCATTCTTGATCGACTGTGCAAATCACCGAATCAAAAGGAAGTGTAATCATGGATGCGATTAAGATTCAAAACCTTGATGTTGTCTTTGGTGATAAGCCTCAACTTGCCTTGGATTTACTGGATGAAGGTAAAACGCGCCAAGAGATCATCGATCAGACCCAGCAAGTCGTAGGTGTCGATAACGTAACGATGAGCGTAAAGGAAGGCGAGATTTGCGTTCTTATGGGGTTATCTGGATCTGGTAAATCCAGTCTATTGCGAGCAGTGAATGGCTTGAACAGCATTACTCGCGGTTCGCTTCAAATTAAAGATGAAGGTAATCAAGTGGAGCTATCGTCTTGCGATGAAAATACGTTGCAACGGCTTCGTACTCACCGCGTGTCGATGGTATTCCAAAAGTTTGCCTTAATGCCTTGGTTAACGGTTCTTGACAACGTTGCGTTTGGACTCGAGATGCAAGGCATGTCAAAAGCGCAACGTCGAGCAAAAGCCAGAGAACAACTTGAAATGGTAGAACTGGCGGATTGGGAAAGTAAGTACCCGCATGAACTTTCTGGCGGTATGCAGCAACGCGTTGGGCTCGCGAGAGCATTCGCGATGGATACCGACATTTTGTTGATGGATGAGCCCTTTTCGGCTTTGGACCCATTAATTCGAGCGCAACTGCAAGACGAATTAATCCAACTCCAAAAGAAGCTCAACAAGACCATTTTATTTGTCAGCCATGACCTTGATGAAGCATTAAAAATTGGCAACAACATTGCAATAATGGAGTCAGGCAAACTTATCCAGCATGGTAAGCCAGAGCAGATTGTCCTATCTCCTGAAAACGATTATGTGAAGGATTTTGTCTCCCATACCAACCCACTGAACGTGCTTAAAGGTCGCTCTTTAATGCAGCCAGTGAGTGATTTAAAACAAAATGGTGCGAAATGGCAGATTTGTCCAACGCAGCAAGTTTGGGTTGAAGAACGCAATAATCAACTTTGCATAGACAGCTCTGTCTATTCGGGGAATTCATCGGCTCAAGAAAATAAAGTAGATTTGAAACTGGTCGATTGGCGTGAAGAATCTGTCACACTGAGTGATATAAAAAGAGACTCCGTTGTCATTGCCAGCCCAGATATCGGTATGCGTGAAGCCATTACCCTAAAGCAACATAGCGGTCTACCGATTCTGCTGGTCGAAAACAATGAGCTGATTGGTGTGCTCGACGACAGTGATTTTTACGCGGGGTTATTGGGCAAGCACCACCACAACGCGGCTTAACTCTCATTTATTCCCTAGCCTCTTCAAGTACAGAGGCTAGGATTAATTGTCACTTACAATCAACATCTGCACGCTAAAATTTATCCTCAGGACAAATATCTTTGTTTGTCCAAATCTCAATCACAAATTCATAATAGCCCACTCATTTTTTGTGGAAAATTCTTGTGAATAACCCCTTTTCTCTTATCGACAAACCCACTTTTTTTGGCGCGATCGCACTGCTGACGTTGATAACGATTCCACTCATTCTGTTCCCTATTGAAGGGGCACACTGGATATCGATAGCCAAAAGCTTTATGACAGACAAACTAGGGTTTCTTTACCTTACTCTCGGTATTAGTGCTTTTTTCTTTATGATTTATGTTGTGTTTAGCGACATGGGGCAAATCAAGTTGGGAGAAGCGGATGAGAAACCTGAATTCGCTACTGCTTCTTGGGCAGCCATGCTTTTTTGCGGAGGGATAGGTGCCAGTATCTTATATTGGGGCTGTATTGAGTGGGCATATTACTACCAATCTCCCCCGTTCCAGCTAGAAGCCGGCAGTGAAGAAGCGGTGCGATGGGCGGCCACCTATGGCATTTTTCATTGGGGGCCGATTGCTTGGTCGATCTATTTGATCCCCGCATTGCCCATTGCTTACTTTTTCTATGTACGTAAACAGCCAGTGCTAAAGGTTTCTAGTGCACTAATGCCAGTACTTGGTGAAGCTCGAACCCAAAAAGCTCCCGGAAAAATCATTGATGTGCTTTTCATCTTTGGTTTGTTAGGTGGAGCCGCAACAACCTTAGGGCTAGCGGCACCTTTGATTGGCGAGGGGCTCAACCAACTCTTTGGTATTCCTCAAAATACCTATAGCCAAATTGGTGTGCTTTTGGTCTGCACCGCTATTTTCGCCTATTCCTCATATGCGGGCATGGAAAAAGGCATAAAGATTCTCAGTAACATCAACTTTTGGGGCGCTATGGGGTTACTGGCCTTTGTGCTCGCGGTAGGGCCTACCATTTTTATGCTGGAAACGGGGTTAGATTCGCTTGGAAGAATGCTCTCTAACTTCTTTACGATGGCTACATGGGCAGAGCCCTTTGGCGGTTACGGCAGCTTTGATAACACGCACTTCCCACAGGATTGGACCATTTTCTATTGGGCATGGTGGTTGGTTTTCGCACCAAGCATGGGGCTATTCGTTGCCCGTATTTCACGTGGAAGAACCATCAAACAAATGGTTACTGGCTCGATATTCTTTGGCTCCCTAGGTTGTTTCATGTTCTTTATGATTTTGGGGAACTACGGGCTATCGCTCCAGCTCTCGGGCGAATTGGATGTGGTCGCTATTTTAAATGCAGAGGGTGCGACCAAAGCCATCTTTGCCATGTTAAACGCACTGCCATTTAACAAAGTCGTGATTGCAGTATTCACTCTACTCTGCATCATTTTTACCGCGACCACATTCGATTCCATTTCTTACATTTTGGCGTCAGTGGTTCAAAACAATGTGTCGGAAGAACCCATGCGTTGGAACCGAATGTTTTGGGCATTTACCTTGTCTTTTCTGCCCACAGTATTGATGTTTCTGGGTGGATTAAGCACGTTACAAACCGCTGCAATTGTGGGTGGATTACCACTTTTGGTCATCTCCGTTATGTTAATGGTCTCCGCAGTACGAGCTACCAGCTTGGACATTCGTCACCAAGAAGATTACGTGGAGCCGACCATCAATATCGAAGACTTGCCCGATATGGATCCTTGGTCTTCAGAAGGAATGGCACTTGCGAGATTTGAACGCAGTAAAGACGCCGCCCAAGAAGCAGCAGAGCAAGAGCGAGATGCATTCAATCAGTTAATCACGATGAAAAAACGTATTCGCGCCTATGTACTTGAACATTGTGACGATGAAAATGTAGCCGACCATCAACTACCAACGGAGATGCAAGAAGAGCTTCAGACCTTGCAGAGCCTGATGACAAAAGCCAAGGAAAACAAAGAACTTTTGTCTCAGCAAGCACAAGAAGCAAGGATGGAGTTTAATCAGGCAGTAAATTGATATTTAATCCCATAGGGCACCTCGCGGTGCCTTATCTTGCTCCGTCCTTTCAGCTTTTTCCTTACGATAACTAGGTTTATAAATCGGATCATTCTCTAGAAAATACCTTCAAAATTCAGTTAAGCAATCTATATCATAACTTTGGGTTTTATCTTTAAAAACCAAACTCTTATTTTATGTATTTCTAAGGAAAGGAAATGATGGATAAACGTAGCTTAACCGGCAACCTCTCAAAGTCACTCTTGGTGTTATCGGGAATGAGTATTTTCACGACAGCAAATGCTCAAGGTTTACAAGACGAATACGGTCTAACACTTGATAGCAACCATGTAATAGGCTCTCAACCTGCGACTGTTGCTCAACCCCCTTTGATGTCTCCACTTTCAAGAACTTCCGCTCGCTCTTCCTCGAGTAATTGGTATATCCAATCTAAAGAAACCATTCGATACTGCGAGTGGTGGGATGGTGAAATTCCACGTATTGCTCCAATAGATTCTTCGATACAAATAGAAGCTAGGCGCCCAGGAAGACACTGCAAACTCTGGACAGAGTACCCGAAATATACTTATGGTACTGCCCACGTTTACAAAGGTAACGATAATGTTCTGGATAAACCTGTCGTCGTCGTTCAGCCTTATCACGTCAGCATTGACAGTAGCGGGTATACACAACAAAACTTCTACAACGATGTTAACTCTGGCGGCTTAATGTCCAGCCTCAGAAACGCAGGTTACGATGTTATTTTGTATCGCTATCACAATCAGAATGGCGGAATCGCTTATAACGCCAAAGGTGTGCAGTTACTGCTCGAAAAAATTAACAGCCATTCCACTGTCACTTCCACGTCATTTGTTGGGCTATCGATGGGTGGTGTAGTCGCACGTTACGCGCTCACCGAGCTCGAAGATCAAGGCAAACTGGATAAAGTTTCCACCTATATTTCTTATGACGCGCCTCACCTAGGAGCAAACTTCCCCCGCACCATTATCGACAATACCAAGCACCTACTCAGTAAAGTTGATAGCAGATTATGTGGGTTAAGCGGAAAATGTCGAGAGGCGAGAAGAGAACTGCAAGCCATTCTTAAAAAACTAGATACGAAAACGTTCCGTGAGCTGATCATCAACTCACCATCTGGCAGTTCGGACCGTTACGCACTTCTTTCTAAGCTCCGTAGCCTTGGTCACCTGAACACCATTCCTACACTTGCCATCACAAATGGGGCTAAATCTAAAACTCAAGGCGCTTCGAGTAGAAAACTCACAACTCACTTCAAGTTGCATAGAAAGTGGTACAACGGAGGCAGCAAATACTACAAGATTTACACAAACCCTAGTTTAGACAATACAGCGGGCGGATACGCCGATTTCTACCTTGTATTTTCAAACCTAATTGCCTCCCAAGCGCACCCAATAACACCATACGTTACCGTGGGGCAAAAACACTCTTTTGTTTCAACCAACTCTGCGCTCGCAGGGAACGAGTCTAACTTTACTGAGGTAGCAAGTTACCCAAGTAACAATGAGGCTCACATGACACTGACTTATTCAAAAGCTCGCAAAATAAGACAGTGGCTTGACGCTAACCAATATTAATCAACACGCCCCCAAACCAGTTAGGGTTTGGGGGCAATACCCATCACTGTTTATTGCACAATTACAGCAACAAACATCAAATAAAACCTGTATCGGACTCACTTTATAAATATGAATGAAGAAACGGTTGCTGGCTTAGTCTCAATATTGTATTGGTGAAATCAATTGTCAGCACGGTCGTTTGGAGCAGTAGTTGGAAAACGTACTAGAGGAAATAGAGAGTAAAATTGAGGGTTCAGCTCGCAAAGGATCGCTATTGCGCTATATAGGCTACATTCTCTTTATTTGTGCAACCTCACCTTTAATTTATGGGTTAAATTGGTTGGTAGAGCATGGTCACACATCATCAAATGTTCTGATCTGTTCTGTAAATGCAATGTGCGGAGTCATTTCTATCGTAATCTACAGTATTGCTAGAGTAATGATAAATCACGGAGCGGCTTATACACTTCGTTCAGGTCAGTACGAAGATTTCCGAACCTTTCTAAGAAGTTCGAACCTAAGTACGTTAACGCCAGAACAAGTATTCTCTGCATTAAGCAAATTTCGAAGAGCAACGATTGATTCCAGCGTAAAAATATCGCATGAGAGTTTATATTCAGATCTTGCAAAACTGGTTGCGGCGAAAATAAAGTAATGTAGGCTGATGTTGAGTAGATAGGGGTAAATAATCTATTGATAATCCCTGATACACCTAGTTCCTACTAGGATGATTCAAAATATGGTCTTCCCAGTCCACCACATCAATTTCATAGACCACTTTGTTGCGTACGCTTTCACCTGCTGCATGCATGGCAGATTTGGATCCAGTGATTAACGGGTGCCATTCCGGCAGGGATTGGCCTTCAGCAAGAACACGATACGAGCAGGTTTCAGGTAGCCAGTGGAATTCGTCAATTTTGTCGCGAGTCAGTTTTAGGCACTCTTCGCCAGATTGGAAACGGTTAGGGTAATCTTTGCAGCCGCAGGTCTTATCATTTAGCCAACTGCATGCAACATTGGTGTAGTAAACCTCATCGGTATCTTCATCCATCAGCTTATGCAGGCAACACTTTCCGCAACCGTCACAAAGAGATTCCCACTCTTTTTCTGTCATTACTTCCAGTGATTTTGTTTCCCAAAATTGTGCCATGATTTTACCTGCTTAATGTTCACGCCTTAACCGAATACGTTAAGGAGGCGTCGTTATATCCGTTCAGCACCAGTAGTGCAAGTGATTTAGATTATTCTATGCTGCCTGTGCGGCAGTGAACTTCCCGCGATACTCCGCGAGCCCTTGCCAGTTTTTCTGAGCTGTCTATACGGCAGTGAACGATAGAGTTGGTACTCGAACTGCTTATCGAATTTTCTGAGCTGCCTGTGCGGCAGTGAACAGATGCTGATCTAAGGTTGTGCCACGTTCGTTTTTCTGAGCTGCCTGTGCGGCAGTGAACTCATTAACAGTAATGTATCCCATTGAGTAATCTTTCTGAGCTGCCTGTGCGGCAGTGAACAGTCCCTCAACAACAAACTGTGTCACTCTTACTTTCTGAGCTGCCTGTGCGGCAGTGAACGGAAGCTGTTTCAACATATTCAAAATATAGAATTTCTGAGCTGCCTGTGCGGCAGTGAACGTGCCAGGGCGAATTCATCGGCGGTCAGTGTATTTCTGAGCTGCCTGTGCGGCAGTGAACGTTACTTCCATTGGCATATCTAGAAGATAATTTTTCTGAGCTGCCTGTGCGGCAGTGAACGGACCACCGAGCTTTACTTTCTATTTGTAATTTTTCTGAGCTGCCTGTGCGGCAGTGAACTTGAAAGGCGTTTCTCGTACCATTACGCAAAATTTCTGAGCTGCCTGTGCGGCAGTGAACTCACTCAGCAATCATTCGCAGCCAAGCAATATTTTCTGAGCTGCCTGTGCGGCAGTGAACGCACATATGCATGCGCAGCTTGTGAAACCGGATTTCTGAGCTGCCTGTGCGGCAGTGAACCCGACTATGACCGAATGCCGCTCGATGTTGATTTTCTGAGCTGCCTGTGCGGCAGTGAACCAATAGCCCGCCAATGGGATCACGTCCAGAATTTTCTGAGCTGCCTGTGCGGCAGTGAACTTGATAACGACTGGTATCAGATTGATAACTACTTTCTGAGCTGCCTGTGCGGCAGTGAACATGAGAATGTGTTTATCGTATCCAATCCATTATTTCTGAGCTGCCTGTGCGGCAGTGAACAATAGATTACCATCAAAAAAGTAAGTTACAACAAATCGTTAGATTAAAAACCAAGCTTTAACCTTATAAAAACAGACCAATTGTAACTCACTGTTTTATATATTTATTTTTAAAGAGCAAAAAAATAAGGTTAAAACCAAGGTATCGTTGCCTTCCGGCTTAAACCATAAGCATCAAAAATGCCATCGCTCGAATTCTCTTTAACGTCACTAAACTCAAAAAATTTCCGATAGATTTGTTTGGTTGAGCTACTACGCAAATCTAAATAAGGATTATCAAAGCTTTGGCTTAACATTTTAACCTTGTAGCGCTTTTCTCCTTCCTTATCTATTGTACCTCTCGCGACTAATCGCCTTAGCTTTGCCTTACTCATGTTGCTTCTTTTCTCGGAAATGACGCGATATTGAGTTTGTTCTGGCACAGCTAATACATGGCTTACTTGGCAGTAACCACTAAGTGGTCCTAACCACTCCAGCCCTTGGAGATCATTCAGCAAACTCGACTCACCATGGATACGAAATAATCGTCCAAGTTTCACATGCACTTGCGGAAAGCTAATACCGATCTGGTTAGTATTCAGTGTTACCAACGCTTTATGAAACTTTGTGTATAATTTACTACTGAGTTCGGCTTCCCCTATTTCAGCATCAGGCTTTAGTCGTATATCAATATAAGAATCCATGCTTCCTCCTAAACTCGAATATTTGAAACATACGCAAGACCTTTTTTACCTAAGTAAAAGCTTGACACGCCCGCATTTTCAATGAGTTTTTTGATTTCTAACCCTTTCTCTCTATCGACATCAATGATGATTTCTAATTGACCACTGGCTTTGGTCATCATTGATTTTACTTCTCCCTGCCCTTTTATTTTTTCTTTTTTAATAAAAGGATTACCCCAGATGGTTTTTTTTGGACCTGTGGTATATCGCCCCATAAAGTCTTTTTTTGTGAAACCACGTTTTGAGATACCACTTATTCCACCAGCTTTCGTTTTTGCTGAAGACATATCGAATTGTCGTTCTAAGCGCATCAGTTGAAGATATAAAGCAGAACAATACAGACTGACCGTCACTACTTGTCCTTTTTTATTTAAGTACTCTATATCAGGAAAAATAGATTTAAGGGTAACGACCGCATTTGCCACCGCATCTTTATTTTCTTGGGGTTTCTCTTTATTCAGAAATTCAAGGCGACTGATAATACTTAGAGGATCAAGTTCAATTCTCCTATCAATCACTATATCATCGACTATAAAATCGCATAATGTAGATACATCCATATTTAGTACGCCCCAAAACATTGGTGAGTATTCGGATGTAAAAATGGGATCGGACACTTTGATCATGCCAGTAAATGAATTCTGATCTGTACTGCCATTCATATTTCGGATAAACGTCATTTCATTTGTAAACTCAGGCTTATCCTCAAAAGAAACTTTGCTTTCTAACTCCTCAAAATAATATGATTTCTCATACATTTTGCTACGTGCTTGATAGAGCTTTCGTTGATCACCAATTAATCGATTCAGTAACCCCATTACAGTATCTATTGTATTTTCACAGACTTTAAAGTTACCTTCTTTTTTTAGGTTGGTCATGGATCCTAAAAACTCTCTTCCCTTTTTTGGGATCGCTTCATTATTAGAACCTCCTAAAAAGGAATTACGCCAACATGAATCATATTCAATCGTTATTTTCATATTGATTGCCTATTTTGCGTAAAAATATTGAGCAAATTGAGAGTGTGGCTCGCTAACGATTTCAGATTCATTACGCTTTATACGCATCATTTTATGGCTATCATTATAATCCACAGTAATTTCATCAACATACATATATCCCTTGGCTTGACGAATACTCAAATCGGCGATGCGTGACAATGTATGCTCAATCAATGCCTTTACTGCGTCATCGTTTAACAAAATACCGCACTCACCTTCTTCGAAAATGGTTCCTTTACGAACATAGTTACTATGGAAAGTAGTGACGGGGTTTAAAGATGGGTTTAGCTCTTTGATAAAGTTTTGCACTGTTGCTGCAACCTCTTCACCTTGCCCTTCTTTTATGATCATGCATGCTCGGTCAAATTTCTTGTCCAACGAAATAAACTGTAGCTGCTCTATGCTAATAGAACCATATGAAAGATATTCTGTATCACCAAAAGTGGTTTTCGAGAAGAAGGATGAACTGTCTCGTTCACCTGCCTGACCAAATTGCTCATAATTGCCATTCCCTAATTGATCGACAAAGTCTTCAACAAGCAAAGGGCTGGTTCTTTTACATTGACTCGAAGGCACTACGTAACCACGGATAAGCCCTGTGATAGATGCTAAAACTTTCTCTAAGTTTTTTTCTCCAGCAAAATGCAGATCAAACGCTTGTTCTTTAAACAAGTGATGGCGAATACAATTTTGGCTTATGTATAAAGGCGTTTTTTTGAAATCGATATCCGTAGCTTCTTTTTTATATTTATAGCCAGTCTCGTCTTTTATTTTTCCTGTCAAATTTGAATAACCTCTTAGCTTTGGAAGCGTATGGTTATCAACAGTCTTTCCATTATCGCCAGTTAGTGTCGTTGGACCATTCCAATTCACAACACCATGACCTAGAGCTTTAATTTTGAAATCAACACTTTTAATGCCTGTTATTTTTTCCATCGTTTATTCCTCATCTTCTGTTGTTTGATTAATTTGCTTAACTGCCATTGCGCCTATGGGTTGTTTATCACAGACTGCATAATAAATAGCGTGCGGGTGACGGGCACTTTCTCCGCCTACTGTGAGTAAATCGTTCGTGGTATAACTTAAATAAATCGGGGATTCTGGATCTCGGGCTTCATTGAGCAAGGTATTATCATTATATGATTTCGTACCTCCCATTATGTTGTGATGCTTTTTGAACATGTGAGAAAGGAGGTCTTTATCGCTTTGCCCGTACCCTAAAATCGCATTGGTGGAATACGTTAAATTATCGATGTTACTTTCATCGTCGAGTGGGATTGAATAAGCATATTGCTCTAAATACCGCGGCTCTGAGTGGCTTAAATCCACCACGGCAAGTTGCGCAAAACGATTGTCACCACGTAATGACCCTTTACTTATTTTGCTGCGTTTTTTCTCCTTGCTCTTTTTGGGTGGTACGACAATGGGATCGATAACCTTGGCGTTAATTCTATTGACACTTTCTTTTAATGCTGCCACCAAATCATTTTCAATGAACTGCTTTGTTTTCTCTGAACGGTGGAAATCTTTATAAAGTATGTAAATGTCAGGCAAGCTAAAGTTCTTACCTTCTAAATTGATTAGTAAGTGCTGATACCATTCGCGCACAGACTTGAGCACATGGAGTTTTGATAAAAAGCGGGAGGCAGGGCTGTTCCCTTTTGAGGCGGCAATAGGCTCAGGCACCGCCAAGGTATAAATGTTTATTTCTTTGTTAACGCCAAACCTGTCTAGCCGCCCTAAGCGCTGTAAGCAATCTTCTGCGTTAGTGATTTCCGCAACCATGTAATCACAACTGATGTTCAAAGAGGCTTGAACAATTGGGCCGCTGCGTAGCACTTCGAATTTCCGCGTGCCGTCGCGTTTGTATGATTCAAACACCTCTGCGAACCATTTTTGTTTATCGCTTTTGATGAATTTTGAATGCAGTAACACTGCATTTTCTTTATGTTGATTAGCGATGAAGCCATTCTGGGCGGTGAGAGCCATATTACTTATGACAAAAGTACTGTCACGTTGAGGCATGAATAGTGGGTTAGTAGTATCAAGCTTGGTGTCATCAAACACGTTGAAGTCGAGTTGATACTGGCTTTGATTAAATGATGGCATTTCGATGATGTCATCTTCATGAATATCCAATAACTCTTCAACAAAGACATAATGAGGGGTTGCCGACACCAATAGGGTATTGGCTTGCTGCCCTTTCAGTTTTTTCGTGGCGATAAGTTCAGCAAACAGTAAATTAAATGCTGGCACATTCACGTATTCGTGAAATTCATCAAAAACAACATGGTTATTTAAAAAATCGATGAGGGTATTGGCGTTTGTGTGGCTGATCACAGAGCCAAAAATTTGATCGATGGTGGTAATGACGATATCGCCAGAAAAGCTTTCCCCTTCTGGTATGGGATTATCCCACTGATTATGGAATTTAAATTCACCTGTATTTATTTCAATCGTACTATTCGGTAGATATTGCTCTGAGGTCAATTCATAAAATAAGCCTTGGCAGACTTGCACTCGGGGGCACACCCAAATTATGCGTTTTGCTCCTTGTAGCTTTGCCCACTCCAACGCGATTTTGGTTTTGCCACAACCTGCAGCACCGGCTAATACTGCCACATCTTCTGCGTAGGTTAACTGTTTGGCAATATCACCTTGTTTAAGGCTGCGCTCACTATTTGGATAAAATGCCCCTAGACAAGCTTCAATGCTGGAAGTGAGTGTTGACTCTACTTCAAGTAATTCATTCACTTTATCTTCTAATGTGCGCTGCAATATTGCCTCGTGGAGCTCTGTTGCGCTCATGGCTGATATTATTCTGTCGGCTGTAATGACACAGGCTCGCACAATATTATTTAATGCGTTTATTTTTACGTTACTACGATTCGCTGAAACGGATTCTTCTATCTCATATTCTTTGTAGCTAGGCGTGTGCAATGAGCTTGGAATCGCAGACTCCAGTTCTGAAACGGTTTTATTATCAATCGCTTTACTCAGCATTGAGTGTTCAGTCGAACGGTATTTTTTGTCTACTCCTGCGACTTGCTTTAGCAAGGATTGCGCCTGCCCTAAGATATCGTGAAGAGAAGCGCCCTTCTGATTGGCGATCAGTTTTTTACCAATGTCTTTATATGTCGTGAAACTGTTTTTGTCTTTACGGTAGGGTTTTGCATGATGCCAATAAATTGCGTGTTTTATCGATTCTTTATTGCTTGAGTTCAGGGTTTTTAATTCGGCACTGTCTAAAAACTGATAAAGCAGTAGCGACACTTCATTGTGCCTAGGGTGTTTTTCAAAACTGAATTTCGCATCGTCAATATGCTGCCCATCTTCTGCTACAAAGTGCTTCTTTTTTGGGTTTGTTACCCAGTTTTGAAATTTGGGGTCTACCTTTCCTAAGTCATGTAGGCAACCTGCGATAAAATTTGCCATTGAGAATTGTGTACTCTCAGGGAATAACCTTTTATGCAGCGCTTCGGCAAAATATCCCACGGCAAATAAGTGCTCTACTAGCGGCTGAAGTTGTGTATTGGCGTAAAGCACACCCGATTTGGGCTTGTCGGTAATAACATCCATAAAAACCTCTTTTTGTGTTGTATTCACTGGCACTACACCTTCTAAATTGAATTTATTTTTATTGCCTACCACCCATAAAAACTGGCTACGGGATCGCGAGCGTAACCAATGGCAACTTACGGCTGTGCTACGGCTGGCGGTTTTACGCAGCATTTTTTTAACAGTGATTAACCCATCTTCGGTGATCAGGGTTTGCCATGTGTTGTCACCAATGCGGTTGGCGAAGGCATCGAGTACCCGGCGGGTTTTCTTTAGGGCATTTTTTTCGCATTGGCTAACGAAGGTGACCATCATAATGTGTCATCCTGCTTAGTATTTTCGATGTGTGCTGCATTGGAATCTTTTAGGGCTAAGCTCTTTACGGTTTCAAACATAAAATCAAGGGCTTTGTGATCGGTAAAGGCTTGCAACACTTGTTGGCGAAACTCTTGTTCTGTGGCGTTTTCCTTGGCGCATATGAATGCCCATGGGAGCACGATGCCATCTTTAATTAGGTCGGCGACATCGAAAACCAACGCTCCTCTGCGGGTTTTCCCATGCATAACAGCAAACCCGTGCGGTATGCCTAACACCCATAAACAACTGGCAGCCAACCCGTAAGCCAGGTAGTTACCGTGATTGAGAAATCCGTTGGCTTTGTCGGTACTGCTTGGCTGGTGTTGGCGAGTAAAATTTTTGGCTTTGGTATTATTGGCGGCATATTTGTAAAGTGATTTGGTTAACTGAGCTTCGGTGAGAAGGAGGTCAGATTGCTTTTTGGCTGCATCCGTTCTTGTATAAAAGGTATCTAGGACAGTTTGTATCTTTTCGCTGTTACAATCGAACCCCTCTACTTTTAAGTCGCGGTCTTTTTGCCATACCTTTTTCAAGTAGTTTATGCGTGCTTGCTGGAATGTTTTTGCGGCAGCCAGCCGTTTTTCATCATCAAACCAGAACTTCATCCATCCGTGTAAATACTCGGTTGGTCGGTACTCGCTTTGTGGAGTAAACCACTCCACCTCGCATGCCATATGTAAAGGTGTTCCGCCACCGCCACTAAAACCGACTAAAACCCCTGCTTGCGCTAACATTCGCATGGCAGCTTGGGTGATGGAGGTGCCATTGCCAAGTAACAATACTGTGGTATTAGCTATTGGGATATTGAAATACTGATTGTCATTTTTAGCTTCTGTTAGGTAGAGAACCCGTCCATCCTTTTGCATGACTCGACAGTATTCCAAGTAATACATGTTGGCGCGTTTGGAATGCAGGATGGCTTTAAAGTCACTGGGGAGAAGTCTGTATCCAATGTTTACCCTATTAGATTAATTACCGTCGATATATAATCACGGAATGTGCCATATCGGCATATTATCAGGATTTTTATTGGGAGAAATGCTTGCTAGATCATGGTATATGAAACCTATTTAATTTCGATGTAATGCTCTACGTTGTTCAGGGATAACCACCTCCAACAAAACGAATATGGATTACACAAAGCAAAAGCAGTTAAAAATACGAGGAATTTAGAAAAGGGGGAACGGTGGTGCCACCTGCCCTATTTTCTGCTAATATCGCGCCCTATTTTTTAAAGGTTGATTATTATGGACTGTCGATTAGGTTGCGGGGCGTGTTGTATTGCTCCAAGCATTTCTTCCCCTATTCCGGGAATGAAGAATGGTAAGCCTGCTGGTGTGCGATGCATTCAGCTAAACGACGATAACCTCTGTAAGCTATTCGGACAACCAGAACGTCCTAAGGTATGTCATCAATTTAAACCTTGCCCAATTGTGTGCGGGTCAACCAATGCAGACGCCCTCGCTAATATTGCCGAACTCGAACGTCTAACTTAGTTTTCAACCTCGATTTAAGTACGCGTTTTTGATTTGGAGCCAATTATCAGGTTTTTCAATAACTTTATGCTTGAACAACAAAACATTTCTCGAACTTTATAAAGTTAATATTGTCCATTTATACCGTCAATTTCACATTTGTATGACAGGTATAAAAACAAAATGAAAAATCAAAACATCTTTTTCTCGCTTCTGCTGACCGTTTTTCTGGTTTCCGGCTGTACTTCTATGTCCATTGAAGAATGTCAAACCACACACTGGGGAGATCTTGGGTACCAGCAAGGTCAGGTAGGAGAGAACCCTAATATTATTAACGACTACGCTAAAGACTGTTCCGAAGGTGGCATAACCGTTGATAAAGAGGCTTGGAGTCAAGGTTATGAGCGAGGTCTTATCCAGTATTGTTCGCCTAGAAATGGCTATCAAGAAGGGCGTAACGGTCGAAGCTATTACGGCGTGTGTGACAACGAACAGTTTAATCAAAACTACGAGCTCGGCCGACAAGCCTATCTAAAACAAGAGCGACTTAACGATATTAAAAAGGAAATCGAGGATATCGACCGTAAGTTACGCGACAAAAATGGTCTAGACCCTGATGAACGTAAACGACTTAATGATGAGCGCAAAAGCCTTACAAACGAAAGAGCCAGTTTGCTCAGTACGAGCTACCAATTTAATGTTACGTTCTAATACACAAATGCCGCAGAATTTGCGGCATTTTTAAAGCAATCAAAACTGTCGGGTTAAGATGCAAACATTACAGTTTGTGTCTTCCCAAAATTGAATGAGACAGTGTAGTCCCATCAACCAGATCCAGCTCGCCTCCCATAGGCACGCCGTGAGCAATCCGAGTCACGTCCACGTCGTGTGCATGACAAAGCTCTGCGATATAATGGGCTGTCGCTTCGCCTTCTACAGTGGGGTTGGTTGCCAGTATCACTTCAGTAATATCTTTGCGCCTTAACCGGAAATCGAGCACATCAAGCCCAATATCACTTGGTCCAATTCCATCTAACGGAGACAAATGCCCCATTAACACGAAATAACGACCAGAATACTGACCTGTCGCTTCAACTGCAGCAATGTCGGATGGGCTTTCCACCACACACAACTGACCATTTTCTTGGCGCTTAGGGTTAAGACAAATGTGGCAGGTTTCTTCTTCGGTAAACGTTCTACATTCGCTGCAATGACCAATTTCTGTCATTGCTTGAGAAAGTGCATCCGCTAATTGAAGACCGCCTTTTCTATCGCGCTGTAACAAATGAAAAGCCATACGCTGCGCCGATTTGGGACCAACCCCAGGTAGGCAACGTAAGGCTTCCATCAATTGTTCCAGCATATGGCTGGTTCGCATAAATTGTATCTACTGCGTCAATTAGAAAGGCATTTTCATGCCTGGAGGCATTTGCATTCCACCAGTGACTGACGCCATTTTCTCTTTTTGAGTTTCTTCAACACGGCGCGCGGCATCGTTAAATGCTGCTGCAATCAGATCTTCAAGCATTTCTTTGTCGTCTTCCATCAAGCTTTCGTCGATGTCAACGCGGCGAACACTGTGGCTGCCAGTAATGGTTACTTTAACTAAACCAGCACCGGACTCACCAGTTACTTCCATGTTCGCGATTTCTTCTTGAAGCTTTTGCATGCGCTCTTGCATCTGTTGGGCTTGCTTCATTAGGTTGCCCATACCGCCTTTACCAAACATTTCTTTTCTCTCTGGTTTATCTTAGGTTATGAATTCTTTATGGGGGTAAAAGACCATGCTTTCAACGCCCATTCCAATTTGTCATCTGTAAATCAGATTGGTCTCACGCTATCGGCGTCTATTTCGGCTGCAAAACGAGCAGTAATAAACTGTATGTGAGGATCCTGAGCCAGACTATCATGAGCTTGTTGCAGTTTGCTCTGATACAGTTTGTCTCTTAATTCCAATGGAGATTCCCCCTCTTCGCCAATTTTGACAATAAGCTCACAAGGTTCTTCCAATGCTGTTGCCAACGCTTCCGCTAAATCTTTTTGCGCTTTTTCGGTATTTAGGTGCGCTTGAGTGGCTCTCAAGGTCAGGTGGATAACATTACCCTCTTTTTGATACGCAGAGTTCAGTGCCAGTTGTTCCACTAACTTTGCAGTATTCAATTTTTGAATCAAGGCAGACCAATGATCGGCGGCGACCGATTCATCGACCAATTTGGCTGCCATTTCAGGTGTTTTTGTGTGCTCTAGTGCTTTCTTAATCTGAGTAGGTGTCAGTTCAGTCTTTTTCGGTTTTTCTACTGGCTTGGAAGGCTTCCACTGGTAAGGTTCATTGGTCGCCTTTTTTTCTTCAGCGCTCGTATTTGAAGAACGAATAGTTGACGAATGGGTCATTGTCGAATTAGCTGGCGACACCTGCCCAGCGGATGCAAACTGCGCTATGCGCTCTGCCGCCGTCTGCTTTTTGGATGCTGGTGTCGCGCTAGCCTTTTTTGGTGACGCGCCAATGCTTCTATTTTCACTGCTCGCTTTGCTTTCGCTTCCGGCTTGATTACGACGGCTTCTTAACTGGTGACGTAGCCCCGATATAGGATTTGCAGACGCTGATTGCTGCTGCACCGCTGTATTGCTTGGAGATGCAATCTGATTCCCTTGATTTGAAACCGATGAATTTGAAACTGATGGATTTGGAGCCGAAACAGAGGATGGAGCATAAGCAGGATCATCATACTGCGGTGGCATCATATCTTGCTCGTAGTCACCGTAATTTGGCATATCACCATAATCTGGAGCGGGTTCGTTCGAAACAAATTGCGAAGCTGGTTGCTGTTGCTGTTGCTGTTGCTTAGCAGGGTGTCGAGCTTCTTTAAGCTTGTCACGCGCAGCATCCGCAGGTGAAGTGGGTGCTGACACTTCAGGCGCTCCACCTATTTGCTGCTTATTATCAGGTGGCGATTGTATACCCGAGTTAGCACTAGCAGAAGATGGTCTAGCAGGCTTTGAACTAATGGCTGCAGAAGTTTCTTCTTTAGGTTTGTTCTCTTCTGGCTGAGCATTCAAAGGTAGCGCTTTGACACCTGCTGGTTTAAAGGCAATTAAACGTAGCACAATCATCTCCGCACCCATTTTAGGTGACGGTGCGATGGCGATATCCTCACGTCCTTTAATCACGATCTGATAGTAAAGCTGTACTTCCTCTGGGGAAAGTGCCTTGGCCAACAGCTCTATTTTTTCCGCATCCGGCTGCCCTTTATCCAATGTTGCAGGTAAAGCCTGATACATAGCGATTCGGTGAAGCTGAGTAGCAAGCTCTTGGAGCAACCCATCCCAATCCACACCATTTTGCGCGAGCCGAGTCAGTGCATCTAGTGCCGTTTGAGCTTGATGAGAGCTGATAGCTTCGAGCAGGTGAATGGCTTGGTCAGTATCTAATGTACCAAGCATGTTCGACACCGTATTGGTATCAATAACACCATTACCGAGCGCGATTGCTTGATCGGTTAAGCTTAGCGCGTCTCGCATACTGCCGTCGGCTGCATGAGAAATCATGCCCAATGCGCGTGGTTCAGCGGTGATTTGCTCGTGCCCAAGAATATGATCAAGTTGCTGATGAATATTATCCACACTGATCGGTTTCAAATGAAACTGAAGGCAACGGGAAAGGATCGTAACTGGGAGCTTTTGCGGATCCGTTGTGGCAAGCAGAAATTTCACATATTCAGGCGGCTCTTCTAATGTTTTCAGAAGCGCATTGAAGCTGTGACGAGAAAGCATGTGAACTTCATCTATCAGGTAGACTTTAAACCGACCACGAGCAGGCTTGTATTGAACGTTATCCAATAGCTCGCGCGTATCTTCTACCTTCGTACGAGAAGCGGCGTCGATTTCGAGCAAATCTACAAATCGACCTTCATCAATCTCTTTACATGTAGAACACTCACCACAGGGTTTAGCCGTAATTCCGGTTTCACAATTTAACCCTTTGGCAAACAAGCGACCTATTGTCGTTTTGCCGACACCACGCGTTCCACTGAACAGATAGGCATGATGCAATCGGTTCTGGCTTAGTGCATTTTCCAACGCAGTGAGAACATGACCTTGCCCAACGACTTCGCTGAACTGGTGTGGTCGCCACTTACGTGCTAACGCTAAATAACTCATTCACGCTTTCCAATTACGAATGAATACCAAAAAGGCTTAGTGCCCTTCAAATTCACAGATGCTGTATACATTCAGGCCAAATTCTTTCAAGCGAGTTTCACCGCCGATTTCTGGCAGGTTAATTACGAACGCTGCGTGTTCAACATCGCCACCAAGTTGTCGAATTAATTTCACTGTTGCTTCAATGGTGCCACCTGTGGCTAGCAAGTCATCGACCACAAGAACTTTATCACCTTCAACAATCGCATCGGTATGGATTTCCAAGGTATCGGTTCCGTACTCAAGCTCGTAAGACTGAGCAACGGTTTCACGGGGTAATTTTCCAGGCTTACGCACAGGAACAAACCCGACACCCAGTTCTAATGCCAAAGGCGCACCAAACAGAAAGCCACGAGCTTCTGTTCCCACGATCTTTGTGAATCCCATGTCTTTGTATTTTTCAACTAACAATGCAATCGTCGCACGATACGCGGCAGCATCTTCCATCAAACTGGTTACATCGCGAAAAAGTATCCCTGGTTTTGGGTAATCTGGGATGCTTTTAATACTCGCTTGGATTTGGGCGATGGTTTCAGTAGTCATAGGCTCAATCTTTTAATCTTAGGCGTTACACAATAAACGCACATTGTAATACTCCAGTTCGCTTTAGTCTGCGAACTGGAAAAAGAAAAATGAAATCCGCTTTTCAGCGGCGCTTAATGTTAGTGATTTTCTTCTTTATCAGCAACAGGGTCGAGAACAGGTATTCGCGAAAACCATGCTAGTAAAACGCAAAGTATCACCAATAGCATAGCCTTTACCCACATAATTGGGGCAACAATAATGGAGACCGAAAAACTGATTATGATAAAGATATACGCACGCCGTTTCACTTTTGCCTTAAGTGATCTGTGTTGTTGCCAATCATTCAGTACGGGGCCTAGTTTCGGGTGGGAGTGCAGCCATTCATAAAATTTCGGGCTTCCACGTAAAAAGCATGCGCTTGTCAGCAAAAGGAAAGGCGTAGTTGGTAGCAATGGCAATACGATTCCCAGTAAACCAATTAGCAACGAAATCCACCCTAAGATATTCCAAGCTGTTCGACGAATACTAATAACCTGCTTCTCCTACATCCTTTGCAAATGGGTATTATACCCAAGCGGTCTCAATCAAGGTACTAAGTTCGGCAACCTCTCTATCAAAGAATAGAGAACTGGCTTTCAGGCAAGGCTCCAACAAAAAAACGGCTTCCAATGAGAAGCCGTTTTTATCCATCGATACCAAACCATTTTTACTGATAACCGGTAAATACCCGAATCCAAGTAAGCGTAGCAGGCAGCGTAGGTATAAGTAACACAGCAATAAAACCTAAAAAGTAAAGAAAGTTGTATGGATCTTTGTAGTTATCTTGTTCCGACATGGTGCTCATTATCTCCTCGTTATTAGACGACTGACTATATAGGACGCAGTACTTTCAATAAACCTATAAATGTAAAGGTTATTTAACCTTCGCAACAACGATCTCACTTTTCTTTAACGAATAACGAATTTTGACCTTACTGCAAATTACCTTGGTAAATATCCAAACAGAAACTGCTCGCTCCTAACTTGCTCATGGTAAGTTGCCCACCATTGTGAACGATAAGAGCCGATTCAGATTTATTACGTAAACACCCTTCTCCCAACCTTACGCCTTCCGACAGATGCTTATTTTGACCACCACTAGACCAAACGCTTTCCAATCCAGCAGAATGCACGATCAATGAGCTGTCGGTCATGTCTACCACACCAAACAATGCGCTAATGGAAGATGCATATTCGGAGCATGTAATCCCTTTCTCTACCGCATCAATCAGCTGAGTCAGGTCAACAGTATCGCTCTTATTGTTACGTAATTGATCGTTAAACAGCGCTCGAATCAGCAAAGTGGTCGCTACTGATTGATCGCCACCCGAGGCTGCATCGACTAAGTAAAAAACAAAATGTCCGTCCATCACCCATGCATAGTCAAAGACTAAAGGTAATGATTCCGAAGATTGAAGAAGACGATACGTGCATTTCCAACCGCCTGTTTTTGTATCTCTCTCAGGTAGAAGTGCTTCGAGCAGATCTCGAGCCATGTTTGGGTTGTTTTGCAGATGGTCCAAGTGCCAATGAAGCTCTTGTTCTTCTGGCAAGTCGCCAGATTCATCCACGCGAAACCACTGACTAGCAAAGTCTCGTTGGTCGGAATCAGTGGATTCAGCGTCTTCCAAAGTATTACTGATCGCTTTTTCCAAATGGTCCATGTTTGGGATGGGTTTTGAAAGAAAATCTTTAATGCCAAAACGAAGCGCTCTGGCTACATCGGACATTTCTTCGGTTGCAGATACGACGATCATGGGAAGGGATGGGTACTCCCAGCACACTTCTTCAACAAATTCGATACCGTTCAACACAGGCATCGAAATGTCACATATGACCAAGTCGGGAACTTCAGAACGAAGTTGTTTTAATCCATCGAGCCCATCTTCCGCTTCTAGTATCCGATAACCGTTGGACTCTAGATAGCTCGTGAGCATTCGACGAAATATGGCGTCGTCATCGACGATCATGACTGTGGGCTTGTCTAGTGCAACCCCTCCAGCCACCTGATGTTGCAATACGCTTGATTTAATCATGGATCTAACCTCAAAAAATAAATACTTCCGAAATAGTTCTTATTATTTTTTTGCTCAGTAATATAAAAAGTAGTCAGAAAACACCACTTCCACAACTTTGCAAATGTTACCCATGCCGCAATTTGCGTTGACGACTGTACTTTCTTCTGCAAGAAATCGTTGACTTAAAACAACCTTCTTTTGAAAAGTTACGTTACACTGTTTCTCTTGCATTTTTTGTGTGTCTTACAAATGAAACTTGATGATCTCAATCTTTTCCGTCTAGTTGTCGAGAACGGCAGCTACACTGCGACGTCGCGTAAAACCATGATCCCCGTTGCCACGATCACTCGCCGCATTCAAGCGCTTGAAGACTCTCTCAATCTTAGATTGCTCAACCGCCATGCAAGGAAACTGGCGCTTACGGAAGCCGGAGAGCGATTTTATGTAGAGTGCTCACCTCTGCTAAAGCAGCTAGCTTCTGCGGCTGAACATATTTCCGATGACTGCCGAGGCGCTGCAGGAAAGCTAAAGATTTCTGCGCCAGCCAATATTACCAAACGAATGATCATGCCTTTGCTCAATCAATTTATGACGGAATACCCAGATATCCGAGTTGAGTTGACGACAACCAATATGGCAGATCAACTTGATCCGACCGAATGGGATATTATTTTCAGAGTCGGCCCCCAACGTGATTCCAGTTTGATCGTCCGGAAGATTAATTCAGTAAAGGATATTTTGGTCGCAAGCCCTGAATATCTCAGCAAACATCGTCCACTTTTACACGCTGAGGATTTACGAGAACACGCATTATTAAAAGGTCACCCGTTGATGCGGTGGCAGCTCACCAATAGCGAAGATGAAACCGTAATTATTAACGAACGCGGTCGGCTTGAAGCGAGCGAGCTCAATGTGGTTAGGCGCGCTTGTTCCGCTGGGTTGGGAATCACGTTAATGCCAAACGTGATGCTGGATACATACATTGCTGATGGAAGCTTAGTTCAAGTTTTAGAAGGCTGGAGCGCAAACCCAAGAGACGTATACATGCTTTACAATCATAAAGATCATCAGCCAGAAAAGGTGCGCCTCCTGATAGACTTTTTCAGTCAGCACTCACTCAATGTGCCCCATCTGGGATAGTTGATACTTATTGCTGACGCAATAAAAAATGCCAGAGCATCTATATACTCTGGCATTCTTGTTCTTAACCGGTCTTACGGATTCACTTCTTAATCAGACTATGCGCCTTCGTTATGAAGTTCCAAATTCGCAAGATCTTGTTGGATTTCACGCTGCACTTTCGCATCGTCATTACGTAGCGAATCAAGGAAATCTAAATATTTCTGGTCAACATCGCCAGTTACGTATTCACCATTGAATACGGAACTCTCAAAACGTGCGATATCTTGGTTGCCAAGTCCAACTGCAGAAACCAAATCTTCCAACGTTTGGAAAATCAACGCATCAGCGCCAATCATTTGGCAGATTTCTTCGTTATCACGACCGTGCGCAATAAGCTCATTTGCACTAGGCATATCGATGCCATAAACGTTAGGGAAACGAACTTCAGGTGCAGCTGAAACCATGTAGACGTTTTTCGCTCCTGAGTCACGGGCCATTTCAATGATCTGCTCAGAAGTGGTACCACGCACGATCGAATCATCAACAAGCAATACATTTTTGCCTTTAAATTCAGAACGAATAGCATTGAGCTTACGACGAACTGATTTCTTACGTTGTTGCTGACCAGGCATGATGAAGGTACGACCAACATAACGGTTCTTAACAAAGCCTTGGCGGTATGGCTTATCAATAATCTGCGCAATTTCCAATGCGATATCACAAGACGTTTCAGGAATTGGGATAACCACGTCGATATCCAAATCTTCCCATTCACGTTTTATTTTTTCACCTAGCTTTTTACCCATTTCAACACGAGCGCTGTAAACCGATATTTTATCGATAAACGAATCAGGGCGAGCAAAGTAAACAAACTCGAAGATACACGGATTTGACTGAGGGTTTTCAGCACACTGCTGAGTAAATAGCTCACCGTCAAAGGTGGCATAAATCGCTTCACCTGGTGCGACATCACGAACAAAATCAAACCCAACAGCATCTAAAGCAACAGATTCAGATGCAACCATGTATTCGGTGCGACCTGTTTCTAGCTCTCGCTTACCCAAACATAATGGGCGAATGCCATGCGGGTCACGAAATGCAACCATACCGTGTCCGATAATCATCGCTGCAACCGCATAAGCACCACGAATCTGCTTATGAACGTTTGAAATCGCTGAGAATACGGTGTCTTTGGTTACGTCTTTCGACAAATCAATTTCATGTGCGAGGATATTTAGAAGCACCTCGGAATCAGACGTCGTGTTTACATGACGACGAGCTGTTTCCAATAGGCTTTCACGCAATTCACGTGCGTTAGTTAGGTTGCCGTTGTGAGCTAGGGTAATACCGTAAGGGGAGTTTACGTAGAAAGGCTGTGCTTCTGAAGCACTTGAACTACCTGCCGTTGGGTAACGCGCGTGACCGATACCGACAGTACCTTGTAAACGCTGCATGTGTTTGGCTTCAAATACATCTTTAACTAGACCGTTCGCTTTTCTCAGACGAAAACGATTGCTTTCTATGGTAATAATACCAGCGGCATCCTGGCCACGATGCTGTAATACAGTCAGCGCATCATAAATTGACTGGTTTACAGGTGTTGTACCCACGATTCCAACAATACCACACATGTCATAATCCTCGGTTTTGACAGTAGGCTGGCACTACACGGTGCCAGACAAAAAGCTTGAAGTTTCTTTTAGGTGCTCGAAAAACGGAGCAATGATTCGGCTGAATTCAGGAATCAATTGCGAGTTAATCCACCACTCTGAATTTGGCAATGCAGTAAATGCATCAATGAAAAACAGCACTGCAGACACGATAAGAATTCCACGTAACCCTCCGAAGACGATTCCTAAAATTCTATCGGTTCCAGACAGACCCGTTTTTTGCACCAGTTGTCCAATAACATAGTTGACTAATGAGCCAACAACCAATGTCGCTACAAACAAAGCTGCAATGGCGGCTCCGTTCCGAAACATATCATCTTGGATATTGGTAAAATACACCGCTAATTTGGCGTAATAATGACTGGCGATAAAAAACGCGCCAAACCAAATAACAAGAGACAATGCTTCCTTCACGAAACCTCGAATCAAACTGATCACTGCGGACAGCCCGATTACCCCTAAAATGACAAAATCTATCCAGTTCATTCTGTTCTACATCTTAAGTTGGCGCGCATTTTAACAGAAAAAATCGCAACGCAAACGTTTTCTTATGGATTTAGTGGTTTAAATTTCAACAGTTGACCTTTCGCCCCTGTGATTTTTTCCAATTCCTTGATTTGCTTTTCCAATTTAGGCTTGGAAACATCGGGGCCTATGATAACTCTTGAAAATGCGTTCTCCTGCTTGATATGTGCTTGATAACCGCGTTTCTGAAGGTCTTTCACTAGCTTTTTCGCGTTATCGACATTTTTAAGTGCCATTAGCTGTATGATCCATGCACTGTCAGCATAGTCATTTTTCTCGGCGACGGCTCTTGGTGATACTTCTATCTTTTCAGGCTCAGGTTCTTCTGAAACAGTGACTGATACTGGGCTGTCTGGTAACACTAAATCGTCTTCAACAGGTTCCAGCACTTCAAATACTTCTACCGTTCCCTCAAGCTCTGGCTTAATTGGAATGGTTGCAAGCTCTTCTTTGAAGTGCTCCTTCTTCCCGTCTAAAAGATCGGGTAACACAATCACGCCAACAGAGACCAATAAAATGGTCCCCACCAGCCTACTTTGAAACCTACTCGCCATCATGGCTCCTTTCTGATTCCCAGTGCTCCAATACTGCTCCAACAGTATGGAACGAACCTACAACGACAATGAGTTCATTTGATTTTGCCTGGTTTCTTGCGGCTTCAAATGCCTCTGTTGGCGTATCAAACTTACCCGTGTTTGATGGCAAGTGCATGATAAGCTCTTCCGCCTTAGCCGCTCTCTCGCCTTCCAGCGAAGCTGGATACCATTTTGTGGCAACGGGTGCGAGTACCTTCAGTGTTTCGGCAATGTCTTTGTCATGTAACATTGCTACGACCATATGGATTGGCGTATTGGGGTGATGTTTATTTAACTGCTCAACCAAATACTCAGCTGAATGCGGATTGTGGGCAACATCGAGCAAAATCATAGGGGATTGAGACAGCTTTTGCATCCGACCTGCAAGTTTTGCGCTTTTCAAACCTTTTACGATATTAACGTCTGAAATATCTAACTCTGCACACCCGAGCGCCATTAAAGACGTCGCGGCATTAGGTAGCGGGAGATCAGGAAGAGGAAGATCATCCAAAGCGAACTGACCTGAGCGCCACTTCCATTTGTCGCCTTCAGTAGAGTAACTAAACTGTATCCCGACTTGGTGTAGCTTAGCACCAATATCGTCAGCGTGTGCCGCAACCGTTGCAGGCGCTTTTGGCTGACCACATACCGCAGGTCGGTTGCTGCGGAATATACCTGCTTTCTCGTAACCGATGACGTTGATGTCGTCACCCAACCAGTCAACATGATCTACCGCAAGGCTAGTAATGACGGATACGTCATGATCCACTACATTGGTCGCGTCCAGTCTTCCGCCTAAGCCGACTTCAAGCAAGACTACGTCAACACTCTCTGTTTGAAATAATCGAAGTGCGGCTAATGTTCCGTATTCAAAAAAGCTAAGGCTGATGTCGCCACGTTTTTCCTCGATGAAATCGAAAGCCTGCGCATGTTTAGCCTCTTCCAACTCACTACCATTGATACGTACTCGCTCAGTGTAACGAATAAGGTGAGGAGAGCTGTATACACCAACAGAGTAACCTGCATCAAGCAAGATCGTTTCCATGAGCGCGCAGGTAGAACCCTTACCATTCGTTCCGGCAACGGTAATCACTTTAGGAGCAGGTTTAATTAGCTGGGCTTTTTCGGCGACTGCCTGTACGCGCTCCAAACCGAGGTCTATGGCGCTAGTGTGGATGTTTTCTAAATAATGAAGCCACATCGATAAGGGTGATGTGGCTTTAGGTACTTGAATATGACTCATTAAACTCTTAACTAATTCTTAAGCGGCTGTTTAATGAATACTTTACTCTTTTTCGTCCGCGACTGGTACTTCGTATTGCTCTTCATTTGGAGAATCGTTAACCGATACCACCATTGGAGAAGTCTGGTTAGTCAGTTTTGCCAACAAACCACCAATACGCTGACGCATTTCACGACGATCAACAATCATATCAATCGCACCGTGCTCAAGAAGGAATTCACTTCGTTGGAAGCCCTCTGGAAGATCTTCACGTACAGTTTGTTCGATAACACGACGGCCAGCAAAACCGATCAGTGCTTTAGGTTCACCAATATTGATGTCACCTAACATCGCCAAACTTGCAGAAACACCACCCATAGTTGGGTCAGTCATTACTGAGAAGAAAGGCAATCCTTTGGCGGATAGTCGTTCTAAGGCGGCGCTGGTTTTAGCCATTTGCATAAGAGACATTAAAGCCTCTTGCATACGGGCACCGCCACTAGCAGAGAAACAAACCAAGCCACAGTTGTTTTCAATTGCAGCTTCAACAGCACGAACAAAGCGAGCACCGACAACAGAACCCATCGAGCCGCCCATAAATTTGAATTCAAAGGCACAAGTTACAACAGGCAATCCAAGCAATTCGCCTTTCATAACAACAAGTGCGTCTTTTTCGCCACTGTTTTTCTGAGCCGTCGAAATACGTTCTTTGTAACGCTTCGAATCTTTGAATTTTAGTTTGTCTTGAGGCTCTAACTCAGTTGCTAATTCTTCGCGCTCACCCTCATCGAGGAATGACTCAAGGCGACGACGTGCGCCCATACGCATGTGATGGTCACATTTTGGACATACTTCTAAGTTACGCTCTAGTTCTGCATGATACAGAACTTGCTCACAAGAAGTACATTTGGTCCAAACCCCTTCAGGGATGGACGCTTTACGTGAGCTTACGATACTGCTTTTATTTAAAATCTTTTCAAGCCAACTCATGGAAGACCTTTTTCTATTAACTCTTTCGCCTAATTGCGAAAGATACAAATTCTGAATGATGCGTGAGGATTAAAACATAATATTCTCACACTGTGGATCAAAAACTGGTTGTACCTATTTTAAAGCAACAACAAAGTGCGATAACTCACAACTTTTCAATACTTTTGGTGACCACAAAACAACCAAAATCATGCGACACTAATTTTATATTTTCTGTCGTTTAAAGCGACGTTAACTGGTTTTAATTCAACAGAAAAGCATCAACAATTGACGCTATTAAAGCATCAATAGCGTTTAAAGGTTGTCAGGTAAAAATATCGGTCCTAATGGTTCTCTTGGCAACTCAAAATTTTCGGGATAATCAACATCAACAAGATAGAGCCCTTCCGCTTTAGCTGTGGCTCCTGCAAGCTTTCTGTCTTTTGCTTCTAACAACCATTGAATCCATTCCGGGTTTTGATTACCACGACCAACTTCAATCAAACTTCCGGTGATATTTCTCACCATGTGGTGGACAAAAGCATTTGCCTTAATGTCTATGACAACGTAATTACCATGTCTACTCACATTTAAATGCATGATATTTCTCCAAGGACTACGAGACTGGCACTGCACCGCACGAAAAGAAGTAAAATCGTTCTCACCAAGCAAGAATTGGCCGGCTAAATGCATCTTCTTTTCATCCAGCTCACCATGATAATGGCTAATACCTGAAGATAAAATTCCAGGACGATAAGCGTGGTTGTAGATCACATAACGATAGCGTCTAGCCGTTGCAGTGAAACGAGCATGAAATTCTTCGGGGACCTCTTTTGCCCAGCGAACTGCGATATCTTTTGGCATGTTGGCATTGACTCCCATGGTCCATGCCGCCATCTTCCGTACTGAGGTCGTGTCAAAATGAACCACCTGCCCTGTGCCATGAACTCCCGCATCAGTTCTTCCGGCACATTGGACTTCTACAGGGTGATTTGCCACGATGGAAAGTGACTTTTCCAATTTTTCTTGCACACTGGTTACGTCTCTTTGACGTTGCCAACCATAGTATTTTGCACCATCGTACTCAATGCCTAACGCTATTCGCATAATCGTTTACTTCTCTGTCTCACGGGGGCGGAGAGTATATACCCAAACAACCCCATGGTGCTAGGTTCTCCAAGCCATCTAAGCTTAGTGCAGCGTCATATAATAAATAAAAAAACAGGCAACCATTGGCTGCCTGTTAGAATTGCTCTATGCGCTACTATTCATTCAATTTATCGATAAGGGATTTGGCTTCTCGCCGTACATCATCGTCGCCATAAACAATGGCTTCTTCGAGCAATTTAATCGCACCTTCATTATCGTTCATTTCAACATAAATCTTGGCCAAATCTAGCTTGCCAGCGGCTTCACTGTTATCGTCGACATCAAAAGGTTCTACCTCACCGAGCACATCTGGGAATTCATCTAACCCAACACTTAACTCTAGAGCTTCAGCATCGGGATCAGGCTTGTCACCCGATTCGGCTTCTTCCTTCTCTACCTGTGCCATAAGTTCATCTACACTCATGAACTTCTGATCCGCTTCTTTTTCACTAGAAAGATCCGGTTGATTTTCCCAATCTTCTTCGCGAACTTCAGGGTCTTGTAATGCTTCAGCGGTTCCCCAAACTTCCTTTTCTTCTTCGGGAACATCTTCTGAAATCGAAGCTTGCTGTTCTGGCGTGAGATTGAAACCATTCCAGTCTTCACCTGTATCCAGCATGGCGTCTATATCCATACCAGCACTATCAACCACTTTGCTGTCTAGTGGCTGATCAAACCTTTCAACCAAGTCACCTTCCGGCTCACTCAATAGCGTAGCCATTGTCGCTGACTCATCAAACTGAGTTAGGTCTTCATCAGTAAGTGTTGCACTGCTATCGTCGGACGAAGAAAGGTCAAATGCATCTTGTAAGGCAGCAGCTTCGTCGTACTCACCGAGATCAGCATCATCCAATTCAATCGAATCTTCTGAAACAGGTTCAGGCTCCGATGAATCAAGAGGGTCTAGCTCGTCTTCCATCGCATCAAATGCGGCAGACTCGTCAAACTCACCCAACTCTTCATCCGTCAAAGAAACATCTTCTACTCGAGCCGCTTCTTCAGCATCAATTTCTGCAGCGATATCGTCATCTACAGGGTTGAGTGCCTCCTGCATAGATAGTGCTTCATTAGGCTGTGTTTCCAAAACCGAGGATTCATCCAAACCCTCAGGCTCTGAGTCACCCAATTCAATCGAAGTGTCCTCGGGAGGAGCTACATCCAGCTGATTTTGAGAATTAGGCTCTTCTAACTCATGGTCGCTAACAGAAGCCTCTTCTACACGAGCGACTTCTTCTGCTTCAATTTCTGCGGCAATATCATCGTCAACAGGATTGAGAGCTTCTTGTAAGGAGAGAGGTTCGTCCGTCAACGCTTCCATGGCCGCTGATTCATCAAACTCCCCAAGATCTGCATCGTCCAGCTCTATCGAATTAGCACTCTCTACCGTATCACCAGCTATATCCGAAACATCTAAATCTTCGGGCAGTGGCGCTGGCTCACCAGTCATCGCATCCAATGCGGCAGATTCATCGAATTCGCCTAAATCCGCATCATCCAGTTCAATGGCTACTGGCTCTTCAGCGATTTCACTTTCTACCGGTGGCTCAATCGCTTCTGGCTCAGAAATTTCCGGCTCTGAAGCTTCAACCTCTGTAACTTCAGGCTCCGCGGTTTCTAATACTGGCTCGGTAGCATCCAAATCTTCTGGCAATGGTGCTGGCTCATCTGCCATCGCATCCAATGCGGCAGATTCATCGAATTCGCCTAAATCCGCATCATCCAGTTCAATTGCTGCTGGCTCTTCAGCGATTTCACTTTCTACCGGTGGCTCAATCGCTTCTGGCTCAGAAATTTCCGGCTCTGAAGTTTCAACGTCTGCAGCTTCAGGCTCCGCGGTTTCTAATACTGGCTCGGCAGTATCCAAATCTTCTGGCAATGGTGCTGGCTCATCTGCCATCGCATCCAATGCGGCTGATTCATCGAACTCACCTAAATCAGTATCGTCCAGTTCAATTGCGTCAGGCTCATCCAACTCTTCAGCGATTTCACTTTCTACCGGTGGTTCAATCGCTTCTGGCTCAGAAATTTCAGGCTCCGAAGCTTCAACCTCTGCGACTTCAGGCTCCGCGGTTTCTAATAATGGCTCGGTAGCATCCAGATCTTCTGGCAGTGGCACTGGCTCATCTGCCATCGCATCCAATGCAGCAGATTCATCGAACTCACCTAAATCCGCATCGTCCAGTTCAATGGCGTCAGGGTCTTCTAGCTCTTCAGCGATTTCACTTTCTACCGGTTCAATCGCTTCTGGCTCAGAAATTTCCGACTCTGAAGTTTCAACGCCTGCAACTTCAGGGTCCGCGGTTTCTAATACTGACTCAGTAGAATCCAGATCTTCTGCAAGTGGCGCTGGCTCATCTGCCATCGCATCCAATGCCGCAGATTCATCGAATTCACCTAAATCCGCATCGTCCAGTTCAATGGCGTCAAGCTCTTCTAGCTCTTCAGCGATTTCGCTTTCTGCCGGTTCAATCACTTCTGGATCAGAAATTTCCGGCTCTGAAGTTTCAACGTCTGTAGCTTTAGGCTCCGAGGTTTCTAATACTGACTCAGTAGAATCCAGATCTTCTGGCAGTGGCGCTGGCTCATCTGCCATCGCATCTAATGCCGCAGATTCATCGAACTCACCTAAATCCGTATCATCTAGTTCAATGGCGTCAGGCTCATCCAGCTCTTCAGCGATTTCACTTTCTACCGGTTCAATCGCTTCTGGCTCTGAAGTTTCAACATCTGCATCTGCTTCTGCAACTTCAAGTTCAGTTGCGTCTGGTGCAGAGGTTTCTGACTCTGTAGTTTCGAGATCTTCGACTAAGTCATTATCGTCTAATTCATTTAAGCCGAGATCATCTGTTGAATCTGGCGAGTCTGACAATTCCTCTAGACCGCTAAGGTCGGTATCATCAAAATCCCAATCGTCATTTTGTGGTGTACCGAACTCGTTTGGCACAATCTTAGGCATATCGAGCTCTGGCTCTGGCTCTGGCTCTTCAGATGATAAGTCATTCTCGCTACTGTCAACGCTTTCATCAGAAGTTGTATCAATATCTTCACTTTGAGCTTGGCTTACATCAGATTCCAGCTCTGGTTTTATTGTTGACTCGTCAATCGAAAGTTCTTCATTTGAAGTTTCTTCGGTATCTAGAGAAGTTTCTTCTAACGACGGCTCTTCTAGTGAAGGCTCTTCTGACTCAGTCTCTTCTTCAGAAGCATCTAAAACGTTATCTTCGGATGTGCTTTCGTTCTGAGGGAGTTCGCCAATATCAGGTAAATCTGGCGCATCTTCGTCAGTATTTGCTTCGCCCGAGAACGCTTCTTCTTGCCAATCTTCAACGGGCTCACTGTCTTCAGATATTGAATCGACATCTGATTTCAGTGCACTCTCATCGAGTTCACCAATATTTGCATCAGTGAATTCAGGTTCTTCACGAGTTTCACCCATTAAAACATCGAGGGGTTCGTCATCGTGACCTTTCAATGAAAACGCTGTTTCTGCGTCTTGTATTGGCTGAGCGGGAAATTCTTCAGGGGTTGTTGATTCTGAGGTCGGCTCCGTTTCGTCAGCAGAAGTTGTGTCATTGGCTTCGACTTCTTGAACAACTGACTCTTGGTCATCATTTTCAGATTCGTTCTGTTCTAGCGCAGCCTTTGACTCGTCCTCTTCCGATACATCATCAATGGTATCATCGACCACTAATTCATCAGGATCTGGAGTGACAGCTGACGCATCTTCCAATTCACTGGCTTCGGTCAGATCATCTTCTTCAGTTGACTCACCGTCGTTCTCTAATTCATCTGCATCAGATACTTCCTCAGTACTCGTTTGCTCTGAGGGTTCCTGTTCTAACGGTTCTTGTTCGAACGCATTTTCAAGCTCCTGCTCAAATGCATTCTCTATTGGTGTTTCTGTTGCCGGCTCTTCAACTTCAGCCGGCTCTTCGACTTCAGCCTGCTCAGCATCGTCATCATCTAGATGACTTTCAGATTCGAAATCAAAATCAAAGTCGCCACCCTGTGTTTCAGATGTAGCAATCGTGTCATCTGGCGTATCAGAACCTAGGTCGAAATCATCCGCATCAAACTCGCTTTCGACGGATGAATCTTCTTCAACTAATTCATCGAGTAGATCGGTACTTTCTGGATCAACGCTTGCCTTTGATTCCTCTAAAACATCGTCCAACAGGTCCGTACTGTCTTCATCCAACGACTCCGGAATATCGAGTTCAAATTCTTCTTCATTTGATTCTTCAAGTACGCTATCAAGCAGATCTGTACTATCCGCATCAACGGAGGTTTTAGAGTCGTCATCGATAAAATCATCTAAAAGATCTGTACTATTTTCGTCTAGCGATTCAGGGGTGTCACTCGAATCTGACTCGTCCAACAAGCTGTCTAATAGATCTGTTGATTCAGGATCCAGTTTTTCTGTGTCTTCAGATGGACCATCAATAACGTCATCTAATAAGTCAGTGCTATCCGCGCTTAGATCGAACTCGGCAAGGATATCGTCAGCGGCATCATTGCTTATTTCATCTTGATCTAGCGCTTCATCGAGAAGAGCGTCAGGTTCTAAATTCAGTTCGGAATCATCGGCATCTAAAACGTCATCTAGCAAGTCTGTACTGCTTGAATCTAAGTCGGTACCCGCTTCCAACATATCATCGAGAAGGTCAGAGTCTCCATCGCTGGTATCCTCGGTTCCTTCACTCAATAATTCGTTAAATGCGTCTTCACCCAGTTCCGACTCAAGATCGATGCCATCGGCCGCTGTATCACCTGAATCTTCGCTGTTGTCATCCGTAGATAGTAGAGTTCCAAAATCTAAGTCATCGTCGGTTTCGGTGTCATCTATGCCGGAAAATAAATCGTCTAACGTGGACTGATCAAGCTCGTCTGCGCCTAAATCCTCTTCTGGTCCATCGGAACTAAACAACGCATCAATATCATCATTGGATAACTCGTCATCACCTGAGAGGTCGAACTCTTCTGTCTCATCCCCTGAGGTATCTTCTTCGATTTCAGGTTCGATCTCATCAAGGGCTCGCTCCATTTCCTCGAGACCGAGCGCTTGTTCGTCAGCATCAACGCTGATTCCTGTGGCGCTGGATTCAATATCTGTTAGGTCGGTATCGAGCTCACCATCTTCTCCGATACTCGCGAATGGGTCATCACCTTCATCATCAAGATTAAAATCAAGGTCTTCATCATTCAGGTCGCCAAAGACATCATCGGATTCTTTGTCTTTGTCGCCTTCTTCCAATGATTCGTCGGAGAACGCAACTTCAGACTCATCCCCAAACAATTCGTCGTCCAGAGACAACTCTTCGTCTTCAATATCACCAATGAGGTCATCATCCAGATTTATCTCATCAATTTCTTCGTCTTCATTAGCAGGAACTGGTGGTATTTCTGCTTGAGTTTGTTCTTGAACTTCTTCTTCAGATTCAGGTTCTTTTCGCCTGCTAAGTAGCATCACCACCAGCAATCCAATTAATAGACCTGGAACTAACGCCAATGCACCTAGCAATAATGGGTTACCGACTATTCTTTCCATCAACGTCGGTGCATTTTGCTGGCTTTCTAACTGCTTCATTTTTTCAGCATCAAGAAGCTTTTGAACTTCATCTCTAATGCGATTTTCATCGCCTAGTTCATCTTTGAGGGTTTCTACCTCATTTTGAACTTCAGAAAGCATTAAGCGAAGTTGGTGGTTCTTTTCTTCAAGCGACGAAAGTTCACTTTCGGACATGTCGAGCTGTTCTTTCAGCTCAATCACTTGACCGTTATCTTTCATCGCAGGTTTTGGATCAACCATCGGCTCAGATTTTGGCTCTTCCTTCACCATTTCAGGTTTGGGCTGAGTCGATACGTTTTCTTTTGGCACTTCTATTTTCGGCTCAGCAGGCTTTGGCTGTACCGCCGCTGGTCGAGGTCTTACGATAGGCTGTGCTGTTTGATTATTATTTTGCCCATCAAGTCGAGCTTGGTGAGCAGACATAATTCTTACTGCATTGGCAGTGCTTTCAGATTGGACTTGCTGTAACGAAGGTATACGAAGAGTACTACCTAGAACCAGGCTATGAATATTTTGGTCTTCAAATGCTTGGGGATTAAGGCGATAAATCGCAAGCAAAGTTTGTTGAACCGTAAGGCTATTTGCTGGTCTTAATGCCGTAGCAATACCCCACAGGGTTTCGTTTCCCCGTGTTGGACCATAAAACAAAGAGGGTTGCCCCTGAGCGGCAGGTTGTCGGATCTGCTCAGCGAAGCGTGGGGAGTCTGAAACCTCTCCGTTGGAACCAATAACTCTGATGGTATCAGCGGTAGCCACTGGAATTTGAGTCGAGACCATCAGAAGCAAGGGCGTTAACAAACGCTTGAAAAAATGATGCATATAAGGCTCAGCTTTCTTGCTTTCTTATCTTGAATAATAATGTGATCTGCTAAATATATCGGATAAATGTCGTAAAACTATAGCGGCCGCACGAAAAAATGTGTGTCCGAGTTGATATTCGTACCATTCTTACTCAATTTTGCATTTTTTGAACAAAATAGAAGCAAGAAAAAAGCCTCACAATGTGAGGCTTTTAAAATAGTTATACTTAGAAATAGTCCCGAATTAGCACTTCGGCGATTTGAACAGCGTTTGTAGCCGCACCTTTTCGTACATTGTCTGCTACAACCCAAAGGTTTACACCGCTGTGATGGCTGATGTCGTTTCGAATACGACCAACCATAACGTGGTCTTTACCACCAGCATCACGAACTTGGGTAGGGAATTCTTCACCATAAAATACTTCGATGCCATCTGTTTGCTCTAAAAGCTGAGCAACTTGGTCTGCATCAATCGGTGTTCTAGTCTCGACATGAACGGCTTCTGCATGACCATAAAACACTGGTACTCGAACACAAGTTGGGTTCACCATGATAGAAGCATCGTTGAAGATTTTTTGAGTTTCCCAAACCATCTTCATTTCTTCTTTGGTGTAACCGTTATCCATAAACTTATCGATTTGTGGAATACAGTTAAAAGCAATCTGTTGACTGAATGCTTTCTCTTCCACCGGCTTACCATTCAACAAATGCGCTGTTTGACCTGCCAGTTCGTCTACTCCTGACTTACCCGCTCCGGATACGGACTGGTAAGTAGATACATTAATGCGCTCGATACCAGCTTGATCGTGGATTGGCTTAAGCGCAACAAGCATTTGAATGGTTGAGCAGTTTGGGTTCGCGATGATATTGCGATTACGAAACTCTGCAATAGCTTCTGGGTTCACTTCGGGTATGACTAGAGGCACATCGTAGTCGTAACGGAATTGGGACGTGTTATCGATAACGACAACGCCTTCATCCGCCGCAATGGGCGCCCATTTTTCAGAAAGACTGCCACCTGCCGAAAATAATGCGATGTGTACTTGCGACCAGTCAAAATCTTCCACATTTTGTACGCGAATGGTTTTCCCATTGAAGCGATACGTCTTACCTTCACTGCGTTCGCTTGCCAATAAGTGTAACTCTCCAACTGGAAATTCACGCTCTTTTAGCACTTCAAGAATGGTTTCACCCACGGCACCTGTTGCACCTAATATTGCAACATTAAATTCTTGGCTCATTTGTTACCTCAATTTGAAAACCTAGTTTAGCGAGTGGTTCGAGATTGCACTCGTGATTCCCCACTAAAGTGACGGCACTGTATTCTCGTCTATCCCAATAATTTTTGCGCATTTCATCAAACGCACCTGCTCGGGCAATATTACGACGGAATATGGCGTCATCGTGACGGACATCATAAATCAATTGAGTAAGATTGTGCAGTGTTGCATTGTCCCAGGCTCTGTCCAGCTGAACACGCGGCACAGGTGCTATTGGCAGCAACTCAGATGCGTAAACCCGATTTTCCTTGCCGAGAAACTCACAAAAAGAGTTAAAGATCATGGTAGTACCGCGCGCTTTACCCTCTAAACCATAGCCAGCCACATGAGGGGTAGCAAATGCGAGCAATGGAAGTAGCTCCATGTCGACTTCTGGTTCAAATTCAAAGACATCCAATGCAGCCGTAAAGCCGTCATTGCGTTGCAAACGCTTCTTCAGCGCTGCATTATCAACGACAGGACCACGCGCAGCATTAATGAGGATTTGATTCGCTCTTAATGCTTCTAGACGCGTTTCATTGAGAATATGATGAGTTGGGTGCTCTCCATCACGTGTGATTGGGGTATGTAAAGTGATGATATCTGACTGTTCAAGCAATGTTTCAAGCGCGGTAAAAGTACGCTCATCGCCTTCTGCTTGTTTAATGGGGTCATTCAATAGAACCTTAAGACCCATTTCCTGAAGGCATTTAGCGAGATAAGAGCCTACCTGCCCCGCCCCAATAATACCGACGGTTTTATCGAATACAGAGAAACCTTGCTGCTGCCCTAGAATCATCATCACGCTAAACGCGTATTCAGCAACACCGACTTTGTTACAGCCAGGCGCAGCCGTAAAGAAAATGCCTTTCTCTTTAAGCAGCGCTTGATCAACATGATCCATTCCTGCTGTTGCGGTCCCAACAAACTTTAATTTGTTGGCTTTGGAAATCAGTTCTTTATTCACTTTTGTTACTGAGCGAATCATCAAGCCATCCACATCGACCAAATCTTCGGCAGTCATGGTACGTCCTGGTTTCAAAACCACTTCACCTAGCTGGCTAAAAAGCTTTTCAGCATAAGGCATGTTTTCATCAATAAGGATTTTCATTTCAATTGAGCAAGGTTACGTTAGAAAAGATGCACTGATTCTGCCCCAATCAGCGCTGAGTTAAAAGTTTGTTTTGTTCTCTTGCGCGGCAATCCAGCGCTTTTGTCATCAATGACTGAGCAGCCAAGTAGCTAGGGTAATGACTAAGAAGTTCCGTAAGAGTTTTAACCGCCCCTGAACAATTGCGCCTATAGACTAGGAGCTCACTATAAAAATACCGTCCATAAATATGATTCGGATTGAGTGCCAAAAATTTCTCCGACGCCCATATCGCACTATCTAGGTCTTGAGGATCGCGAAAATACGATCTCGATAAATCAAACCATGCCACTTCATTCCCTGGGTATATGGAAACCGCTTTTTCGATTTTCGATATATCTCGCTGGTGTACGCCTTGGTAATGATAGAAGTGAGATACCACTGTCATGATGCTCAGAGCGGGTAAAATTAAAACTACAATAGATAACTTTGAGGCTAGTTTGTTTGTTGTGTGTTCAGGAGATCGACGTGTCGTATTCACTAAACTCGAGAAAAGTAGGATTGCAAATACATAGCTCATTGGAGACAAGAAGACTTGACTCATTAGGGAATGCAGCAAAAAGGCAATGGACGCGACAAATATCCAACCCTGCTTTTCCCTATGCAATGCCAAAGATAGCGTTTTACTGACTAACCAAATGTAAATGGCTAAAAACAACGCCGCGCCTACCCACCCTAACTCTGTTGACACTTTTGTAAGAAAGTTATGCGGTGTTTTTAGAATCTGTCGGTCGTTAACATAGTCTGACCCGTGCTTTGTTCCTGCCCTAGCGTATTCAGGGTGGATAAATTCAAAATTATTGGCACCAACACCGAAAGGGTTATCTCTCAGCATATCCCAACTGTTCACTACCATATTTAGTCTTGGTCGGTAGTTTTCTATTGGGTTTTCAATCGTCATTAGTGATTGGCTAATTGTTCTTGGTAGCGGCACTTTGGTTTGCATTGCGAGTAAGCCCAGGATGCTCAGCGCAATAATAGTCATTACAACACGCTTACGGGCAAACGGCATTTGATGAATATATCTGCGACTTCGGATTACTAATAATAAAAATACACCTATAGCAATTGCGATTACCGTTGTTCTAATATGTGAAATATTCAAAACATAAAGAATGCCAATCAAGGTGCAAAGAGCAACAAAGCAAAGAAGGTAATTCGATTTTGATTTCCAAGTTAAATAACAAAGAGCTGGTATCCAGATATTAAATACATGCCCTGCATTGTTGGTAAAGCCTATAGGAGTAAAAGCTCCGTTACTAACAGGAACCCCTATCCAGCGTTCGATACTAAATACGAAAACAAATAGACTCGCTGATACAACAGAGCTATGAAGTAAAAGTTTGCATCTTTGATCACTTGAGTAGCATGAAATTAGCAGAGAAAAAGCGACACCAAATAATGCGAAACGAAATAAAAACTCCAACCCTGCATAAACGTGGCTTGCCCACAATAACGTAATAGCAATCCAGTAAACGGTCAGCAAAAAAACAGTACTTATATACGTCCTAACAAAACCCACTCTCTCTCTATGAGCAAACACGAAAACAGAAAGAAGAAGGTCAATGAACAACCATTTGGGTACATCATGGCTGTAATAGAAGCCACTCCAATGCAAGTTGGATAACAAAGCGAGAACGATTGGGATAACAACCAGCCAATACTCTTTCAGTTTGTTATCAGCGTATATTTTAAAAGATTTTATTGTCATACAGTAAAAAATAGGGAGCGATTAGCTCCCTATGCATTCCCATTGTTAGTAGCCGAACTCGACAACCAGTTCCAAATCTCTAAAACGGATATAGCTAGAACCAGAATTGCTTTCTGCCACAGCAGCAAATTTCAGAATAGATCCATCAAGTACCGCTTCTCTGACTTCATCTAACCCAATCTTGTTGAAGTTCAACTCTAGTGGTGCATTACCACTGCTCAATTGACCTAGCAAACAAGTCGTATCTCCAAATTGACAAGCCAAACGGAATTCCTCTTCCGCATTGTCTGTATTCAGCGATTCAGATTGTTTCCCTTCGTATAATTTCACGGCAGAGTTTATTCTGTATTTGTTCACCAGTTTGGCGTTAATAATTCGAACACCTTCAGGCACTGTACTGAGGTCAAAAGCAAAGTAAGCACGGTATTCATAAGGACCGTTTGCGTTATTGCCTTTGTATACTGACGCACCCCAAGTGCTGTTGTACGCGTGGTAAGACTTAACTGTTGGTACCGGAGCGTATGGATCCGTTGGCGCGTACGGGTCGGTCGGTGCGTAAGGATCGGTTGGTGCATACGGGTCCGTTGGCGCATATGGGTCTGTCGGTGAGTATGGATCTCTGATTGTGCTATACCCGACTTGACCTGAGAACGTTTGCATTGGATTCAAAGTAATCGTTTCAACCACACCAGCTTGATTTGGAGCGACAGTCACAAGAGGTATTTTAGTATCACCCGTTGGGTCATCGCTTACAATAACAAGTTCTGCTCGGTCTAGTTCCCAATTACTCCCTTGATATTTAACTTGAATTTGCTGACTACCTGAAGCTGTCAAGAAATTAGGCTGATAACCCGAAATCGACCAACCTGATGCTTGCGAACCATCGGTATTCTTAAAGTCGTAGCTCGAAATATTAAGGTCTGCTTTTCCTGGGTTTTTAATGAGCACAGAGGTTTCTGCGCTTGCAGCACTATCGTTTGGACGACGAACTTTGACAGGTGCGCTTGAATTTTCAACGGCACGCCATTCCGCGTCATCGAGAGCCTTAACCGTCAGGTAAGGTGCGTCTTCCCCTAATACAATGGTCTTCGCATAACGTTTTCCATACCCAGCAACACCGTCGGTATGATCAAGGTAGAACTGCATAGATGTTGGCTTGCTGCTTAGCAAACTACCATTTGCGTTTGGTTTAGCTTGTTGTGCAGAAACGGTATACGAGATGAACTCCCACTCATCCTCTGTCGCTTGAGGCGAGAAAGGCACTTTGGTATTCACTCTACCCAAGTAATCCGTTGTCACTGTTTTGCTGTATGCAAAGTTAGTTGAACCTTCAAGTTTGATCTTGGCATAAGGTACGCCATTTCCTTGCAAATCGATGGCTTCGAATTGAACTCGAATCCAAGGACAACGGCCAGAATCAGTGACTCCACAGGAGTAATCAAAGTTCCACCAACTAAAGTGGGAAACTTCACCAACATATTTGTCGCCCTGTAACGTCGCTTCGCCTTCTTCAACCCATTTTCCAGTAACAGGATTTAGGTGCCACAATGGCATGGTTAGAGGAGCGGTTTCTGGATTCGCAACATCAATACTGATAGTGGCGGTTTTGCCATCTGCTAAGTTTAGTGGGTTACCATTGTCATCTGTCAGCTTCGCGCCAATCACACCAAATGAAATAATATCCACTTCTAGTGGTTGACCATCCGCGCCAGTCGATATCCCAGTAAATCCGCCAGGGAATGCCTCTACAAATGCAGCATCTGAAGGATTCATCGCTCGGTGAGACACATTTACATTACCCGTGTAAGCTGAACCATCAGCCTTTTTAAATGCGTTGATAGGAAATTTGATCGAGGCTTTTTCATCTAACGTAACGGTTGAAGCTTGTGTAGACGAAATTTGAGTCTGTGTGCCATTCATTAGCTGCACAATACCCAAATCGTTTAGCTGCCCTGCTTCAATCTTAATAGGAGTTGAATACGGTAGGTATCCATTACCCAGAGATATCTCTAAGACATAATCACCTATCGCAATGTTTTCACCGCCAAATAAACCTGTGTCATTTTGAAGTAAAACAGCACCTTGAACTTCGGTTCCGTCAATATTTTTGAGCTTCACTTCCAAAGCACTCAACTGGTACGAAGAAGGCTTTGTAGTAGCAAAGTTAAGGAATATCTGACCATTTATAGAGCCTTGTTGAACCGCAGCGACTTGGTCACCTGTTACCAAAAACTCATAACTTGCAGAACCGCTTCGTTCACCCGTTGGCGTAACACCAGCAACATCTAGACGATAATGACCCGAGATGTAGCGACCGTTGTATGTTGTAGATAAAGGTGACGTAGCCGCGTTAATCGTAAACGTCGGTCCAACCTCCACCATCTGACCGTTCAAATACCAAGTTTTGATGATATTTCCAAAGTCAGCATCGTCTTCTGATACATCAGCAGAAACAGTGAATTCTGTTAGAGAGTCAAACGCAAAATGCTGCGGATAAGTTTCAGAATCCAGAATCGCAAGAGGTAAGTTATCATTGATGTCGAGTTCAATCCCAAGATCAATACTGCCAATACCTTTAACACCTTTTAGAGCTTGAGATACTGACGTTTGGTTTCCTTTGATTACTCGAACCGTTTCTGCGAAACCCGCTGCAAGATGTACTTTCTCACCAGAAGAATTTCCATCATGTACAGTAAAAACTAATGCGTAATAACCTGAAGCGACTTGATCGTTAAGTGATGCTCTCGCTACCCAGTTATTCTCATCTTTTTCAGAAATAGTAATGTCAAAACCTGAAAGAGAAACGCCATTACTAGATTGCAATTCAGCCGTTACTACCGGATTTAATGCAATATTTTTCGGCCAAGACACTTCAAAATCAAAACTACCGTTCCCTTCTTCTAAGGACAAATTGATAATGGCAGCTGTCGTTTCATCAGCTCGAACAAATACATTTTGCTGTCCCCGAGCAAACTCCTTTCCACTCCCATCTTTTGCTGAAACTGTAATAGTCCACTCACCATTAAGAAGACCTTGAATTTGCCTTCCACCCCGACCGTTTACGTCTACGGTAAATGTCGCGCCTTCTGGACCTACACCGGATATCGTGAACTTATCAAGCTTTAAGTCTAACGCCGGTTCATTGGTTGTTGCCCCTTTAGGAGATAAATCACCATTTCGAGACTGACCTTCGGCGTAATCAAGAGATGATGCAGTCGTGTTTTTAAACACACTATTTGAAGAACGAGAAAGCCCTTGGGTTACTTCCACAGGGGAAGATTCAAATTGTCTTGAATTCGTTTCATCTTTCAAAACTAAATTCAACGTACCTTTGGCTGAAGTGTCACTGACAGATTGATTGCTACTGTCACCTCCACCTCCTCCGCATGCAGTGACGACGATAGAAATCATCAATGCATAAATAAATTGCAATATTCCTTTGCGCTTCATATTAATTTTCTCAATTATGTTAAAAGATAAGCCAAATATAGTTATGGCTTTATTAAAAACAGCAACGAGAAATATATACGCATAAACAATGAAAGTTATTTTCTATTTACAATGTGTTACTAGCATCATTTACAATATGTTACTTAGAACTATTTACTTTCATGAAAAAAACACAACAAATTAGAATGCAATTAGATATCGCTCAGTTTTTTAGCATTATCCTTACATGTTACATTCGGTTACTTTAGAACATACAAAAAATTACCGTAGGATAAGCAAAACACCTAAAAATATTAGTAATGATTGCTAAAACCACTTTGGGGAGAAATACATGAATAAAAGCATAAATACGGTACAATATAATGTAGCTTATATCACCGACAGGCACGTTTATAAGGAACCCATTTCACGTTTCTTTAAAGATATAAAGGTCAATATATTCTTTTATTCAGACAGCTGTGGTCTCTCAAATAATGCTTCATACTTAACATTAGATAAAAACATTAACTTTAGTACTATTGTCATAGACAGAAATATAACGTCTGAAACGGATTTTTATAGAACAAGGCATCTCATAAGAAATTCAGAGTTAAGTTCAATTATTATTTGTAGAGATAAAAAACGTGCTTTCTCAATTATTAATTCAGGTGCTGATGATTTTCTAGTTCCTCCATATACCGCAGAAGAGCTGACTCTCCGGATTATTAACGTATCCCAACGAAAGCACATGCCTCACCTTCATTCTGAAAGCCATGTCAGCTTCGGAAAATACTCTCTTCACTTAGAAACGCGTGAACTCAAAACTCAAGACATCAATAAAAGCCTTACCGACGGAGAACATATGCTGCTTCTTCATTTAATCGGTAACAAGGGTAAATACTCTTCTAGAGAAGAACTTTCTTTGGCATTAGGAAAGAAGCGCCACCCAATGTCTAGCCGGTCTGTAGACATGTTGATTGGGCGATTGAGAAGAAAGATTGATGACAACCCCAAAATGCCTCAATACATCGTTACGTCGCGAGGGAAAGGTTACATGTTGGTAAGAGAACCAGAATAAAAAAACCGGTCTCAGATGAGACCGGTAAAATCCAGAACAAAAGGACTGAACCCCGCTCTCCTTGGGGAACTTTCCGCGTCTGTGTGATCAGCTAGGCTGATCAGCTCTGGAAACTTTCAATAATATTGTCGCTGTTTAGCCTTGGTATTTTTTCATTACCAAAGTCGCGTTGGTACCGCCGAAGCCAAAGCTGTTAGACATCACGGTTGTCAGCTCTTGCTCACGCGTCTCAGTCACGATGTCTAGACCTTCTGCAGCTTCATCTAAGTTGTCAACGTTAATACTAGGTGCAACAAAGTTGTGGTGAAGCATTAGCGTGGAGTAGATCGCTTCGTGTACACCCGCTGCACCCAAAGCGTGACCAGTCATCGCCTTAGTCGCTGAAATCGCTGGGCTGTTGCCACCAAAGACTTCTTGGATAGCACCTAGCTCTTTCACGTCGCCTACTGGCGTTGAAGTACCGTGTGTGTTGATGTAATCAACGCCATCGACATCTTGCATTGCCATCTTCATACAGCGGATTGCGCCTTCACCAGACGGAGCAACCATGTCGAAGCCGTCAGACGTTGCACCGTAACCGACAACTTCACCGTAGATTGTTGCGCCACGAGCAAGTGCATGTTCTAGCTCTTCGATAACCAACATACCGCCACCACCAGAGATGATGAAACCATCACGATCCGCATCATAGGTACGTGATGCTTTTTCAGGTGTGTCGTTGTATTTCGTTGAAAGTGCGCCCATCGCATCAAACATCATAGTGAGAGTCCAATCTAGCTCTTCACCACCGCCTGCGAATACGACGTCTTGTTTGCCAAGTTGAATCAACTCAACAGCGTGCCCAATACAGTGTGCAGAAGTTGCACAAGCTGAGCTCATTGAGTAGTTCACACCGCGAATCTTGAATGGCGTCGCCAAACAAGCAGACACAGTTGAAGACATAGTACGAGGTACCATGTAAGGGCCAATACGCTTCACGCCTTTTTCACGTAGCGTATCCACTGCCACAGCTTGGTTCAGAGAGGAAGCACCACCTGAACCTGCAACGATACCTGTGCGATCGTTAGAAACCTGCTCTTCAGTTAAACCTGCATCAGCAATAGCCTGTTCCATCGAAAGGTATGCGTAAGCAGCAGCATCACCCATAAAACGCATTTTTTTGCGGTCGATGTGCTCAGCAGGGTTAATTTTCAGATCACCCCACACCTGTGAACGCAGCCCTTTTTCTTTGAACTGCTCAGATGCGTTGATGCCTGATTTACCCGCTTTCAATGACGCTAATACTTCTTCGACGTTGTTACCGATACTGGAAACAATACCCATACCGGTGATTACGGCTCGTTTCATGAGACATTCCTATAATTCAAAAATCCGTAGAATAATAACCAAGTTGCCACACAAAAGTGGTCAGCTTTCCCAGAAATACGTACAATCCGCGATAGTCTCGCACATTTACCCAAGATCATACCACTATGACGACCATTAAGAACGCAGTTCTAGGCTGGAATGAAGCCGGAACCCCTGTGTCTGATCAATTCGATGATGTTTATTTTTCTAATGTAAACGGGCTGGAAGAAACTCGTTATGTCTTCTTGTCACAAAATCGATTGCCTGAACGTTGGAACGAATACTCCGATAGACGATTTGTTGTCGCTGAAACGGGCTTTGGCACTGGCTTAAACTTTTTGGCTCTGTGGCAATGGTTTGATGCTTTCAGAAAAACCAATCCGAATGCGCCACTGAAAGAGCTGCATTTTATCAGCTTCGAAAAGTTTCCTGTAACGCAAGACGACCTCAAAAAAGCGCATCAATCTTGGCCAGAACTTGCAGAATACGCCGAGCAGCTTCAAAGGCACTACCCAATAGCCGTGCCAGACTGCCACAGAATTGTGCTTGCAGATGGTGCTGTAACACTGGATTTGTGGTTTGGCGATATTAAAGACTGCATGCCTAGTGTACCAACACCTAAAACAGGCTTAGTTGATGCATGGTTTCTTGATGGGTTTGCACCCAGTAAAAACCCCGAGATGTGGAATCAAGACCTGTTTAACGGCATGGCCAAGCTAGCGAAACAAGATTGTACCTGTGCCACCTTCACGGCTGCTGGGTTTGTGCGTCGTGGGCTGCTTGAAGCCGGATTCTCTATGAAGAAGGTCAAAGGCTTTGGAACCAAGCGCGACATGATTGTGGGCACCATTGAGCAAAAGGTGCCAACAACCAACATTAAGCCATGGTTTCATCGCTCGGGGACCTGCAATGTGCAAGACGTCGCCATTATTGGCGGTGGTATTGCCAGCGCTACTTTGGCGAAAAGCTTAGCGCGTCGTGGCATCAAAACCACACTGTATTGCAAAGATTCGTCACCTGCACAGCAAGCGTCTGGAAACCGCCAAGGTGCGGTCTACCCGTTACTCAATGGTACTCACTCAGGCGTTTCCCGTGTTTTCGCTCCTGCCTTTTTGTACGCCAGGCAGTTTGTGGAGCAAATGAGTGCAACGCTTCAGTTTGATCATGAATGGTGCGGCGTTACCCAATTGGCATGGAATGAAAAAGCAGAAGCTAAACTCAGCAAAATGCTGCAGGGTGATTTCGCAAAGCAGTTGGTTCAAAAATTAGATAAAAACCAGACATGCGAAAAAACGGGGCTGACTTTTGATATGGAAAGTGTTCACTACCCGTTAGGAGGTTGGTTGTGCCCTCAACAGCTCACAAATGAAATCCTTAGAGAACTAGAAGAAAGCGGTCACCTAACCTGTATGTATGACACAGAAATCCAAAGTGTCGAGGAAGTAGATGGGGGTTGGAGCCTACTATCAGAGCAAGGGACATTCACTCATCAAGTTACCGTTATTGCAAATGGGCACTTATTCAGCCAGTTCGAGCAATCAAAAACAATCCCAGCCTCACCTGTAAAAGGGCAAGTTAGCCACATACCGACAACGGAAAACCTTCAGAAGCTCAAAACGGTTCTTTGCTACGACGGATATATGACACCGCATAACCCAAACAATATGCAGCACTGCATTGGTGCGAGTTATGACCGAGAAAACATAGACAAGGAATTTGATCAAATCGCACAGAATGAGAATGCAGAAAAGCTGGGTAACTGCGTACCTAATCAAGCTTGGACTAAAGATGTCGACGTCTCCAAGGGTGATTCACGCCAAGGCATTCGCTGCGTTTCACGGGACCACTTACCCTTTGTCGGTCCCGTTGGTCGCTACGATAGAATCGTGACCGAATATGCGCATCTGCGCGATCAAATCGAAGCAGATGTCATTGACCTCCCCGTGTATTCCGACCTCTATTGTATGGTTGGTTTAGGCTCCAGAGGGTTAAGCTCCGCCCCGTTATTAGGTGAACTATTGGCTTCTCAAATTTGCCAAGACCCCATGCCATACGCTGTGGATACGTTAAATGAACTGCATCCCTCTCGAATGTGGGTTAGAAGGTTGCGTAAGGGAAAAACCATTACGGGATTGTAATCCTCCCGTAATCGAAAATAAGGCGCTTTAAGCGCCTTATTTTATTGCCCATCAACATCACACATAAGTTAACATTTCTTTTACAATTAACCACCTACCCCCTATATTAGACGTCAAACAGGCGAAATTTTAGAGTTTACCCATGCTAAGTCAGCAACAAGTTTTGCAGTATCACGAGCAGGGCTATTTGGTTCTTGATCAAATGATTCCCGTAGAAACGTTGAACGAATTGAAGCAGCGAGCGGCGAAGATTGTTGACGAATGGAAACCAGATATCACCACTTCTATATTCACTACCAATGACAATGATCGAACGGGGGACAGCTATTTTCTCGATTCGGCGGAAAAAGTTCGTTGCTTCTTTGAAGAGGAAGCGTTCGATAAGAACGGTCAACTGATTGAGCAAAAATCTTTGTGCATCAATAAAATCGGTCATGCCTTACATGAACTCGACCCTGTATTTCGTGAGTTCAGCCATCTACCAGTTCTTGGAGACATAGCCAATGATATCGGTGTAGATGAACCTGAAATACGTCAATCCATGTACATTTTCAAGCAACCCAAAATTGGTGGTGTCGTGAATTGGCACCAAGATGCCACGTTTTTCTTCACCACACCGCAAAGCGTTGTTACCTATTGGTTCGCCATAGAGGATGCCACCTTGGAAAACGGCTGTTTGTGGGTAGAACCAAACGGGCATACAGGACCTCTTCGAGAACGGTTTAATCGAGATGGGGATAACATCGAAATGGTTAAGCTTGACGATACGCCATGGCCAACTGAAAAAAGCGGTATTCCTGTGGAAGTCAAAGCGGGTAGCTTAGTTATTTTTCAAGGGCTGCTTCCCCATTACAGTGCGCCTAACCGCTCTGCAAAATCGAGGCAGGCTTTTACTTTGCATGTCACGGATGGGAGTACTCACTACGCCAAAGAGAACTGGCTGCAAACCATTCTGCTACCTCTGCGCGGATTCGATTAATATTTTGTGGAAACAGTAAAGCTTCACTCAAACAAGGAAAAATCATTGCTCACAATACGAGAAGCGAGAGCTGATGACGTGGATGCCATCATGCCACTTTCTGAACATCTACAATACAAAGATTCCAGCCAAAGCGCAGCACGTTTACGGCTTAACAAACTCATTGAAAGCAGTGACCATTGGGTATACGTAGTAGAATCAGCAAACTCAGAGCAAAAGAAGGACATGGTTGGTTGGCTTCATTGTTTTCATGCTTTGAGGCTGGCGTCCGAGAGCTTTTATAAAATCGGAGGAATGGTAGTATGTCCGTCAGCGAGGCGATTAGGCATAGGAAAGTTACTCGTTGATCATGCGATGTCTAGCCATTCTGGAAAGTGGCGAGTAAGGTGCAGTGAAACGAGAAAGGAAACGCACCAGTTTTACGAAAATGTAGGATTTACGACCTGTAAAACTCAATGCGTTTTTGAAAAATATTCTGAATAACGCGAGGTCTAATTCAGCAGTAACTTATGTAGCTGATGCCAAAGCTCACTGACAATAATGCGATCTGCAGGAGTCAGTTCAGATTTTGCTCCCTCTAAGCTTTCTTCGATTCGGACTTTAAGATCCGTAATTTCCGTTTCCCCTGCAGCTTCACATGCTGCTGCAGACAATGAAATATGACCTCTTAAGTAGCCACCAGCAAATAGCTCATCGTCTGATGCGGTTTCTACTTTGGAATCAATCAATTCCAGCATTTTTTCTTCGTACTCTAGGATCATTCTGGTCTCTTATTTCACTGTTACTTCACTTGAAACTGGTCAGGGTGAAGAGAATCGGTTTTATAGAAGTGGCGCAGTGCGTCAGATAGGCTTCTCATTCGGGGTGATAGCCCATTTTCGAGGATCTCTAAAACCTCTTTATGCACTGTGCTCATAAAGCTCAGTCTATCTGGCTCAAAATCGCCGTGTAGATTGTCACAACTGACCGTAAAAGGAAAGCCTGCGCTTTTCGACAAAATCCACTCATACGCTTGAGGGCGAAGTTCGACTCGTTCAAACTCTGCTTGTACTGCTTCAGTTCGACCATCGGGCTCATACCAATATCCAAAATCTTCTTTAAGCCGGCGTTCAGGCCCTGCCACCATCCAATGAGCAATTTCATGCATTGCAGAGGCGTAAAAGCCGCGTGCAAATACTATTCGGTGGTAGTCTTTTACTTGATCTGCAGGCAGGTAAATAGGTTCATCTCCTCCTAGTTCCAACCTGGTATTAAAGTCTTCATAGAAGGTGCGATTAAATATATCGATAAGATCTGTGTATTGATGAGACATAAGGCTTTGATGTTGTCACTTTCTAGCGCATATTTTCCTTGGATTTTCTCATTTGTAAACCCAATTTACGTCCTGCCCTCATATCATGTCTCCAACATTAGGTTTTCTAATCCAAATAACCACATGCCATACTAATTTTTACTCGCCAGCTCCGCCATTTCGCACTAGAATTGCCGCTCTTTTTTCCTCTACTTGCTGGATCTGGAACCATGCTTTTAAGCACGCTCTATGTTTTAGGTATCACAGCGGAAGCGATGACTGGCGCACTCAGTGCTGGTCGAAAGAACATGGATTGGTTCGGTGTTATGTTTGTTGCGAGTGCAACCGCTATTGGCGGTGGGACTGTGCGCGATATTTTGCTTGGACATTACCCCCTTACTTGGGTTGAAAACCCTCAGTTTCTGGTGATTACATGCGTTGCTGGTGTTGTTACAACAGGCATTGCAAAGTGGGTAATCAAACTAAAAGGGCTGTTCATAAGATTAGATGCTCTTGGCTTGATCGTTTTCAGTATCATCGGGACAAAAGTTGCGCTGAATATGGGATTGCACCCCATTATTTGTATCGTATCTGCGGTAGTGACAGGGGTATTTGGTGGCTTACTTCGGGATTTGATCTGCCGCCAATCTCCTCTCGTTTTGCATGAGGAACTTTACGCATCTGTCGCCCTGCTTGCCTCAGTGCTCTATTTGACGCTGATGTATTTTGGTATCAACGAAGTCACAAGCACCATTGCAACATTAATCGCGGGTTATTTGTTAAGAATGGCTGCCGTAAGGTTCAAATGGAAACTGCCCTCCTTCCAATTGGAAACCGAAGAGCCCCTGCACTAAAGCATTGTGATATCAATCAATTATCTCTGGCGTATGGCACGCCAGAGAAATCGCGTTATAGTGCATGCCCCGCATCCACATCCAAACTCCCACCTCGCATGCCTTCAGATACAGGAGAGAGCAAATACTCAATGGCAGGAACAATGTCACTGGTTTCAAGAATACGCCCAAGAGGCGTTGTATTCATAAGCGATTTAAGCCCTTCGAATGCTTCATCATTCATACCCGCTTTTCCTTGAATTTCTGTTGCGGTTACACCCGGTCTAACACTGTTAATACGAATCCCCTTCTCCGCGAGATCCACATTCAAGCACCCAACAACACCTTCTAATGCGGCTTTGCTCGCCGAATACAAAGACGAACTGGGGAATGCCTTTTTCACTACAAGGCTCGACACCATAACAACGCTTGTGGGGTTATTTAGAACAGGCAACAATGCCTGAAGAGTAAAGTATGGTGCCTTGAAATTAACATCCATCGTTAGCTCAAAGGCTTCTAACGTTGTTGTCTCCAATTCGTTTGGAAAATACACCCCAGCATTTAGCACCACGCCATCTAAGCGTATGTTATCCGTCTTTAGCTTTTCCCCTAGAGTTTGAATATCCGACATCTTCTCGCTGTCACATAAAACTGGAATTACTTCTCCTTGTAAGCATTTCACTGTCGCTTCCAGTTTCTCTGAGTTTCTCCCTGTCACGACCAAGCGATGACCCTTTTCACTTAACGATTTTGCCGTTGCTAAACCAATGCCAGCCGTTGCACCTGTAATCAAAATTGTGTTTGAGCTCATGATTTTCTTTCCTTGCGGTTGAACACAAACTCAGACTACCCCATGGTAATAAGCATGATTAGATACCAATTACTCATCATTTTGTTTCCATTTGGATACCAATAAATGAATACACACAAACTGCTTCCCTATCTTCCCATTTTTCGCTTGGTCGCCATAAAAGGCAGCTTTCAAGGTGCCGCCAATGATCTTAACCTGCCGAGATCATCAGTCAGTAAAAAGATCTCGCAGCTAGAGTCGTTAGTTGAACAACGGTTAATTCAAAGAACCACCCGCAAACTCGTGCTGACCGAGAGTGGAAACAAGCTACTGAAGTTGTCTGAAGGGTTACCGAACATTCTCAATGACATAGAAGAGTTTGTGTCTGATTTTCAAGAAGCGCCTGTCGGGAAAGTAAAAGTAAGTTGCTCAACCTTAATTGGTCATCAATACCTTCTTCCGCACATAAAATTGCTCAGAGAGAAGTACCCCAAAGTAACTCTTGAGCTGAGCTTTAACGACAGCTATGTTGATTTGGTTGAGGAACGGGTAGACATTGCTATTCGTGTTGGCAACCTGCCAGACTCTCCTATGCTGGCAAGGAAAATCGGTGATAAGAGTTTAGTTTGCGTAGCCAGTCCAGACTATTTACTTACTCATGGAACGCCTTCTTCCCCTGAAGAGCTGGATGTACACCAGTGCTTAGTGTTTAAGAGTAAAAGTAGCAACCACAGCTACTGGCACTTTCAGAATTCGGAGGGGAGCACACACCCTATTCAGATTCACGAAACTCTGATTTGTGATGATGCCCGAGCGCTGATTGATATGGTGAAATCGGGGTTAGGCATCACGATGGTTGACCCCAATCTAATTCGAAATGAAATGAGTACGGGAGAACTGATCCAAATTTTGGAGCCATTCAATGTTACCTGTACTCAGCCCGTTCAACTATTGTGTTTGGGCAGAGCCACTCGTTCTAAAGCCGCTAAAGTTATTTGGGAAGAACTGGCGAATATACTGCCGTCGCATTTTCAGTAAAATTCAGACAATAAAAAAGCGCTCATCAGAGCGCTTTAACTAATCAAATATCAACCTATATTAGACTAGGTCACCATTAGCGACTAAATCTGAGGCGTTTCCGTTGTCACCCCGTGGTTTTGCCCACGATGACGAAGCAAGTGGTCCAGCAAAACGATGGCTAACATAGCTTCTGCAATAGGTACGGCACGGATACCAACACAAGGGTCATGACGCCCCTTAGTAATCAGTTGAGTAGGCTCACCTTTCCGAGTAATGGTTTCACCCGGAACAGTAATGCTTGATGTCGGCTTAAGTGCAATATTCGCAACCACATCTTGCCCTGTCGAAATCCCACCTAAAATGCCACCAGCATGATTACTGGAAAACCCTTCCGGTGTAAGTGGATCACGGTGTTCGCTGCCTTTCTGGTTTACTACCTCGAACCCATCACCAATTTCAACGCCTTTTACAGCGTTAATGCTCATCAATGCATGAGCGATATCGGCGTCTAAGCGATCAAATATTGGCTCACCTAACCCAACAGGCACTTGCGTTGCAATCACTTGGATCTTAGCACCAATTGAATCGCCCTCTTTCTTGAGGTCACGGATCAGTTGATCAAACTCTTCAATCTTATCGACGTCAGGGCAGAAGAATGGATTGTTTTCAATTTCGTTCCAATCAACCTTATCGATCTTCACATCACCCATTTGAGAAAGGTAGGCACGGACTTCAACACCAAACTCTTTCTTAAGGTATTTTTTAGCCACAGCACCCGCCGCAACACGCATCGCAGTTTCACGAGCAGAGGAACGACCTCCGCCTCTGTAATCGCGAACACCGTACTTTTGGTGGTAAGTATAGTCGGCGTGCCCCGGGCGGAACTTGTCTTTGATTTCGGAGTAATCTTTTGAGCGCTGGTCAGTATTTTCAATCAACAAGCCAATGGATGTGCCCGTTGTTTGACCTTCAAATACGCCCGACAAAATTTTCACTTCATCCGGTTCACGTCTTTGCGTGGTATAGCGAGACGTGCCAGGACGGCGACGATCTAAATCCACCTGCAGGTCGGCTTCACTTAGCTCTAGACCCGGAGGGCATCCGTCGATGACACAACCCAGTGCCAAACCATGGCTTTCACCGAATGTCGTTACACGAAAATGTTGTCCAATGCTGTTTCCTGCCATTTACTTCCTCTGTTTTGAAAGACATTTCACCTCTTTTTAAAGGCTTCATCCCTGTCTTTCGTTCAAACCTGTCATTTTTCGTGATTTCATAGTCGCTTTATAGGCAGGCGTTGTAAACCCCTTGTTAGAAAAAATAAAAAAAACGCCAGTATCAAACTGGCGTTTTTAAGATTAAATCAATAAGTTAACCGTTGCGACTAATCTTTATAGATAGCGAACTCTTCTGCATGCTCTAGCATTTGTGCTCGGGTGATCATAAATACGCCATGACCACCATTTTCAAAATCAATCCATGTGAATGGCATATCTGGATACTGGTTTATCATGTGAATCATGGAATTACCAACTTCACAAATCAGAATGCCGTCGTCGGTTAGGTAATCTGGCGCATTCGCTAGAATCCGGCGAACTAACTTCAACCCATCCGTTCCTGCTGCCAAGCCAAGCTCCGGCTCGTGAGTAAACTCTTCAGGCAAGCTATTCATGTCTTCTTCATCCACATAAGGAGGATTCGAAACAATCAGGTTGTATTTGTCTTTTGGTAGGTCACGGAATAAGTCAGAGCGGATTGGGAAAACCTGCTGTTCCATTCCATGGTCTTGAACATTTTGCTCTGCGACTTCTAACGCATCAGAAGAGATATCAATCGCATCCACTTCCGCATCAGGGAATGCATGAGCACAAGCAATCGCAATGCATCCGCTACCCGTGCACAAATCCATAATGCGTGTTGGCTCTTCCACCAACCAAGGTTGGAACTGAGCTTCAATCAACTCACCAATAGGAGAACGAGGCACTAATACACGCTCATCAACAAAGAACTCCAACCCGCAGAACCAAGCTTTATTGGTTAAGTAAGCGGTTGGCGTTCGATCATTAATGCGTTTTACCACTCGCTCTACAATACGTAATCGTTCGCTGCTGGTTAAACGGGAATTCAGTACATGAGAAGGCACATCGATTGGCAAGTAGAGTGTCGGTAATATCAGTTGAACCGCTTCATCCCAAGCGTTATCAGTGCCGTGACCATAAAAAAGACCGGCGGCGTTAAAGCGACTGACTGTCCAACGAATCATATCTTGAAGCGAATGAAGTTCAGAAACCGCTTCATCTACAAAAATCTTATCCAAATTTGCCTCCGAAAAGCGCTACAATACTGCATATTTCAAATTTTTAAGAATCTCATGAGCCAGAACGACAACGATAAGGATGACGGCTTTGACCTGTTTCGAGACGCAGTAAAGGGCGTAAAAAAGTTGCAACAGGATACCATAGTCCAGCAACCAAACAGAAACTCAAAACAGAAAGAAGCCGTAAGAGTAAAGCGAGAAGCATCCGATAATGAATTTTTCTTCTCGGATGAGTTTATCCCTCACCTAGATGAAGATGGGCCGACTCGTTATGCGCGTTCTGATGTATCGAAGTTTGAGGTGAAAAGATTACGACGCGGCGTCTATGTGCCGGATGTATATTTGGATATGCATGGTATGACTCAACAAGAAGCCAAACGCGAGCTGGGCGCAATGATTTCTCATTGTATAAAGGAAAGCGTGCATTGTGCTTGTGTCATGCACGGAATTGGTAAGCATATATTGAAGCAAAAAGTGCCTGTCTGGCTGGCACAACACCCAGATGTAATGGCATACCACCAAGCTCCATTGGAATTTGGCGGCGATGGCGCACTGTTAGTCTTACTCAGTATTCCGGATAAATAACCGTTTATCCCGATCTCAAGTTAAGTCGCTTCAAAAAAATTTAAGGGTGGATATGCCAAAGCATTTCACCCTTTCTCTTTTCTAAATCAAAATCAATGCACACTAAACCCGACGTTGGAAACATAGGCGGTGTCATGTCAGACACGAACTCAGCCGTTAGGTAACCGACCAGCGGTAAATGTGACACTAACAAAACGGATTCAAGATTCTGCACTTGTGCGGCAGCGCAAATGTACTCGAAGACATCATCTGATTTGCCATAAGGCGTAATGTCGTCACTCGTTTCTTGATCGGATGTGGTTAGATATTGTTTGATGGCGTTCCATGTTTGCTGAGCACGCAAATAAGGGCTAACCAAGACTTTACTAAATTCTGCTTCACCCTGCTCGGCACAAGCCTTAGCGACCAAAACAGATTGATTGACTCCACGAGAAGTCAGGGCTCTTTCAGCATCACTGTTGGCAAACGTTTCTGCCTCTCCGTGACGCATAATAAATATTTTCATTCGGTTGTACCCGTTTGTATGCCGAACCACTTTTATCGGCTTCTTTGTTTTTGTTTCGATCTACGGGGCAGTACGCATCAATGAATTGAATCGGACTGCTCTTTAATTATATCAAGTCAATGCCCAAAGACTCTGACTTCGTTAACAATCTATTAAAAAATGACAGCTTTTGGTTTGCAGCACGCATTTAGGCAGTCATAATTAACTCAATAGCTATAACGGAGACACACTTGTGTACCTGAGCCCCAACGACAGTAACCAATATCGTTATATTAAATTAAACAACGGCTTAAGAGTTCTCATTGTCCGCGATGAACATGCTCAAAAATCGGCAGCCGCTCTAGCTGTCAATGTAGGGCATTTCGACGATCCTTCCGACAGAGAAGGTCTGGCTCATTATCTTGAGCATATGCTGTTTTTGGGCACAGAAAAATACCCGAAGACAGGCGAATTTCAAGCTTTTATTAGCCAACATGGCGGAAATAATAACGCATGGACGGGAACTGAACACACTTGTTACTTTTTCGATGTATCACCGAATGCATTTGAGCGCAGTTTAAAACGATTCAGCCAGTTCTTCATTGCTCCTCTATTTAACCCTGATGCACTGGAAAAAGAGCGCCAGGCAGTCGAGTCCGAATACCGCTTAAAGCTAAAAGACGATATGCGTCGGCTATTTCAAGTACACAAAGAAGTGGTCAACCCGGAACATCCTTTTTCCAAGTTTTCGGTTGGTAACATTGAAACCTTGTCTGATAGAGAAGGAAGTTCTATTCGCGATGAAATCATCGAATTTTATGGCACGCACTACTCTGCCGATTTGATGACGCTTGCCGTAGTCGGCCCACAAGAGTTGGATGAATTAGAGCGATGGGTTGAAGACTTGTTCTCCCCTATTCAAAACCGCCATTTGTTTGGCAAGAAGGTGACGGTTCCGCTCACTAACCCTGAATTACCCTCGTGTTATGTCCAAGTCGAACCTGAGAAGGATTCTCGTAAGTTAGTGCTCGCTTTCACTTTGCCGTGCATGGACGAGCATTACGCATCTAAACCTCTTTCCTATTTTGCCCATCTGTTGGGTTATGAAGGGGAAGGCAGCTTAATGCTTTATCTCAAAGAACTTGGCTGGGTTAATGGATTGGCTGCAGGCGGCGGAATGAGCGGCAGTAATTTCCGCGAGTTCTCCGTAAGTTGCACCTTAACTCAGGAAGGTTTAGATCACGTCGATGATATTGTTGAAGCCACATTTGCGTACATAAAGCTAATTATTGATTCTGGTTTTGATGAATGGCGTTATAAAGAAAAACAAGCCGTACTAGAGTCGGCATTTCAGTTTCAAGAAGCGGCTAGACCGCTCGATTTAGTCAGTCACCTAGTCATGAACCTTCACCACTACCCTGAAGAAGACGTGGTGTATGGTGATTACAAAATGGCACATTTTGATACCGCTTTGCTTGGCAAGGTTGCCGAATATTTCACGGTAGACAATATGCGATTGACGTTGATCGCCAAAGGTGTGGAATGCAACAAAGTCGCAAAATGGTATGACACACCCTATTCTGTGAAACGCTTTACAGATGAGCAAACCAGCTGCTGGAAAGAAGTTGCTCTTAACCCTGAACTAACACTGCCTGAAGTCAACCCATACATATGCTATGACCTGACACCACAAGCGTTGGAAGGTAATGAAACCAAACCCAAATTGATACAAGATCTCCCCGGTTTCCGTTTGTGGCACCTTCAAGAGAAAGATTTTAGAGTCCCTAAAGGGGTACTCTATCTTGCCATTGATAGCCCTCATGCCGTGTCTACCCCACGAAAAATTGTTCAAACACGGTTATGCGTTGAGCTGTTCCTCGACGCTTTAGTAAAAGAAACATACCAAGCTGAAATAGCAGGCATGGGCTACAACATGTACGCGCATCAGGGTGGTGTAACGTTAACGCTCAGTGGTTTTAGCCAGAAGCAGCCTCAGTTACTCAGTGTTATTTTAACCCGTTTCGCAAACCGAGATTTCCGTTCTAGCCGTTTCGATACCATCAAACAACAAATGCTGCGCAATTGGAAAAACGCCGCAAAAGATCGCCCTGTTTCTCAGTTATTTAATGCGATGACCGGACTTCTGCAACCCAATAACCCCCCTTATCCGGAGCTAATTGAGGCGTTAGAATCCATTGAAATGGACGAGTTGCCAGCATTTGTCGACACCATTTTGAACGAACTGCATGTTGAATTGTTTGTCTATGGCGACTGGAATCAATCTCAGTCGATTGAACTTGCCGAGACCATCAAAAATGCACTGCGTGTAAAAGACCAACGCTACGAAGAGTCATTGCGCCCTCTTGTCATGCTAGGAAGTAATGGCACATTTCAGCGTGAGGTTCAGTGCAACCAAGCGGATTCTGCGATTGTTATTTACTACCAATCGCCAGAAATTGACCCGAGAAGTATTGCACTGTATTCCTTAGCCAATCATTTGATGTCGGCGACTTTCTTCCACGAAATTCGGACGAAGCAACAGCTTGGTTATATGGTAGGAACGGGGAATTTGCCCCTAAACCGCCATCCCGGCTTAGTCCTGTACGTACAATCGCCCAATGCTGCACCGATTGATTTGCTTTCTGCAATAGATGAATTCTTAAATGCGTTTTACATGGTGCTGCTTGAGCTTAACGAATACCAATGGCAAAGCAGTAAGAAAGGGCTCTGGAGCCAAATCGCAACACCTGATAACAATTTAAGAGGTCGAGCTCAGCGTTTATGGGTAGCGATTGGTAACAAAGATCACCAATTCAATCAAAGAGACAAAGTACTCGAAGAGCTAAAAACACTGACTCGCAGTGAAATGATTCGCTTCGTCGTCAGCGTATTGAAACCTCGCACCGCGAACCGCTTGATTATGCACAGCAAAGGCAATGAACACCAAGATGATCCTTGTTTGAATGAAGGGTTAGAAATTGGCTCTGTGGAAGAATTCCAGTTGAGACCAAAAGACGTGGAGCTGGGTTAGCTCACTTAACGAAATTTAGTTCGCAAAACATTTAGTTCACAAAATAAAAAGGGGACCGCGCCCTTGCGGTCCCAAAATCGTCTAATTACCAAAATTCACCTACCAAGCATGTAAATCAGACGAGTACTCTTGTTGGCTTTACTGCGCATGACGGAATTTTGCATCGGCCCAATCCGCCCAATCGTAGCCAATGCCATCACCTCCCGAACCGGAAACTAAACGGATGACACTGTTTTCAGGGTTAATCGGGATGTCGACGTTCTCAGGCGCGCTTCCGCCAGTAAGAAGTGCACTTTGATAGCGCAATTCATCATCGACAAACACTTGGAAAATAACAGAGCCTCCCGTGCCAGTCCCATCATCCACGCCTACGACCGCACTGAATCTATCAAAGTTTGCCCCCGTCAGACTGTAAACCACTTCAGACTCTGCATGTAAGCCAAGCCCTTTTGGATATTGCTTTCCACCGACGGATATTGGCTGACCGTCTCCTTGCGCTTGTTGACCTACATTCATGTCTTTTTCTATTGGTCCCCATCCATTTGTGGAAGAAACTTCCACTAAATCGCTCGCGTAGCTGTAAGTTCGGTCACTAAGAACAAACTTGGCATTACCCCAATCCGCCCAGTCGTAGCCATTTCCATCGCCACCATCTTCCACTATAAGCTCTATATTTGTATCTTGGTCGCCAATTGGAACAAATACCTCAAGGCTTTCGTCACTTCCTCTCACGAGTCCACTATCAAACCTAACATTCCCATCAACAAGCACCTTAAACACAACAGTTCCAGCATTACCCGTTCCATCATCAACACCGACCGTTGCGGAAAATGCGCTAAAAGGCTGACTGGTAAGATCGTAGGTTATTCGGGAGTTTGCGTGTGCTCCCAACCCTTTGGCAAAGTACTCACCGTCGATGTACATAGGCTGACCATCACCCAGCGCTTGCTGACCAACATTCATGTCCTTTTCTACAGGTCCCCAACCGTTTGTTGATTCCGCCGCTTGAAGATCACTGGCATAAACATGCCTTACCTGTCGAACTCGAAACTTAGCGTCGGCCCAGTTCGCGTGATCATATCCGTTACCATCACCAGCATCCGTTGCTTCAAGACGCACTTCATTATGCGAACTACTTAGAGGAATACTGATTTGGATACTCTCATCGCTCCCTCTAACTACGCCGCTTTCGTAGCTCAATACACCATCGACGTACACCTTGTAGATGACGCTGCCTCGATTACCGGCCTTATCATCGATACCAATAACAGCGCTGAACTCTTCAAAGTCGTAGTCTGAAATGTCATACACAATCGATGAATTCGCATGAGCTCCTAGCCCTCTTGCATAGCGTGTTCCACCGACAGACAAAACATCTCCGTCTCCGAGTTCCGTCCAACCGACACTCATGTCTTTCTCTAGTGGACCCCACCCATTTGTGGCACTTTGCTCATTTAAGTCGCTTGCGAAAACATAAGAAGGAGAATTCAATCGCAGTTTTACATCCGCCCAATTCGCGTGATCATACCCGATGCCATCACCGGCATCCGTTGCAATCAGCTTAATTTCTTCGGCTGTGACAGAAAGGGGAATAACAACAAACTCAATAGGATCCCCACCTCTTAGAACATGACTTCTGTATTTGAGCACACCGTCGACCCACACTTCGAATACCACCGAACCTGCCGAGCCCGCACCGCCATCGATTCCAATAAAACTACTGAATTGGTCGTAAGGCTTACCGGAAATATCTAAGACAATTTCCGAGTTAGCATGCGTACCAAATCCTTTATCAAATGTGACACCGCCAACGCTAAGTTTTCCTCCATCATTACTTGCCTGACCTCCGACACTTTGATCAATTTCAACCGGTCCCCACCCGTTACTTGAGGATGTAATAGGTAGATCACTGGCGTAGTCAAAATCGTTATCAATGGAAGGAACAACGGTTAAGCCTTCATACTCTATCTGCTTCAAGTAAGAGACTAGGTGAGCACGCTCTGTATTGTTACCGATATAGTGCACGCCGGTGCTCTGAAGTACGTCATCTAGACTTTCCGCTTTACCGTTATGGAAGTACGGCGCTGAATCTACAAGCCCAAGAAGTGTTGGCGTATCAAACCCAACCCCTGCGAGTGGCGACCCAATTCCCGTTCCAGACGATGTGTCGATGGTTCCCACATCATGGCGTTTATTGTCTGTAAAGTTGCTCCCAGAATGACAGGTACCACAGCTTTTGCTTACGAAGAGAGATCGCCCAGTCTGTGCACTTGCAGTAAGAGTTCCATCGGCATTTCGATAGGGGCTTTTATTAAATGTTGTTAAGCTTGAAACATAAATTGCTAAGTTATCTAAGTCAGTACTGATACCAGATTTGGCAAGACCTAGAGGGTTCTTAACGTCCTCAAATAGCGCATCAGGAATAAACCCACGCCCTTCAAATGCAAAACGAATGTCGTTCTCAAAGTCCTGAATTTCATCAAAATTAGCAGTCCAATGAACATTGCCATGGTTCATCCCTGCCCGTCCTGTCAACGGAATAGTATTACGAACACCTTCCCCTCGATCAGTAAAGTCCCAATTTCGACCATCTGAACCACCATCCGCATGACAACTTGCACATGACAAGTACCCATCCTTATTCATTCGTGGGTTCGCTGCATCGTGGAACAATTGTTTCCCTGCTAAGATCCTCGGCGACAATTTCTCCGTCGCAACCACATCAACCTCCGCGATATGTCGCGCATCACCTTGAACGGTCTCTAACGCATTGACATCCCAAACAGAAACCGAACGAGATAAGAAATTATGAACAAAAAGATAATTGCCTACTCTCACCAAACCATTCGGTGCGAGACCATGACCGCCCAGTTGAGATACAACGTCTCCCGTGTATGCATCCAACACTTCTACGTTGCTTCGCCCTTCCATTGCAACATAAGAATAATCACCCTGCGGGCTGAAAACAGCTGCCTTTGGTTGTGCGTTATTGTCGATATCAAGTTGTCTAGCTGGCACCTCATTCAGCGTCGCCATGTCAATTTGGGAAACGATTGCCCGTACTGTGGTTTCGAACGTTAACCCTTTATTTGGGTCGGACTCCTTAAATGTCCCTCTGTCTACGTTCGCCTTGTTAGATGGAAGCCAAGCGTATTTCTCGTCTGGTGATATTGTTACGCTGTTAAGATAGTTGGCAATTCCGCGGCTACGGTCGGGTCCATCAATCGTAGAGGTATCTTTGTTTAACGAGATGTTCTGAACCAAAGTCATCGAATTGACATCAATTTCGGCAACGTCAGCCTTCTCTTGAAGAGATATAAATCGAGTAACCAGAGCCTTATTTGAATCAGATGTTATCGCAATGCCACGAGCCGAGTGACCGATATCAATTCGACCAATAACATTTTGAGTATTAGGATCAATTTTAATGAGCTCCCCTAAGCCATAGAGAGAAACTAACGCACTCGTCCCATCCGGCGTAAACGCTATTCCATTAGGGCGAGCACCGCGGGTCAGCCGTATGATGTCTAAGACGGAGCCATTAGCAGCCGACAAAATATGAACCGTATCGCTCTTTTCACTCACAACCCATATATTGCCATTTGGCGCAGTAGCGAGCGATTTTGGCCCTTGCATTACCGCTCTTTCCCAGAGTTTTTGAAAAGGCGCAACAGCCGAAACCGCGGATACAGTGTCGTTATCAGGGTTTACTACGAAAACACGATTTGCAGAACCCACAATGGTCGATGAATGACTCGGGGGATTTGCCGATATGGGGTAATGAACCGTTAAACTTTCACTTTCGCTCGAAGTAAAACCACTTTCCCGTACAGTGACAATTGGAGACCAATGCCCGGCTTTATCATACTGATGAGAAATTGTGTTGCTTGAACTGAATGGCGTTGGAGGGGTTCCGTCGCCCAAATTCCACGAATATTCTAAGGTGCCTCCAAAAATCGGACTGGCATTGGCAGCCGCATTTACGTAACCACCTACTTCGACAGTATTAGGAAAAGAAACAGTCACATCGTGCGATGCCACATTACCTGTGGAGAAGCTATAGCGAACTTCAGGCATAGCATTACCGGTAAAGTCTTTAATACCATTTACAACGACTTGATAGATTTGATTCCCTCCCAGCGGTGCGCTTGGCGAAAAATGCACAAAACCCAAATTGACGCTGTACGTGCCATCAATAGGTGTCACTGAGCCTGCCGGAATAACTTGAAAGGTTAAATCAGTCACAGAGTCCATCAAAACGCTGTCTGAAAGCGCTAGCCCAATGCGGGTGGTGGGAGATACATTGGTGTCGTCGTGTGCTGGTAACGTTCTAATTATTTGAGGCGGCGTTAAATCCCTTCCCTCGTTGTGAGCCAAAAATCCGCTTCCGCTCCCGTGATCATTCCCTACCCACACCATGTTACCAAAAGGGAAAACTTGGCCATGATCCGTGTCACTTCCGCTCGCATTTAAACTGCCTTTACCTAAATCGACAAAATTCTGTTTGTCTGAAACATCAATGACAGCAACATCTTCTTGGTTCCCAAGAAACAATTTATTGTCTTGCCCGTTACAATACAGATTGACGTATTCTCCTTCATGCTCATTAACCAAAGTCATTGGCGTGGTCGTGGTATCGTACGTCACTAAATTGTTCGCGGAAGATCGTGGCCCAAAATTCGCGTATTTCCCATCCCAACAACTGATGTAGAAGTTATAAGGAAGATTGTTTACGACCTTCGTTAGTTCCGGGTTAAGTGGATCATCAATATTAAGAATTGAAAAACCGCCTCGGTCTTCACGGCTCGCCAAATGCAGTTCATTACCTAACGCCAGTACAGAGCCGACAACAAAGCCGCCTAATTCAGAACGCGGGATCGTTTTTACCAAAATAGGGTTATCAACGTCCGTTGTATCAACAATGGAGATACCCGAAGTTCCTCGAGCGACATAAAGGTAAGGCGCTTGCCAGAAAACATTCCAAGGTATATTGCTGTATCCGCCCAATATGATATCTGGGAATGTTAACTTCGAGCGCCGCACAGGATTATTTACATCTGACCAATCCCAGATTTCAATACTGCGGGAATTGTGAGTGACGATAAGGTTGCCTTCAGACAAACCTAAAGAATGAGCTTCTGTAAAATCTTGGGTTCGAAGGGCGTCGCCTGTGCGATGAATATTTGTACCATCAGGCTCGTAAACTTGTTTAACCTTAACGGGATTTATTGGGTCAGAAACATCAAGGGCAATCCACCCTCCCGGATCTTGACCATGATCTGGCGCAAACACGCCAACCGCATACCCATTGACCATCGTTAACATATTGAGCCCATAATGAGCCCGACCAGGATAATCAGGTGGGATAAACCCCGTCGTATCATCAATTAACGGCGATACATGTGTATAGACATCATTAGATGAAAAATTTGGATTGCCTAAACCCGGTCCATTTGCCTGAACCGGGTTTAAGATAAAAAAGGATGACAAAGCTGCGACTGCACCTTTTTGAACGTGCTTTGTAGCTATAAGTAAACGCTTTAAATGTCCCTGTGTTTTCATGACTGCGTCCTTGTGTCTAAAACTAAAATACACATATATTTAATTGAACACTCCAACCAAGTGTTTCGAATCTATGTGCGACATTTACCCAGCCAAGACGTCTTAAATTTGGTGAATTGAAACTTTCAGGGACACGTGTTCTTACAATAGTTTTTTACTATTTTCGTAAATACAACCAGTTAAAGTGCCCCTTCGAAATTTCAACTCAATGCATTCAATTGTGACAACATGGTATTTGCATCTTCCTTATCAATATTCAACGATCCTGCCTTCGCATTTTGCTCGGCATGCCCAACCGATCGCGCGCCACACAACACAAAATCAATTCCCGATACCTGACTAGTAGCAGCGACAATAAGCTGTGCCATGGTGCAACTGTACTTATCTAGCAACGGCTTCCATGCTTCCATTTGCTGTAACACTTGCGCACGTTTTTCTTTAACGAACCAAGGGTTCCAAGCATCCACATTGCGAATATCATTGGCATCAAATTGGGTGTCCATCGTTACTTTCCCAGAAAGTAGCCCTTGCTCCATCGCTTGGTACGCCATGGTAGACATCCCCAAACTCTGGTTTTGGTTTACGGTGGCTCTTGCGTCTTTCTCCCAGAGCATGCTGTAGCGAATCTGATTGGTATCAATTTGATTGCCTTTGCAATACGCTAATGTTTCTTCTTCAGATAAATTACTCACACCAATAGCTCTTATCTTTCCTTCTTGCTTGAGTCCCACCAAGCATTCGAGCGTTTCTTCGATTGGTGTGTGATAAGGCGCATTCGACGGCCAATGTACTTGATAAAGATCCAGATAATCTGTGTTCAAACGCTTCAAGCTTTCTTCTACTTCACGGCGGATACTCTCTGGCGACAAGTTTCGCCTTAGCGTCTTTCCATCAGTAGAAAAGTGCTCGGTTCCTTCCCAATCCCATACCAAACCACATTTTGTTGCCACGACGACTTCATCTCGACGCTTTCTAATGGCTTTTCCAATAATCCTTTCTGACTCACCAAAGCCATAACCTGGAGCCGTGTCAATAAAGTTGATGCCTGAAGACAACGCAGCATGAATCGTATTAATCAGCTCCTTTTCATCCGCTTCTTTCCCCCATATAGAACCGCCACCAATCCCCCAGGTACCAAGGACAACCGCGGAAGCAGAGATATCTGAACGACCAATTTTTCTGTACTGCATCACGGGCTCCTTATTTTTTAGATTGAATGACGTGGTCAATCGCAATCGCTGATAATAAAATCAATCCTCTAATCAGCTCCTGCCAGTACACGGGGACGTTGAGTAAAATAAGAGACGAAGACACAATAGAAAGAAGCGCGATACCCAAAATAGCGCCAAAAATCGTTCCTGCACCGCCGTTTAAACTCGCCCCGCCAATTACAGCGGCAGCGATAACATTGAGTTCAAGTCCAACACCGAACGTTGGTGTCGCTCCGCCAAACTTAGACATAAAAATGATGCCCGCAAGACCTGCCATTGAGGAGCACAATACGGTCGTCCAAAACTTGATGCGGTCAGTTCGAATACCGGAATATAACGCGGCTTTTTCGTTACTCCCCGTATAGTAGACCCTTCTAAACATCAACATATTTCTGAGCATATAGTCGGACAGGAAAATAACCGCGATGAATATGATCACTGAAAATGGCAAACCAAACACATCTCCTTGACCAATAAACTTAAACTCGGGCGGCAGGCTATACAGCGATAATGGAGATCCTTCGGTTATAACAAAGCACAGCCCTCGCGCTATCCCCAAAAAGGCAAGTGTTGTCATGAAATGGCTTAAGCCAACCTTGGTCACACAAACACCCATAATGCTCCCGATGCCAGCACAGGCTGCAATCGCAACCAAACTCGCCACCCATGGGTCCATGCCTAAGAGGAAAAGCTTACCGGCTATCACCATAGATAAGCACATCACGGCACCGACAGATAGGTCGAACCCGCCAACGATAAGCAGTATGGTCATTCCGACAACGACCAAGCCTTCCGTTGAAAAAGAAAGAAGCATGGCACGCATGTTCGCCCATGTGAGGAAGTAAGGAGAAGCAAAACTCATCACCACGAACAGAATAACGATAATGGCAACCAGTGCTGCTTCACGCGCCCCAGCAAACCTTGAGATCAGTGGAAGTAATCCTTTATGTTCTACTTTCTCAGTCATTCCTGAGTTATTTATAAATTCCGTTTTCATATTTTTATCCTGATTCAATCCTTGCGGTTAAAGCCGTCAAATTTTAATACCATCATCCGACTTTCACCTCACTTTCAATATTTAATCCAGATGCCAACCGAATGATATTTTCTTCTGTAACGTCGTCACTATTTAATTCACCCGATATACAATTCTCATACATAACTATGACTCGGTCACTCACTCCAATTATTTCTGGTAATTCAGAAGAAATAATAATAATACCGACGCCTTGATTGGCTAGTTTTCTAAGTAATGCGTGAATTTCATGTTTTGCTCCAACATCAATTCCTCTTGTTGGCTCATCCATAATAATTATTTTCGGTTCTATTGCTAACATTCTAGCAATGGCAATTTTTTGCTGGTTGCCACCGCTGAGTTCTCTTGTCAGCTGCTCAATATCTCTATATTTTACGGTAAGTACTTTTGATAGTGATTCAGCTTGTTTTATTTCTTTTTGTTTATCTATTCTACCGAAACTCTTTCTTAAATTATTGAGCCCCAAAACAGAGATATTTTCTCGAATAGACATATCGAGATACACACCTTCTTGCTTACGGTCTTCAGACAAATAAACTACTTTGTTATTCAAGCTGTCATCATAAGATTTAAACTGAATCTTTTTCCCTTCCAATGTTATATTCGCTGACTGTTTAGGGCGCAAGCCACATAAGGTTTGTATAAGCTCACTTCGCCCCGAACCAATCAGCCCTGCCACTCCTAATATTTCACCTTCATAAAGCTGAAAGCTAACATTGTTGAACCGCTCTTTATCACAAAGGTTTTCTACCGACAGAATGGGTGTGTCATTTGATTTGACTTCATTACTTTTAGGTGGGTAGAGATCATTTATTTTTCTTCCTACCATATTATTTACGACATCTTCTGGTGAGGTGTTTTTTATTTCCTTAGTACAAATGTATTCTCCATCTCTTAATACGGTCACTCGATCGCAAAAATCGAATACTTCAGCCATTCTATGACTAATATATATAATACTTACACCACGACTTTTTAAATCCAGAATAATATTAGATAGTGCTTCCGATTCTTTTTCAGTCAGTGCTGCGGTAGGCTCATCTAAAATTAAAACATCACACTCTTCTGTGAGTGCTTTAGCGATTTCAATGATTTGTTGTGTCGATATACCCAGATCTTTTACTTTAATGTCGGGTTGAATGGGCATCAATTGTGATAAGATATCGAGCGTTTTTTTATTTATTTCTGAATAATTAATTCGCCACTTTTCACCTTTTTCAGCACCACACATGAATACATTCTCAGCCACCGTGACGTCAGGGCAAAGTGCAATTTCTTGATGAACGAAATTCACGCCTAACGCTTTGGCTTTACGTGGGCTATCAATATGAACGCTTTTGTTTTTTACTAGAATGGTCCCACTATCAGGTTGATAGATACCATTGATCACTTTCATTAACGTGGACTTGCCAGCGCCATTCTCACCGCACAACGCATGAACTTCGCCCTTAGCTAACGAAAAGTTAACGTTTGATAAAGCTACGGTTGGTCCGAATCTCTTGGTGATATTCTTCAATTCTAGGACTTCATTTCCATCCACAACAACTCTCCTACAGCAAACAGATAGATCTTCGTCTTTATTATTGTCGTAAGCCAAAGGTTGGAATAAGGGAGCACGCCGCTCCGCCCCCTTTCCTCTTAAGCTGACGCGAGCTAGTCTCTTACACCCTTGGACTCTCTTCGCTTCATGTACGTATCCCAATAAAAATGTTCTGCATTTTCTTTTGTTACAATAGAGAATCCATTGTCGACATAAGGCACTTGCATTGGGTTGATGCCTTTGGCTACATGGTCATTCATCGGATCGATGAGCTCAGAGTGTTTCGCTAAGAAGAGCAATGTCATTCCCATAAACCCTTGAACCCCCTGGTTCGGGTTAAGAGCACCGAAGATTTCTTCGTTTTTGATCATGTCTAAAACTTTTGCGTTGATATCGCAATTAAAGACTCGAATGCCTTTTCCTAGCTCTTTTGCTGCTTGCGCAGCCCCCATTGCCGAATTCGCTTCTGGCATAAATACAGCACCAAGATTTGGGTGTGCTTGAGACATCGTTAGCAAGGCGTTGTAAGCTTTGGTTGGATCTTGATTACTTGCGGCGCGCGTAACAAGTTTCATGTCGGGCCACTTTTCTTCCATTCGACCAATAAATGCAGCTACACGTTTATCGTGATTATCTTGCCCAGGATTTTCTAGAACGGCATATTCACCTTTTCCTCCCATATCTTCGGCAATCGCATCAGCTGCATAGATCCCTTCACGTTCATTATCTGAAGTAACATAAGCAGTACGTTCGCTATTTGGAGAGTCGGCACCAAAAGTAACGACCGGAATGCCCATTTCTCTGGCTCGTTTAATCGGCTCCACAAAAGGGTCAGGGTTAATCGGTGCCAGCAGGATACCCGCAGGTTTGCGCGCAAGGATTTGTTCGAAAGACGCGAGCTGCTTGTTTACGTCATATTCTGGTGTACCTGTGTAAACAGTTTTAACACCCAGCTTTTTCCCTGCCTGCTTCATCATTTCATACACAGGGAACCAATATTCAACGCCCGATACAAAAACATTCATGTAGTAAGTTTCTTCGGGATCACCTACAAAACCGTTGGCTTCTTTCTCTGCTGCAACCGTCGAAAATGCGATACAAGCCGTAAGAACAGAGACTGCCGCTCTCTTTACCCCTCGCTTGAATAGACTTTCTTTTTCTCTTGTAAAACTCATTTCAGTTCTCCTTGAACATCGTCTTCCTTGATTTAGCTATATGGAAGTGCACTAACTAAACACCAAACCACACAACCCAACATCTAAATACCACAATAATTAGCATAATGTCGCTTTACAAGTTCAAACCGCACAAGAAGTGAAAAAAGAATTACAAATCTAAAATATCGATAACAAATGGAATATATTACCATAATAAATGCAGATTAATAGATTATAACACTGGTAATTAATGATAAAACAGAAGTAACTAACCATCCAATGCATTAACAATCGTCACTAGACTAGTATTAAAAACTCAATAAAGCCAAAAGAACTTGAACACAAAACTACATAATGCTAAAAAATAAAACAGGAACTCTAGATGAGTTAGAGGTGCGGGTATACAACCCTCATATATGGACATAAATGAAGTGGAGTAAAAAAGTATGGAGAAGACAATTGAAGAGGTTCTAAATGCTTTAGAAACGAATCAAATCGAAAAGATTGATTATGACGTTCTAAACACCAAGGATTTGGACCCTGAAGAACATTGGTCTAGGTACTTTAAAGAAAAAAAACAAAATTCAAACATTTTGATTTTCAAGCCAGATAATTCAAATGATGTTTCTACTATTCTTAAACTCGCCAACAAACTTAATATCCAAGTTTCAGTATTAGGGGGACACTCTAACGTCGTGGGTAGTTTTGAAGGCGGTCCTAACGTTTACCTATCAACGGAAAACCTAAATTCCATTCAACCTGTAGAGCGTTTAACCAACCAAATAACGGTCGGTGCTGGTGTTTATGGTGGTGATCTTCTCAAAACGATGGAACAGTGGGGCTTTGAACTTGGTCAATACCCTCAATCACTTTTTATATCTACAGTGGGTGGTTGGATTAATACTCGAGCAACAGGCTCATCGTCTACCTACTATGGTGGTATTGAGCATGCAGTTATTGGATTGGAAGCCGTCCTTGCAACCGGCGAAGTCATAACGGCGACTCCCAGTGCAAGAACCCCCGGAGGGCTTGATTTAATTAAGCTTCTTATCGGATCAGAAGGCAGTTTTGCAGTCATTACATCCGTCACTCTAGAAGTTCACAGAAAACTGCCAACCTCATTTACATCAGTCGCGTTTGACAACTACGAAAACGCTATTGAAGCACAGCGTCAATTGGTTCAAGGCGGGTTCCCTATCGGATTGCTTCGCGCATACAATATCGCTGAAACCAACCATATTACCGAGTCTATTTCTAAAGGAGTTCCAAAAGACGATTTTGCTTTGTTAACTTTCTCTGTCATCGCGCCAGAAGAATCTCTCTCAGCGCTTACCATCGAAGCAAGAAAGAAAGTGACCAATATCGGAGGGACAATACTGTCTGACGATGTTTCAGACACTTGGTTTATCAATCGTTACCAGTGTGAAACCATGATGAGAGATCGCAATGTTATCGATGGGAAGATGTTCGATACCGTAGAAGTAACCTTGCCTTGGAATCAAGCTTCAGATTGTGCTTTAGCCTTAGAAGATGCCTTTAATGATAGAGTAGAGCAGTTCTATACTCACTTCTCTCACGCCTATCAAACAGGTGCCTGTATGTATGCACTTTTCTTTATAGAGGAAAGCAGCGATTCCGAAGCCATGAGTATTTGGCGTCATTGCCAAGATAAAATGGCAACCATTGTAAAAGCACATAAAGGTACGTTAGCTCATCACCACGGAGTTGGCTCTGAACGTTCAAGTCATTACATGGAAACGGATGTAGGCTTTATCCATAAGCAAATCAAAGAAAAACTTGATCCTAACAATGTTCTATTCTGTCGAATGCTTCTTGGTTAATCGAATTTAACCACTAAACACATTGAATCCACCCTTACGTAGAGGTGGATTTTTTTAGGTTCAAAAAAGGCGCCTAGAAGACGCCAAAACCTCTTAACTGAGGAAGCAAAGTACCCTACAAATTATATTCTTTAGCAGCATCCGCTGCCGCTTTGCCCTGACATATCACGTCGGTAATCGCCCGTATCGCATCGGCTGGACGTTCATGCAAATAGAGGTTTCGTCCTACAGCCACCCCTGAACATCCTGCCGTCATCGCACTTTCCAAACTCACAAGAAAGTCTAAGAAACTGCTTCGCGTTGCCCCGCCCATCATCACCGTAGGAACCGGTGTTGAGTCGACGACGGTCTTAAATGACTCGGGATCCCCTGTATATTCGACTTTAACAATATCCGCCCCCGCTTCGGCAGCCATGCGAGCCGCCAGAGCAACAAACTCCGGTTTATTTTGTTCACCGTCAGCAACATTTGTACCTCGAGCTAAAGGCTCACATAATACGGGAAGTCCAAGACGCTCAGACTCCCGGACTAGCGTACCTAGGCGTTTCATTTCAGCGACATCATCAGCGGGGTTACTCGATCCAAGAAAGACATAATCGTGCACCGCATCAGCGCCGTAAGCAGCGGCTTGCTCAGCATTAGCGATAAAGTCATGCTGTCCCTTGAACCCATCATGCCCCAACAGTTCGGCATTCCGCCATTTGTCCGTCCACCCCACCGACATGATTACTGCCGGAGAATGTCTGTGCCCCAATAGACTAGAGTATTGTTTTATGTACCCTGGTGAGAGCATTGCCCCTGTTAAGCCATTCTTCGATAGTTCAAGTAGAATTCTCCTGAACTCACTATCTGATGTAATACCTGGCTGTGGTCCCAGGTACATACTGTTAACTAACGCTGCAAAGACCGCTTTCTTGTTCTCAAACATTCTGTTGAGACGAATAGTTTTCCCTTCCATAACACTTCCTTATGTTTTCTTTCATCTGTCACATAAAGCACTATGTAGCTTTATGTAGTATAATGTCAACAATAATGCTACACAAAAGTTAAAAAAGAAATAAATATGGTGCACGAGCACATAAGCAAAGTGTGAAGCTTGAGAACAGCACGATGTTATGATATTTCACAACTTACAGCTCACTAAACTCAAAGGAACATTTATGAGTAGAGGAGACGTTTCAGAAGAAACCATGCTGCCTGAACAACGTCAAAGTCGGATTTTGCAAATAATTCGAAAAAATGGAGTCGCAAAAAACGCGCAATTGGCTAAACAATTTGGAGTCAACATTGCAACGATTCGCCGTGACTTCACTACGTTTGAAAAGCAAGGGTTAGTCACTGTCGTTTATGGGGGAGCCAAACTGAAAAGCGAGTATATCGCCCCTTCTCCCTATGAAAATGAAATTGCGTTAGAAGAAAAACAAAATATTCATTTAACGACAAAACAAACCATCGCTCAAAAAGCAGCGTCACTCATTAAATCTAACGAAAGCATAGGTCTAAATGCAGGTAGTACTGTTCCTATGATTCTAGATTACTTATCCGATGACGTTCAGCACCTATCCGTAACGACATTGGCTCTAAACATTGCGGAAAAAGCCGTCCGCCTACCTATTGTAGACTTGTTCGTTCCAGGTGGGCACTACAGAAACACATCTCACGCATTGTCTGGCACTGTAACGGAGCAAGCATTAGCTTCTATCAATTTGGACCGAGGATTTTTTGGTGCTTCTGCCATTGACCTTAATGCGGGTTGGACACATCCAGCGCACGCAGAAGTCCCGTCAAACCAAATGATGCTTCGCCAAGCAAGAAAGAAGTACCTTGTATGCGATTCCTCGAAGCTAGGTAGAATTAACTTCAGCAAAGTGTCCGATTTAGCAGTATTCGACGCCTTTATTGTTGATGATGAATTCCCTCTGGAATACAGACAGTGGGCAGAGGATAATGGTATTGAGGTGATTTAGCCTTTCAACCAGCTTCCCCCACAACATCCATATTGTAGAGCCGAATCATTACCGATTCGGCTTTTTTATGCCTTAAAAACACAAAAAACAACAACAAACTTTACACAAAAACACCACAATGCTATAAAAAACTACATGTCGTTATATTAATTCGTCATTTTCCAAGGAGCGGAAATGGAAATACATAGCAATGATGCACCTAAAGCATATGATTTTGTGATAATTGGTGGGGGCATATCAGGGGTATCTCTCGCCCGAGAAGCGGTATTGAGGGGATACTCCGTCGCACTGATAGAGAAAAATGACTTTTCTTCAGGAACAAGCAGCCGATCAGGGAAACTCATACATGGGGGAGTACGCTATTTGGAAACGCTTGACCTCAAGGTTGTTCGTGAATCTTGCAGGGAAAGAGAGACTCAGCTAAACATAGCGCCGCACTTAGCCAAAACCCAACCCATTCTGTTTGTATCAAACTCACAAGGTAAATACAGCCCTTGGCAGCTCAAGATAGCGCTCTCTTTTTATGACTTTGTATCAGGTAACCCTAAAAACAGAAAAAGCCGAATATTCAATAAAAAGACGCTAAGAGACAAAGAACCTAATTTGAATTCAAATGGGCTTAAAGGAGCTGGGTTGTTTCATGATTTAGCGACTAACGATGCCAGATTAACAATAGACACCCTGAAAAGCGCGATATCTCTCGGGGCTGACGCCATGAACTACACTCAAGTAACGGATTTACTTTATAAAAAAGGCAGGGTCTGTGGGGTAAAAGCAACCAATCATCTCTCTAACGAATGCTTTGAATTATCGGCGTCCTATGTGATCAACGCCTGCGGTCCAGGTGTCGATTCCATTCGCTTAATCGATGATCCCACCGCACAACGTTTAATGTCTCCCTCCAAGGGTGTTCACCTTGCGTTTAGCAACAAGAGACTCAAAGTTAACCATGGTGTGTTCATGCACGTAGAAAGCGACAATGGTCGCATGAATTGGGTATTACCTAAAAATGATGAAGGGTATGTCTTTGCGGGTGCAACCGATTCCTACTACGAGGGTGATATTGATAACCCGACGGTAACTGATTCTGATGTTACGCATGTACTGAACGCAACCAATGAAATGTTTCCAAACGCGAAATTAACACAGCAGGACATCCTCTCTGCGTGGTCAGGATTAAGACCCTTAGTGAAAACAGAGTCAATATCAAATGCCAGTAACGTCTCTCGACGCCACTTGATCACTCAAAGCTCTTCGGGTTTATACACCTTGGCTGGTGGTAAATTGAGTACATGTCGACTCATGGCAGAAGAAACCGTTGATTTTATAGAAAACCAAGAGAAGCTTTGCAAAACAAAGAGCTTAAGCCACGTAACACCGATTTCGGGCGGAGAAAATTTCTCTCACTTAACACTTCCCAATGTCGACGTTTTATCAGACCAAGATATTGCTAGAATACAAGGTAATTTTGGTAGCAACACACCTCAAGTGCTTAAGCTGGCTTCATTTGACGAAGACCGAAAAGACATATTCGGCTCTAACTTTCCTCTGACTCCAGCAGAAATTCGCTACATCGCGCGAAACGAGCATGTCGTTCACCTGACCGACATTTTAATAAGACGAACAAATGTCTTCTTTCAATTGAAAGACGCAGGACTGTCTCAACTTGAAGCAATAGGGAAACTCGCCGCTAGCGAGCTCAATTGGTCTCCAGAAAGACTTCGAAAAGAAATTAATATGTACCAAGAAGAAGTGGCCATCAATCGAGAGTTTGGTTCCTCTAAGCCTCAATGCCTCTCAATGAATCAAACCAAATCGAAACTAGGTGGTAGTTATGACTAAGAAACTGATATTGACCATTGATTTGGGCTCTAGTGGAATGCTTTTGTCTGTTTTTAATAGTAAAGGGAAGCTATTAAGGGAACAAAAACAAACATACACACCAGACACGGACACCACTGGCAAAGCCGCTTACAACATAAACGCGATGTATGATTCCATGTTGTTGTCTATCAATCAGCTCTTTGATACCGATGACTCTTTTTCTGCCCAAGAGGTCTGCGTAATTGGCGTATCGGGAATGATGGGGGGAGTATTAGGTGTAGATAAATATGGCTCCCCAACCTTTCCTTACACCACATCGTTAGACACGCGTTTTCTCACTCACTACGAAAGCATAACGAATGAATACGGTTCCGAGATACGAGAAGTGACAGGCACTTGGTACCCAATACTTGCACCAAAAATGAAATGGATGGAAAGCCAGTCAAAAGAGAGCTTTGCAAAAACGGTTAAAATCGTGCCCATTACAAGCTATATCGTCGGGCATCTTTCAGAACTTCCACCAGAAAAGTGGGCGATAGATAAGTCTCTACTCTGGATGACGGGTCTTTCAAACAAACATAGCCAACAGTGGGATCAAAACATCGCTTCCAAGCTCGGTATTGATCTGAAGCTTTTGCCTTATATTGCGGAGTCGACCGATATTGTTGGGCATACGACCAGTAAACTGTCTACGCTCACCTCTATACCGAGTGGCACACCGATACTGGCAGGGCTTGGCGATACTCCTGCGAGCATTGTTGGCGCGGGTGGTTTTTCTAAGAACGTGGCTGTAGATATCGCTGGTACTTATCCTATCCTATCTATGTCGACCCCTGTAACTTCTTATGAACGCATTGGAAAAGTGGGGGAAATCTTCGGCTCACCTTTACCTAACATTTGCCACCCGTCGGTGTTCATTAATGGTGGTGGGCTGACTCAAAAATGGCTTGTTGATATCATGTTCGGTGACGATTGCGACCACATTAGCCACTATGAAGACCTATCAAAAGACGCCGAACTCATCCCACCTGGCTCTGATGGTTTGCTCTGTAACCCTCACTTCGGAGGTCGTGCCTGCCCACCCGATGCCGATGTAAACGCTGGCGCATTCGTCGGATTAAAGTGGGGGCATAAAAGAGCACATCTGTATCGTTCCTTCTTGGAGGCTTTAGCTTATGACTTGTCCCTTACATTCAACCAACTTTCAAATGATCTTGGTGAACAAGTTACCGAGATCAGAGGCGTGAGCGGAATGGCCAACAATTCGCTTTGGAATCAAATGAAAGCCGACATTCTAAACCTACCTTATGTGGAGATGGATAATAAGGAAGCAACGGCACTCGGCACAGCAATAACCGCTGGCGTTTCGATTGGACTATTTGAAAACTTTGAACAGGCTACTTCTGATATTTGTACACCCAAAAAAGTATACAAACCTAGACGTGAGTTACATGAGACCTATAAACCTTATATAACAGCCTACAAAAATCTCATTGAAGGCACACCTTAACCAGATACAAAAAATGTGGTCAATCGTTTAAGGTAACAATGCATTTTTCAGCGAGGTGCGCCGAACACTGCATTGTTACCTTTGCCAGTGGAAATCAGTTAACGCTAGAAACTACCCGATCTGTTTACACATAATCGATAACTGAATCAATTAAGTCACTGGCACTGGTATCGGTTACGATCAAGTAATCCCCACTCTCCGTATAAAACTCAGCAATAGTGTATTGTGCAGTGTAATCCACGCCAAAATCACTCAGTCGTTGGGTCATTGCGTCGGTCAAATCTTCGGCGGTGTATGTTGAAAAATAGCTTGCGTACTCAACCAACCCAGCATCTATCGTTAGGTTCACATCGGTAAAGACCATAACATTGGCACTTCCATCCGGATTATCTTCCCATGTACCCACTACGTTGTTATCCAAAAGTTCTTGGGTAATGTGTAAGTCAGAAGCACCATCACCAATAACAACTTCAAAGCCTGTAAATTCCAGTGCGTTGTTGCCACTTAAGTAGAGCGCATCTATGCCTTCTCCGCCGTGAGCACTTCGATGTGTATTGCAATCTGCTTCTGACAACCCAGCAACATTAACGACATCATTACCTTTGCCTGCGGAGATATTAAATTCTGTGTAATCACCGCCTGCTATTTCAAAGAAACTGATCGTATCATTGCCGTCTCCGGTATCGATATCGAAGTGGTTACTCCAAGCGGCACCGTTCGACTGCACGTGGACGTTTACTGCATCGTTACCGTTCCCCGTAGATATTTCTCCGCGCTTAGCACCATAAACGTTCACAGTCGTTCCCGTATCAGACAAAGCGTTTACATTTACATCCACAAAATTTTTCACGTTGATGAAATCTGTATCGGTCTCAACTAACGCTTCTTTCAGACCATCCGTATTCCACTTATACACGGAAACATCAGTGACGAACTTGCTTTCACCGTTTATCCATTTATGCTGAGAACTTAGTGTTAACACCCCTTCCTTCAGCACTTCCTCTCCTTGAAGAGTCTTCAAAGACGGGTTTTGATCAACTCCAAACTTATCCAAATACTGCGCAAATTTCGTTGTTGCAAGCGCTTGCGCATCAATAGCCATTTCATTGACAAGCGTTTCAACTACGCTGCCGACATAAATGTCGGATTTTATTGTGTTACCTAGCATAGCCACTCCTGATATCTATCTTTAAGTTATACCCAAGTGACCTCAAGGTGCAGGATTCAGGCACTTTGAGGTCACTTGGGTATAGAAGTCTACTCTCTCCGCGACTTAGGGAATATTCTCGTTTCGGCAGTTAGTGCAAATTTGGGAAGCAGTACTTCAGATCGTCATACTTTTGTCACGCGTACTAAGTAATCAAAATGCCACCCGTGCCAGATAAAAAATAAGCCAGCTATACGCTGGCCTATGAACTTCACCTTTTTTCTTATTGTTAAGAAGCGGTGTGGAAATTTTCTTCGTTACCTGCTCTGGTTAACAAACCATCGCATGGAGCAAAACGATCGCCGTATTTCTGTGCGTATTCGTTCATGATCGCGACCAGTTCTTTCAAACCAATCTGGTCCATATAACGGAAAGGACCTCCTAAAAACGGTGGGAACCCGATACCAAAGATCGCACCAATGTCACCGTCGCGAGCACTGCGAATAATGCCTTCGTCCAAACACCTTACGGCTTCATTCAGCATTGGGAGAACACAGCGAAGTGCGATGTCTTTTTCTGGTAGTTTGGATTCAGGCGTAAGCTTGAGCAGCTTATAAACACTCTTATCCACCTCTTTCTTCTTACCTTTATACGTATAGAAACCTTTTCCACTCTTACGCCCTTTTCGACCGTCGTTTAGCAACGTGTCAAACACATCAGGCGCCTTAAATCGACCACCCAACTCTTCGATTAGGATGGGCATGATCTTGGCGCCTACATCCACTCCCACTTCATCCAGCAGGGTAATAGGACCAACAGGGAAACCAAAGTTGAGCAATGCTTCGTCCAGCGTTTCAATCGGCTCACCACTCAATAAAACATGAGCAGCTTCATTCATGTAAGGCGCAAGGATTCGGTTAACAAAAAAGCCCGCTTTATCGGCAACCACAATGGGAGTTTTGCCTTGTTTACGCGCAAAGTTGACTGCGGTGGATATCACCTCGTCGGACGTACCTTCATGAGGAATGACCTCAACCAATGGCATTTTTTCAGCAGGGCTGAAGTAATGCAGACCGACCACATTTTCAGGGCGTTCACATTCAGCCGCTATTTGGTGAATAGGTAGAGACGATGTATTGGTAGCGAATATGGTGGTGTCTTTCGCATGTTGCTCTATTTCATTCACCATCGATTGTTTTAGAGCCAAGTCTTCGAATACGGCTTCAATGACAATATCAGCATCGCGGTATCCAACGTAATCGGTCCCCCCCGTCAGCTGTGACATATTATATTGCACACCTGCTTTGGTTAGAATTCGACGTTTCTTCTGCTTAGCAAACAATTTGTGGTTGTAGTTGATCGCATTCAAGATGCCATCGTTAGACACGTCTTTAACACGAACTGGGACGTTCGCTTTCGCAACCGATACGTGGCTTATCCCCGCTCCCATTAGCCCACCACCCAACACACCTACTTTCGAAATGTTTCTTGGTTTGGCTTCACTGCCGTTCTCTTTTTTCATTTCAGTGGTTGCGAAAAAGATGGAACGAAGCGCTTTAGACTCAGTCGTCATGCACAGCTCACCAAATTTTTTGGCTTCTGTCGCCAAGCCGGCTTGTACCCCTTTTTCTAAGCCTTCACCAATGACTTCAAGAATCGCCTCGGCAGCAGGGTAGTTACCACGGGTTTTCGCTAATGTCTTCTTAATGGCTTGGTCAAAGATGAATTTACGACCAAGGCGATTGCCAGACATAAGCTTCTCTTTCGTGTCCACCGAACGCTTAGCTTTCTTTTTACCCGCAAATGTCTTGGCGACATCCAATAAAATGGATTGGGGGACACTGGCATCAACAACGCCCAATTTCTTCGCTTTTTTTGCACGAAGCTGTTTGCCTGTCAAAATCAAGTCCAAAGAACCCAGCAGCCCTATTAAGCGAGGAAGTCTCTGAGTTCCGCCTGAACCAGGCAACAAACCTAATTGTACTTCTGGTAACCCCAATCGTGTTTTATCTGAATCTGTACACACTCGATAGTCACAGGCTAGCGCTAACTCCAAACCACCACCTAAACAAGGTCCGTGAATGGCAGCCACGGATGGAAAAGGTAAGGCTTCCAAACGCGCGAACATTTGCTGCCCTTGTTTGGCTAACCCTTCTGCTTCTTCCGCAGTGGTGCATGCATCCAGCATTCTTACGTCAGCACCCGCCACAAAATTATCGGGTTTAAGCGAGTAAATCACTAATCCGGTGAGTTCGTTCTTTTTAGCTTCCAGTTCAAGCAAGATCGCCTGCATTTCATCCGAAAACTCTGCTTGAAGCGTATTCATTTTCTCGCCAGGAACATCAATGGCTAGCCACGCGAGATTTTGATCGTCTATTGATAATGTAAATGCACTCTGACCCGCCATTATTCCACCTCCAAAATCATCGCTGCACCTAAACCACCCGCGGCACATGCAGTATTCAACGCTAATCCCCCTCCACGGCGTTTAAGCTCACGCAGTGTTTGAGTAATCATTCGCGCACCAGTTGCTGCAAATGGGTGCCCATAAGCGATAGAACCACCAAGAACGTTGAATTTATCCATATCGATTTCGCCTATGGCTTTGTCTCTTCCTAGTATTTCTTTAGCGAACTTATCGCTGGCGAACATCTTCACGTTAGCCAACGTTTGTGCTGCAAAGGCTTCGTGCATATCAATAAGTGTAAGATCCGACAAACTAATACCTGCACGATCGAGTGCCATTGGAGTCGCATGCGAAGGTCCCATCAACATATCCTCTTTCACGTCAATGGCCGAAAATGCATAAGAGCGTATGAAGCCCATGATGTCGAGTCCTAGCTCTTTAGCACGACCTTCACGCATAATAAGCAGCGATGCCGCTCCGTCTGTCAGTGGCGTTGCATTCGCAGCCGTTACACTGCCATATTGCCTATCAAACGCTGGGCGCAATTTTGCGTACCCTTCAATGGTTGAGTCCTGACGAATATTATTGTCGGTATCAATCCATTGCTTGTAAGGGTCGGGAAAAGCGGTCATCACTTCGTCTCGAATTTTTCCTTCTTTCCAAGCTTGCGCAGCTAAGGTATGAGAGCGATGAGCTAATTCATCTTGGGCTTGGCGAGTAATTCCGTGTGTTTTTGCCATCTGCTCTGCCGTTTGTCCCATGGACAGCCCTGTCGAATATTCGGCTACTGCTGGAGGCACTGGCATCAAATCTTTGAAGGAGAGCTTGCGCATAATAGAAAGCTTCTGCCCCGCTTTTTTTGCCTTACTCAGAGCAAGTAAAGAGGCAGCCAGTTTTTTGGATACGCCGATTGGCAGTACTGAGGAGGAATCAGCGCCACCAGCGACACCAATATCAATCGAGCCAGAAATGATACTTTCAGCCACGTTCACCGCAGACTGAAAACTCGTCGCACAAGCTCGCGTTACACTGTACGCATCGGTGTGAATATTCATACCTGTACCTAATACGATTTCACGGGCAATGTTTGGCGCTTCTGGCATTTGCACAACCTGTCCAAATACCACTTGATCGATTAGGGCTGGATCAATATCGGCGCGTGTCAGCATTTCACTGACGACCATTTTACCCAAGTCTACGGCGGGTACCTGAGAAAACTCGGTGCTTTGTCTTGCGAACGGCGTTCTTAGCCCAGCAACAACCGCAATCCTTTCTCCGGAACGCGTCCTTAAATCCTGAATGCCCATTATATCTCCTTAAAGAGGTCAGACCTGTCATGTAACAAAAATGTTATCAGATTAAAACGCATGTTTGAATCGCTTTTTATTTTATAGCGTGATCTAGGACTAAAATGTAGAGAGTGACACGTAAGAAATCGTAAGTGTAGCGCAGAAAAGACGGGGTAATAACTGTGATAAATAATCAGATTGCGTTACATTAAAACTGTGAATCAGGAATTTTAGACAAAAAAAACCACACTTAAAGTGTGGCATGAATCGATATATAGCGTATCGCTAAAATTAAAAAATCAGTTTCCTGATTAGGAGAAAGTAAAGTCAGCCTTCAAAAGGAAGTGTCATCTTGCTCAACGTGCTAACCACGAATGGTTAACCAGATGACAAGACGTACTATAACCAGATTCCATATATGGATTTTGAATTAGATCAATTTATTTGTAGTTTATGCAATGCTGCCTAGTGGATAATCGCTTAAGAAAGATCCGAAATGAAATTTCTAAGCTCGGCTTTTTATGCCAAACCATCCTCTTAATTAGAAGTTCGCTTACTTTCAGTAAGTTAGAACTCTCGAGTGTTGACCTTCCATAGACACAGCGAGAGCAAACGGAGGCTCAAGTGTCGATTATCGATTTTTTTGGAAAGAAAAAAGAGAAGCGTCCGGTCAATTCTGATATGGACAAGCAAAAAAGATACGAAGCGCTCGTGCGCGCTTATCACACCGACCTATATCGCTATGCGTACTGGTTGTGTAAAGACAGTCATGTTGCGGAAGATTTGGTACAAGAAACCTGTTTACGTGCTTGGCGGGCTATAGATAGCCTGCTAGACGAAAAAGCAGCGAAATCTTGGCTAATTACCATTCTACGCCGTGAAAACGCACGCCGCTTCGAACGAAAACAGTTAGAATTGGTGGATATTGATGACCACGGCAACGATGCAAAGGTTTCTGACGACCCGCATCATCAGCAACAGTGGCTTCAAAATCAAATTATGAAATTAGAGGTCGAGTATCGAGAGCCTCTGTTTCTCCAAGTTGTAGGGGGATTCAGCGGTGAAGAAATTGGGCAAATTCTGGAATTAAATAAGAACACGGTAATGACACGTTTGTTCCGAGCCAGAAACCAGCTCAAAGAGATGCTTGAAGATTCTCAATCGGATATGGGGGTGCATAATGGATGATTTAGAATTTCGCCGTCGCATTATGTCAGATCCAAAGGGCAGAGACGACGAAATCGAATTGGCGATTTCTCAAAACAGTGCAAATGCCAAATTTGTCGATGACATTTTAGGTCTAGATGCACAACTAGAAAAAGCGATGAAAGTCGATGTGCCAGATGGGTTGGCTGATCGTGTGTTGTTTAACCAAAGCGCGGAAACGGAAAGGCCTAGGTTTGCTAGAAAAGCACTCGCTATGGCGGCATCGGTAGCCTTTGCTTTTGGACTTTTAATAGGACAAGTCAATTGGGGTGGACTTGTGGTAACGCCAGCCTACGCAACATTAGCAAATACGGCGTTGGCTCATGTAACCGCTGAGAAACCTTTCATCAATCCAATTGATGAAAATGTTTCATCTAGCCAAATCAACGTGAAAATGAAACCTTTTGCGTATCACTTCTCGCAAAACTTTCCTTATCACGTGTATTACTTAAACCACTGTGGTTTTGGCGCTTCGAATGCTATGCATATGGTATTTGAAGGAGAGCATGGGCGAGTGACACTTTTTGTTACTAATATCCCAGCCCCTGAATCTCAGGCATTTGTCAAAGATGGAATGTCTGGCATTGTTATGCCATTGATGGATGCAAGCATGGTGATTGTGGGAAGTATGGATGAAGATGTAGCGAAAATCGCTGAAACATTAAAACCTATCATACACCCTGCTGGCTAAGTGCTTAATCCAGCTACTCGTTAAACAATCAAGGTCCGCGATTTACAGCGGACCTTTTTTATTTTCACGTTACTCAAAATTCTTCTCTTAGAATTTCTATTATGAATAAACAAGGCTTCTTCACAGTTCACGAGTGCTTACTCACCCCAAATTTTGCTTTATTGACTGTTATCTGCTTATTTAAACAATGGTCGGATTTCATTTAATCAATCGCAGAATTACTATCTCCGCCGTTGAGTAACTACTCAATCAAGCTTAAAAGTTATATCAGTACATAAAGCAGGGTTGTCTGCCCTCGTGGGTAGATACACATATCACCCGACAATTAATGTCTGGGAATACAATAATAAGGTTAATCCTATGAACAAGTCGCGTCTGTTTAAAAAAACGGTCATCGCTACCACAATCGCTCTCGCATCTCAGCAAGCTATCGCTGCAGGTTTCCAACTTAACGCACAATCCGCGACCGGTCTTGGCCGAGCGTTTGCAGGCGACGCTGTAATTGCAGATAACGCTTCTGTAATGGCACGTAACGCCGCTGCAATGGCGCTGTTTGAAGAAACTTCACTGTCAGTTGGTGTAACAACGATTACATCTATGATCGAAGTAAAAGACGCTAAGTACACCTACGCCAATGCACTTGCAGGTCCATCTGCTGGTTACATGTCTACTGTCGATTCCAACTTCAGTAATGCGGGCGATACTTCCGTAGTACCTAACCTACACGTGATTGTTCCTTTGAACGAAAAATTTGCTGTAGGCGCTAACGTATACTCTAACTTTGGTACAAAAACCCAATTTGACGACACATTTGTTGGCGCAGAATACGGTGGCCTTACTGATGTTAAGAGTATGAACATTGGTCTTGCTGGTTCTTACCGTATTAATGAACAACTAAGTATTGGTGCTGGCTTAGATATTATCTATGGTTCAGGAAAAATGCAGCGCAAACTGAGCGACAAATTGACACATGTTCCTGTCAGCACATCGCCAGTTGTTATTCGTGATTTATCTGGACAAACAGCATTAGATGTAGATGCTTCTGGTTGGGCACTAGGTTTTAACCTAGGTACAGTATATGAGCTTGATGAAAACAACCGCTTTGGTTTGTCTTATCGAAATAGCCCTACCTTAAAAGCAAAAGGTGATGTAACTGCAAGCAAAGGGGTATCTAAAGACGACACACTTCTCATGCCTCTACCTGATATGGCAGAGTTTTCTGGTTACCATCGCTTAGATGGCACTGATTTCGCGGTTCACTACAGCGTGCAGTGGATCGGCTGGTCTGTATTTGAAAAACTAGAAGCTGAAAAAGCGGGCGTTCTTAACGAATACAAGTGGCAGAATGGTATGCACTACTCTATCGGTGGTACGTACTTTGTAAGTCAAGACTGGACTGTTCGTGCCGGTTATATGCACGACACAAGTGCCCAAGACGAGTTAACTTCAATTTCTGTGCCTGACTCAAACCGCAACTGGCTCTCCGCTGGCTTTACTTATAACCTCGACAGCCAATCTAACGTAGATTTCGGTGCCACTTACCTTTTAGGTCAAGATGTTAAAGTATCAGAAAATAACTTACCTTTAAGCAAAATTGAAGGTACAACACGTGCAGATGCAATCCTGCTAGGCGTACAGTACAGCCGTACGTTCTAATCCAAACGGATTAGCTGAGCGGAAATAAAAGAGTTGGCATTGCGCCAACTCTTTTTGTTTGTTTTGACGTTATAGGAATTTAATTAAACTTCTTTAAGCTGGCTTTGCCACATTTGCGCATACTGCCCTTTCAAATCGAGTAATGCCTGATGGGTTCCTTGCTCCAAAACCTTGCCCTGTGACAGAACAACGATGGTATCTGCATCTACTATGGTCGAAAGACGGTGCGCGATTGTGATCACTGTTCTCCCTTTCGACATCAGTTTCAAGCTCTCTTGGATTTCTCTTTCTGTTTCTGTATCCAAAGCCGAGGTCGCTTCATCAAGTAACAAGATAGGTGGGTTCTTTAGCAATGTTCTAGCAATGCCTACGCGCTGCTTTTCACCACCAGACAACTTTAACCCTCGCTCGCCCACTTGGGTTTGATAGCCGTCTGGCAACTGTTCAATGAAATGGTGAATTTTAGCCGCTTTTGCCGCTTCAATAATTTCATTCTGTGAGGCGTTAGGTCTGCCATAGGCTATATTGTATTGAATGGTATCGTTGAACAACACGGTATCTTGGGGAACAACGCCAATCGCATTATGTAGGCTTTCCTGTGTCACATCTCGTATGTCTTGACCATCTATTAGTATGTTACCGCCACTTACGTCGTAAAATCGAAACAGAAGCCTTCCTAGGGTCGATTTTCCTGACCCAGAAGAACCCACTATGGCGACAGTCTTCCCAGCGCCTACAGAGACGCTCACATCATTTAAAATTTGGCGCTGAGATTCATAAAAGAAATCGATATTTTTAAAACTTAACTCTCCAGCGGACACCGCTAAATTGGGTGCATTTTCTTTATCTTTCACATCCGGTTCTTGGCGAAGTAGATCAAACATCTCCCCCATATCTATCAATGACTGGCGAATCTCTCGATACACAAACCCAAGAAAGTTTAACGGCATCATGACTTGCATCATGTACGCGTTCACCATGACAAAACCACCCACGGTTAACACGCCCGAATTAACATCCCTAACGGCAAGCAACAATGCGAGTACCATACCGCCATTTAATAAAAGGGCTTGCCCTAGGTTGAGTAAAGCTAGTGAGTTCACCGTTTTTATCGATGCGGCTTCAAAGCCCTCCATCGATTGGTCGTAACGATTCGCCTCTCGCTTCTCCGCTCCAAAATACTTAACCGTTTCAAAATTAAGTAAGCTATCGATCGCTTTCTGGTTCGCGTCTTTGTCTTTGTCGTTCATTTCTTTACGAATGCGCACTCGCCATTCCGTCACCTTCGCAGTAAACACGATGTAAATAACAACGGTTAAGCTCACCACCAGCAAGTACCAGAAATCAAAAGCAAACAATAAAATAAGAGAAATGAGCAACAGTTCAAGAATGAGCGGACCAATACTAAAGAGCATAAATCTAAGCAAAAACTCTATGCCTTTTACGCCACGCTCCATGACTCGGCTTAATCCCCCCGTTTTCCGCGTAAGATGATAGCGAAGAGAAAGGCGGTGAATATGCGATATGGTTTCTAACGCGACGGAGCGAAGAGCGTGTTGCCCAACTTTAGCGAAAACGACATTACGTATTTCTTCAAAACCGATTTTCAAAACTTGGTTCATTCCATACGCAACGACTAAGCCAACAGCTCCTAAAGCCAACAACCACTCGGGGGAATCATTTTCGGTCGCCATTAAATCGACGACCGCTTTGTACAAAAACGGAGTGAATACGGCTACCAACTTTGATAAACCCAGAGCAACCATTGCCATGACAACTCTGCGTTTCACCCAAGGTTTATCCTTCGGCCACAAATAGGGCGAAATTTTCTGAATCGTATTCCAACCGCTTTCACGCGCTTGGCTTTCTAATTCTCGGTTATTTTGAATGGCTTGATCTGGTTTTCCGACATCGCTAGTTTCTGACATACGCTTCCTGTTTTTGGGTTATCTAACTTTTATATGATCAAAGATCTGTACCCGAGGTTTATTCTACTTTTTAGGTGAGTATAGAGAGGTTTTTGATCCGACAATGAGATTCCTTGGTATACGACGGTTCAAAAAGAAAAAAGCCTGACGATTTATCGTCAGGCTTTCAAATTTGTGAAGTCTGTATGTTTTACTTAAGCTTTTCGCCTATTCAAATTCTTCATCTAAGTAGTCATCTAGGAAATCTTCTTCCTCTTCTTCTACTGTTTCGGTAATTCCCGCTTTAAAATCGCGTCGTTGTAGGTATACGTCACGAGACAATGCGTACGGATCCGGTGACGACTCCAACGTACCTTCTTGTGGAATCAACAAGTAACGTTTTTCCAAGCCTTCTAGAGCCCACTTTCCAAGGCCTGCCCAAAAATTCAAATAAAACAACGGAACATACATGCCATCAACAGTATCCGTTGTTTTCCGTAACGTTATCGGTCCGTATCCGGGAACCATAAAATAGGGACCATGACCCACGCCGTGGTAACCCAACATATCACTGAACGCACGGTCATCTTGCTGTGTGATACCAGCAGCGGATGCAACATCTATGAACCCTAATAGACCCAATGTAGAATTGATCCAAAAGCGATTGAAGTTTGTAAGCGCTTGTTCACCTTCGCCCATTAAAAGGTTGTTGACCATACTGGCTGGCTCATCAAGGTTTGCGAGGAAGTTACCAATACCACCACGAACTGGTTTAGGCACCGTTTCAACATACGCGACCGACACTGGGCGAACAATGTAAGGATCCAGATAATCATAGTTGATATCAAACATTGTTCGGTTAAAGCTTTCAAACGGGTCATTCGGATGAGAAAGACTGGCATGTTCTTCCTCCGGTACAGAGGTGCAACCGACTAAAAAAGAGGCTAATAACACTAATAGCCAGGAACTAACTTTATTCAACAACATAGTCCTTTACCAAAAACAAAGACCGGCTTCTGCCGGTCTTATTATCAATTCTTAGCGTACTCAAGTAATCTTCTTTATTCTAATGATTTCATATCATTCATCAACTTGAATTGATAACGACGCCAAACACAAAACAATACCATTAATAACGTTTATCTATAGTTAAAGCAACACTATCACCTAATTTAGCAATGTCACTTTGACCATGCCAATCACCATCTCTGCTGGCAACATTGCCATCCGCATCAATTCTGGCTTTCACTACAAGCTCATCTAAGCTCGATAGTTTAATGCCTTGTATCATGCTATTTCCGTCATCAAGTACGACTGTTCTAGGAAAAGACCCTAGTGGGTAACGCGCAGCAGCGACTGGCATAGGGCTACCATCCGCTCTGTGAACTGATACAATCAAGACAGCATTAGGATCAGGGTTCACTTCATCGGCTAACGCAATACTGACTTGAACTGATTTACCTGCTACCGCAGCGGTTTCTCCCAATTTAAGTTTTGCGTTTTGAATACTGCGACCCAACATTTCATAACGGTTATCTTGTGGGCCAATCATTTGTTGCATTGCTCCCCAATAACGTATGGCTGCCGCGTAATCACTACGCTCAAAAGAATCAAACGCTAGCAGTGAAAGAACTCGTAAATCGACTCGATCTTGTTTAACTAATCGGTGTAACAAGGAGCGCGCCTTATTCTGATCCACTTCATCAGATGAAAGCATTAAAGCTTGCGCATAGCCCAACTGAATATCGGAATCTTTAGGTTCAATACGATACGCTTTTTTCATGGCGCCTATCGCTGTGGTCACATCTCTATTTGCCAATGCAATACGCCCTAAAAGCATCCAACCAGTTGAGTCGTCCGGTTGATGATGTAAGCGAGTACGAAGAGCGAGTGTCAAATCCTGCATCTCATCTTCTGTGAGTGCTTGACCTTCTGGCGACATCAACTTCTTGGTAAGAGCAGGAAGGTTGCTCTCAGCTTGATGCCAATCCACCACTTTCTGAGAACCGCCAAATTGGTAATACATCCCGTAGGACAATGCAGCAACAAATAATAACGACGGAATGGCGACAGCCATTGTTGAAATCTGAGTTGTCGCTTCATTTTTCTTGGCTTTAGGAACATCGTCTAGCAGCGTTTGCTTTAGATCCGCAATCAAATCTTCTTGATTTTCGACTAACCCTTCTTTTGCTTCTTCTTCTAGCTCATCTAAACGATCTTTGTAGAACGCTTTATTAAGTTCGTCACGTCGCGCGTCGTCATCAACAGCACGTCGCTGGACTAACGGAAAAGCAATTAGAACGCTAGAGATAGCAATGATAACGGCTGTAGCTATCCAGAAAAAAGTCATTTTCGCTCATCTCCCGTTTCCGATTCTTCTTTGAGTAAAGCTTGTAGCTGTGCTTCTTTTTCTGCGTCCCAATCTTCAGATTTCACGGAATCTTGACGGGAGGGCTTACGACGGCTTCTCAATACGATAAACCCAAAGCCAATGACCAATACACCAATGGGTCCGACCCACAATATAGAGGTAACCACGGTTATCGGCGGGTTATAGGTAACAAAGTTTCCATAGCGGGCGATCATGTAGTCGATGATTTCCTGCTCCGTTTTGCCTTCTTTCAACATCTCATAGACTTTCAGGCGGAGATCTTGTGCTAGGGCGGCATTAGAATCGCCAATGGAGTTGTTTTGACACTTAGGGCAACGTAACGTGTGCCCCAGCTCTTTGAATAGCTGTTCTTGCTCAACAGAATCAAATTCGTATATTTCTATGCTAGCCAATGTAGGTAAAGCGAACAAAGCAATAGCAAGGAATACACTGAGTAATTGCTTAATCATTTCGCAGACTCCTCCACTAACCGTTGATAAATTGGCTGCAATGTTTCTTTCCAATTTTTCACGTTTACATCACCAACGTGTCGATACTGAATAACACCATTCGCATCAACGATATAAGTTTCAGGTGCACCGTAGACGCCTAGGTCCAAACCAAGCATACCGTTACCATCAAACAAACTGATCAAGTAAGGGTTGCCCAATTCATTAAGCCACTGCACTGCTTTTTCGCGGTTATCTTTGTAGTTAAGACCAATAATCTTCACGCCGTTAGCCGCTAGCTCATTTAGGTATTTATGCTCGGCATAGCATGTCGGACACCACGTAGCCCATACGTTGATAAGCAATGGTTCACCGACAAAGATGTCTTGTTCATACAATCGACCGGGTTCGGCTAAGTCTTCAAGCTTAAACTTGGGTACAGGCTGACCAATCAATACTGACTCTAATTTTGTTGGGTCATCCCCACCCGCATTGCGGCTTAACTGAGTCGCAAACACCGCGACCAGTATCAAAAAGAAAGCCAGTGGAGCAAAAAGTATATTCCGATTCATTTATGCTTCCTTCTCTTTCAGCTCTGTTGCTCGTTTAGAAGGCTTTCGGAATCGATATCGCTTATCACTGATTGCCACGATGCCACCAAAGATCATGAATAAACTGCCAAGCCAAATCCACCGAACAAAAGGTTTGTAATAAATGCGTACAGCCCAAGCATCACCATCGTCCAACCTTTCACCCATGGCGATATACAAATCACGTGTGACACCACGATCTATCGCTGCTTCTGTCATCATGGATTTTGCCGTGTTGTAGAAACGCTTTTCTGCATGAAGAACGTTAACAAACTGACCATCTTTCTTGATCTCGAAATCCGCGATATAACCATCGTAGTTTGGTCCGTCATTGTCGCGTAATCCTTGGAAATAGAAGTTATACCCTTGGATTTGGAAGTTTTCTCCAGGTGCTAAGCGCACATCACGCTCGATACTGTAGTTCTGTACCATAGCAATACCGATCACGGTGATCGCCATACCAATATGCCCAAGCATCATCGCCCAATGGCTGCGTTGTAGCTTTTTAACTCCCACAATAAAGCTGTGTCGGTGAGTGGCTCTTTGATGCAGTTCGAAACCATGCATAGCGATAATCCAAATCGCCATTACCCACCCTAGGTAGGCTAGCGCCTCAAACGAGTCAGCAAGTAGGAAGACGAAAACCGCGCCAAGTACTAGAGAAATCACACCTGACACTGCCATCGGCTTTTTAAGACTACTAAGATCGTCACGCTTCCATCGTATTAAAGGACCTATACCCAACAAGAAAGCAAAAGGCACCATCAACCACGTGAACAACATATTGAAGAAAGGCGCACCGATAGAAACTGACCCTAACCCCAATTGCTTGTGTACCAAGGGCAGCAAAGTACCGACAAGAACCACCACCAAAGCTGCAACAAGAATTACGTTATTGGCAAGTAGGACATTCTCGCGGGAAAACAAAGCGAAACTGCCACGCACACGGACAGATGAACCTTTCAAAGCAAACAGCAGTAACGAACCACCGATAATGAACACCAAGAACCCTAAAATAAACATACCGCGAGCAGGATCCGATGCAAACGCATGCACCGAGACCAAAATACCGGAACGAACAAGGAATGTGCCTAATAAACTGAGTGAAAATGCAGAAATCGCTAAAAGCACCGTCCACGCTTTAAATGTTCCGCGCTTTTCTGTTACTGCCAGTGAATGCATCAACGCTGTTCCCGCTAACCAAGGCATGAAAGAGGCATTTTCTACTGGGTCCCAGAACCACCAGCCACCCCAGCCAAGTTCGTAGTAGGCCCACCAAGAGCCCAATGCGATACCTAACGTTAAAAATAGCCATGCGGCTGTTGTCCATGGTCTCGACCAACGTGCCCAAGCGGTATCTAACCGTCCAGTCATCAAAGAAGCAATTGCGAATGAAAACGCGACAGAAAAGCCGACATAACCCATGTAAAGCATTGGTGGGTGAATGATTAAGCCTGGATCTTGAAGTAGAGGGTTTAAATCACGCCCATCAACAGGAAAGAATGGCAACGTGCGAAGAAACGGGTTTGAAGTAACGATGATAAACAGTAGGAATCCTACAGTGATCATTCCCATTACGGCTAAAACACGTGCAACCGATTCTTGAGGCATTCCTCGGCTAAAAGTCGCAACCGCAACCGTCCAAGCGGCTTGAATCAATACCCATAAAAGTAGTGAACCTTCGTGAGCTCCCCATACAGCGGTTAGGCGGTAGTACCAAGGAAGCAAACTATTTGAGTTAGTTGCAACATACGTAAGGGTAAAATCATTGGTATAAAATGCCCAAAGAAGCACAAAAAAGGAGACAAGAATAAGCAAGAACATTCCCCAAGACAGCGGTCTTGCAGTGTTCATTAGCGTGATGTTGTTTTTTGTTGCACCAACCAGAGGCAGTAAGCTTAGTAAGACAGCAAAGCCAAGAGACACTATCAGAGCAAAATGCCCAAATTCAGCGATCATTGCGTGCTCTCCGATTTTTGTACATCTGTATATTCTAAGGGTTCATGCACTTTCTTCATCGCTTCTGCAATTTCTGGTGGCATGTACTCTTCGTCGTGCTTTGCTAGGACTTCAAAAGCTTCAATCGTCGTAGCATCTTTTAAGACACCTTGCGCAACGATACCCTGACCTTCACGGAACAGATCCGGAAGAATTCCGTCGTACAAAATCGTGACTTTTGGACCGACGTCAGCCAGATCAAACTGCACTCTAAGCGATTGAGAATCGCGAGAAACAGAACCTTTTACGACCATTCCGCCAATTCTTAGGCGCTGACCAACTTCGGGTTTGGAACCATCTGGCTTACCATTAACAAGTTCAGTTGGTGTGTAAAATAGGTCCATATTCTGGTTCAAGGCATACAGCATCAAACCAACAGTGGCACTTAAGCCAAATACTAGGGCAAGAACAAGACCGAGCCTTTTTTTGCGTCTTGGATTCATAGGGTGTTCTCCAAATTCTTAGCGGCATCAATTCGCGCTTGGCGATCGATCTTGGCATTCACTTCATTCATTAGATTCCTACCGCGCTTGATGCAGCTAAACAGCAGAATCAACATGGAAAGAAACGTAATACCAAATGCACCCCATACATAGGACGCATAGCCACCCATGGCGAAAAAATCACTGATAGATTCAAAATGCATTGTCTACTCCTTACTACTGGCTGGAGACAACGCCAAAGCTTGTACCCAAGGACGATGGCTTTCTTTGCTGATAATTTCGTTTTTGAATCGGATCATTGTGACTGCGCCGAAGAAAAAAGCGAACCCCAAAATATTCAACAGCAACGGCCAAAGCATATCGTTAGATATCGACGGTTTGGCGAATTTTGTGATCGTTGCGCCTTGGTGCAAGGTATTCCACCATTCAACAGAAAAGTGAATGATAGGAAGGTTAATCACGCCCACAATGGCCAGAATACCGGCCGCTTTAGCGCCTGTCTTTTGGTCATCAAATGCGTGATAAAGTGCGATTACGCCAAGGTATAAAAATAGAAGAATCAATTCAGAAGTTAATCGTGCATCCCATACCCACCACGTGCCCCACATTGGCTTACCCCATACCGCACCAGTAACCAGTGCAATAAAAGTGTAAACAGCGCCGATAGGTGCCATTGCCGCTGCTGCCATGTCCGACAAACGTAATTGCCAAACAAGACCAATAAAGGCTGCGATTGCCATCGACATATACACACCCATCGACCAAATTGCCGAAGGAACGTGGATGTAGATGATCCGGAAACTGTCTCCTTGTTGATAATCAGAAGGCGCATACGCTAACCCCCAGATGGTACCAGAGACTAAAAAGACGGCGGCCAAGATGGAAAACCAGGGCAGAAGCTTATCGCTTAGCCGGTAGGCTTTCTCGGGCTTGGCATAGGGATGTAGCCATTTCCACATGGTTAAGGTCTCACTCTTACTTCTAGGGCTTCCTTTTTTAAGACGGTTAGGTCTTTGGAAGTTGTAATATTAATTATTTATATGTGTTACTTAAAAAGCTGTAGCACATTCCTGACACTTTAACGGAATGTTAACTAAAAAAACTTGTTCAATATCAATTGACGCTTATGCGCAATGATGCACTTATCGCAAAAGGCGTTAGCGTTGCTGCACCAGCCAGCATTGCCCCCAGTATGGCAATTTGACCGTTATACGCGACCCCCAAACCAGCTGCATCTATCGCTGAGGTCGCAAAAATCAGTATCGGGATATACAGAGGCAATACGAGTAAACTCAAAAGAACGCCACCTTTCTGTAATCCAACAGTAAGAGCAACACCTATTGCGCCAATGAAACTTAATGTTGGCGTCCCCACTAGAAGCGTTAAAACCACGGCACTCCAAGTATTAAAGTCTAGAGACAATAAGATTGCCAGCAAAGGGCTAATGAGTATCAGCGGTACTCCGGTCAAAATCCAATGCGCGATAACTTTTGCCATTACCGCCAACGGTAAAGGTACAGGCATCAACATCATCTGTTCCAGTGCTCCATCTTGAAAATCATCTCGAAAGAGTCTTTCTAATGACAGCAATGCAGACAATAACGCTGCAACCCAAACGACGCCGGATGATATTCTTGCAAGTAAATTTGGCTCGGGACCGATACTTAAAGGAAATAAAGTAACGACGATAATGAAAAACCAAAGTGGATTAAGAATGTCTGCCTGACGACGAAAGGCAATGAGTAGTTCACGCCTTATTATTGATATCATTGCTCCGGTCATTAACTACTCGCCCAATTTAATTTTTCTGAGAAGAGGGTTGTCTGCGAACATATCCTGGTGAGTGGTTAAGAGCACCATCCCTCCTTTTTGCGCATGAGAGACAAATAGCGATTCTAGTACTTTAACACCCTGCTTATCGATTGCAGTTAGCGGTTCATCCAATATCCAAAGAGGGTGCTCGCTAAGCCATAGTCTTGCTAACGCTACTCGCCTTTGTTGCCCTGCTGACAATTTACCAACGGGTATGTCTTCCCTTCCTGCAAGACCGACTTGAGCTAACGCTTTCCATAATGCATTTTTGTCTTTCAATCCTTGATGGACGTTCATATAGAATTCAAGATTTTCTTGTGCACTGAGCTCTTTTTTAACACCCGTTTGGTGCCCTAAAAAGAGAAGATCGGAATGGTACTCTTCCCTTGAAGAAAATATGCTTTCACCTTTCCAGCATATAGAGCCTTCTTCAGAATCTCCCAGACCGGCTATGATGCGCAACAGTGTTGTTTTTCCTGTTCCATTTCGCCCTTCAACCTGGATTAAATCACCTGGGTTAACCTCAAAAGAAAGCGCTTCGAACAGCACTCTTTCATCACGGACAGCAGTAAGATTGGATACGTCTAACATGGTAAATGTCTTGATTTTATTAAGGGTATATCTTAGCACAATGCTAAATGCACTAAACAGGATGCTCCGCCAAGATTCATGAAAGAGCGTAAAAAAACATTAATCAAAACTCATATTTTTATAAATATGCCTGATAGATCATATAATTTTCAGAATAGAGAGGCGTTATTTGCCGGGATAATCGGGGATATACAAAATGGGAGACATCATAAAAAAAGGAGCCAATGGCTCCTTTCAATTATGTAGAAGTATCTTTTTGATCATTTTACGTTTTTTTGAGGACGCCTTTGATCTTGTCTTCGACGCGGAGCGGTTCGACCACTAAGGGGAGGAACTTTTTCTTTGCCTGCTATCTTATTTTGCAAAGACATCATTAGTTCAGCTTCAGCTTTAGGTAACTCGCACTCTTCAATAAGTTCGTTTATACCGGCACCCAATTGAACCATCTTGCTCGCTCGGGTGTACAATCGACCATCATTATCAGTATGTTCAATCTCGGTAATACGCTCGTTTAAGTGCTGAATTATATCCTGCTGCTCTGCCACTTTCTGCCCAAGCCCGACCATTACGGATCTCACTTCAAGCAATTGTTTGTTCGTCTTTTGAAGTTCTTTCTCTAAAGCTCGAACCTGTTGGCGCTGCTGATCTACTTTTTTACGACCACTTTTCCGAATTCTGAGGAAAAACAATACCAGTAATAAGGCAACTAAAACGGAGCCACCTGCTACAAAAGGTAAAACAGAATACAACTCATCGCTCATTATAGGTGAGCCATTTCATCCCATTCTTCATCAGAAAGAAGCTTGTTCAAATCAACCAAGATTAGAAGCTTGCCATCGCGGTTGCTCACACCTTGGATAAATTTAGCACTTTCGTCAGTACCAACACTTGGAGTAGTGTCGATTTCAGAAGAACGTAGATAAACAACTTCAGCCACGCTATCGACAAGAATACCGATAACCTGACGCTCAGATTCGATAACAATAATACGAGTATTGTCAGTGATCTCACCTTGCATTAAACCAAAACGAGAACGAGTGTCGATAACAGTAACAACGTTACCACGCAAATTGATAATACCTAACACGTAATCTGGTGCGCCAGGAACAGGAGCAATTTCCGTGTAGCGTAAAACTTCACGAACTTGCATTACGTTGATACCGTAAGTCTCATCTTCTAGCTGAAACGTTACCCACTGCAGAACCTCGTCGTTAACTTGGTCTTTTCTTACTTCTACTTCATTAGCTTGAGACATGTTTTATCCTCATCTGTGTCGCTACCGACAATTCTACTACTAACTGTCTAATGCTTTGACATCCAGCCCGGCATTGAGCATGGAAACTAACTCTTCTACATGAATTAAAGCACACATTTTCTCTTTAACCATGCCTGCCAACCAAGGTCGCTTACCTGCGCTTTCACGCCAGCGAACCTTTTCCGGCTCTAACCACTCGGTGCCCATCAATTGATTAGCAGCGAGCCCCCAATGGCTTTCGCCCAGCATTACAATATATTCATAATTCTCACGATGAGAATCATCAACCAGCTTTTCCGACATAACCCACCTAGCTGTATCGACAACATCAAGCTGTTCTTTACGGCTGGTTTGTAAACCTAAATACCAATCAGGTCGACCAATCAGGTGATTCAATTCTTCGTTCTTGCGATGAATCCCGCCTAGTTCGTCTAGCGGCACCGCAAAAGTCACGTTATTTACATCAAAGTAGAGTACTTGGAACGCCTCATGCCTTGCGACTGTGTGCCAAGTATCCTCTGCACCACCACCTGTTTCAGTTTGAGCCTCAACTTCGGTTGCTACTTCAACCTCTGGCTCTTCGACCTTATCTTCAACAATAGGTCTTTGTACTTCAGGTGCACTCTCTACTTTGGTAATTTCAGGCTCATCGACATTTATCTCTGGCTCTGAAACGACGATCTCAGGTTCTGCAATAGCGATGTCTGGCTCAGCGATTGCTACGTCTGGCTCTTCAACCGCCCACTCTTGAATTTCATCTGGCTCAAACTGAGTGGCAACCTCTTCAACAGCGGTTTTATCGACAACTGCAACTTCAGGCTCTTCGGCACTGAGTGTCGCAATCTCGACTGTGTTTTGACCGATTAATTCATCAATTTCCGGTTCATCAGCAATATTGGTTGATTCGAGTTGGCTCAACAAACGTTGAACATCTTCCAAATCCGGTGCTTCAAATTCGTTGTATACCGTTTCAGTATAGGACGGAATAGGCTCGGGTTGTACTTCAGGTTGAGGGTCGAGGTTAAAACTCTCTTGCTCCGACTCCAACTCTTCAGGCGATTCAGCTATTGACGGCGATTCTACAGAATACTCTGCAGATTCAGAAAGTGGTATATCATCCTCAGATGCGACATCGCCATCTATATCAGTATCCGGTGTGTCTACAATTGCAGAGTCTGATGGATTGACCGATTCTACGGACGTCTCCTCTGTCACCCTTGTTTTGGCATCAAGTGCTTCTGCTTCCGCAGACGACAACAACCCCTCTTCATCAAGAAGTGAGGTAAAATATTCATCTAAAGCCTGTTCGCTAGAAAGCACTGAATCTTTAATCATCGAAAGCTAACCTCTCGAGATAAAGTAATAGCTGCTTATAAGCAAAAACGCCACGACTACCTGATGCAAAGTGTGAGGCAGGGAGGTGTTTTAAACTCGCATCTCTAAATTTTGTATCAATAGGGATAGCGGAAGGCCATACCTGATTTGGATAACCTTTCTTTAGCTGAGTTAGTGTCTGCAATGAGGCATTAGTGCGTTTGTCATACATCGTAGGAACAATTGTGGTCTTGAATGGATCTGGGCGTGACTTCTGCATAATTGCCAATGTGCGAACCATTCTCTCTAGCCCTTTCATGGCAAGGAATTCAGTTTGAACTGGAATTAATATTCTATCACTTGCCGCAAGCGCATTAACCATCATGACACCAAGAATAGGCGGACAGTCAATAAGCACATAGTCATATTCATCTTGAACAGACATTAGCGCTTTCTTTAGAATTAGCCCCATTCCACTCCGGTTACCCATAACACGGTCCAATGTCGCTAATGACATATGCGCTGGAATGATATCGATATTTTCGATATCCGTACCCAGTATCAAGGCTTGAACAGTCGATTTTTCAACTTGTCTTAACTGAAAAAGATCAAACAAACTCGAGGGGACTTCATCGGAGTCGTAACCCAAATAAGTTGTTAACGATCCATGCGGATCGGTGTCAACCAATAGCACTCGGTGACCTTGTTTGCTTAACAACCCAGCAAGAGTAACCGTAGTCGTGGTTTTTCCCACTCCACCCTTTTGGTTAGCAACGCTCCAAACTACCACATTGGCTCCTTAGGATAGTCCAACTTCGACCAGAATACGCTCTGCAATTCGATCCAGAGGCAAATCTTCTGTCGATAAGCCCGCTTTTGCCACAGCCTGTGGCATGCCGTATACCACACAGCTCTCTTCATCTTGTGCCCAAATGGTCGCACCAGCGGTTTTAAGCATCCGTGCGCCTTCACGACCGTCTGCCCCCATGCCGGTTAGTACCATAGACAACACTTTGTCTTGGTAGATTTTTGCTGCGGAACCGAAGGTTACATCCACACAAGGCTTGTAGTTCATCCGCTCACCACCATCGATAATTCGAAGTTTTGCCGACCCAGGGCGACCATCGATCATCATTTGCTTACCGCCAGGCGCGAGGTACGCACAGCCAGGCTTTAAGATGTCGCCATCTTCCGCTTCTTTTACCTGGATCTTACACAAAGAATTTAGACGAGCGGCAAATGCAGCAGTAAACGTAGCAGGCATATGTTGTATAAGAACAATCGGGTGCGGATAGTGACCAGGCAATTTGGTCAAAATCTTTTGTAGAGCGACAGGTCCTCCCGTGGAAGTACCAATCGCAGTAATTTGATATTTTTTACCCGTTGCTCGAAATTTGGCACTCACCGGTCGACTGCGTTCTTGTGCCGGAGCAGGAGCCGATCTTTGCAATGCAGAAGCCGCTGGACGTGCAGGTGTACGCGCAGTCGCGCCAGTCGATATACTGCTTTCTGATGCGCCGCCAATTGGACGACGCATAAACGCACGTTTACGCGAAATTTCTTGTACGCGCTGCTGCAATAAAGTGACAGCTTCATCACGATTACGAGCAATATCTTCGAATTTCTTAGGAAGAAAATCCAAAGCCCCTGCATCAAGTGCGTCTAGAGTAGCCTTGGCACCATCATGAGTAAGCGAAGAAAACATCAAAATTGGCGTTGGTTGCGCCTTCATGATTTCACGAACAGCCGTGATGCCGTCCATGACGGGCATCTCGATGTCCATTGTGATTACATCTGGTTTTATTTTGATGGCTTTTTCAACAGCTTCTTTACCATTGACGGCCATATCCACTACTTCTAGGCGCGGATCTGAGTTGATAATTTCACTTACGCGTCTGCGAAAAAAGCTCGAATCATCAACTACTAATACTCTTACCGCCATATTATCCCTTCAATTAAATATGCGAGCGAGTGGCATATTTCTTCAATAAGTTTGGTACATCTAGAATCAATGCAATATGACCATCACTGGTAATTGTCGCACCAGCCATACCCGGTGTACCTTGCAATAATTCATCGAGTGGTTTGATAACCACTTCTTCTTGACCTATCAAAGAGTCCACGACAAACCCAACACGCTGACTCCCCAGCTGAACAATAACAACATGCCCATGGTTTGATTTTTTCTGTCCATCAGAACTACTTGGAACAAGCCAATGCTGAAGGTAGAACAGTGGAATCGATTTTTCTCGAACAATGATCGTAAGTTGACCATCGACGGTGTTAGTTTTGCTCAAATCTAGATGGAATATCTCGTTTACACTTGCTAATGGTAAAGCGAATGGTTGTCCAGACACGCCTACCATAAGTGTCGGCAGGATAGCTAGGGTCAACGGAACCTTGATGGTGATCTTGGTGCCTTTACCCATTTCGGAGTCAATATCAATAGACCCGTTTAAGGTATTGATCGCGGTTTTAACCACGTCCATACCTACACCACGCCCCGAAATATCCGAGATTTCTGTCTTGGTCGAAAATCCTGGCATGAAGATGAGGTTATAACACTCTTTAGGAGACAGTCGTCCCGCTGCATCCGCATCCATCAAACCGCGATCAACAGCGATGCTTCTGAGTTTGTCGGCGTTCATACCGCCGCCATCATCAACAATACTCAGTTCAATATGATCACCTTCCTGCGATGCAGAAAGTATCACTTTACCTGTACGCGACTTACCATTTTCGACACGGACATCAGGCATTTCTATACCATGGTCAACCGAGTTACGAACTAAGTGAATCAATGGATCAGCGAGTGCCTCAACCAAGTTTTTGTCTAGGTCAGTCTCTTCACCACGCATTTCAAGAACAATATCTTTCTTCAAGGTACGTGCTATATCACGTACGACTCGAGGGAAACGCCCGAATACTTTCTTAATAGGCTGCATTCGAGTTTTCATTACCGCACCTTGGAGGTCTGCAGTAACAACATCTAAGTTAGCGACAGCTTTCGACATTTCTTCGTCGTTGCTATTCAAACCTAAACTAACCAATCGGTTACGAACCAATACAAGTTCACCAACCATGTTCATGATGTCATCCAATGTTGATGTATCAACACGAACTGTTGCGTCAGCTTGAGGCTTCTTAGACTCTTTTGCTGGTGTCTGGGCTTTCGCTGGCGCGGCGGGTTTCGCTGCGGCAGGCTTCTCAGCAGGTTTAGGTGCTGGTTTAGCGGCAGGCTTCGGCTCAGCTTTTGGCGCTGGTGCTGGTTTTGGTGCTGCGGCAGCCGGAGCTACTGGGTTTGTTGCTGCTTCAAGTTCTTCAGGAGACGGTCCTTTACCAGAACCATGAAGTTGATCGAGCAAGTTCTCAAATTCATCATCTGTCATTAAGTCTCCGCCGATACCAGCAGAAGGCGCTGCTGGCGCAGGAGCAGCTGGGGTGACAGGAGCTGGGGCAGGAGAATCAGATGCGCCACCTGTAGGGCTGCCACCTGAGCCATGCAGCTCATCGAGAAGCTTTTCAAACTCATCATCGGTAATGTCATCACCACCAGATGCTATATCAGCAGCTGGAGTTGGGGCTGGTGCTGGCGTACTACTTGAAGCTGATGGTGAACCTTTACCATGCAATTCATCAAGCAAAGCTTCAAACTCATCTTGAGTGATTTCATCAATTGACCCTGTATCAGTGGAATCACTTGAAACAGGTGCAGCTGGCGTTTCCACTACAGGCTCAGGAGCCGCGACTGGAGCAGGTTCTTCAGCAGCTGGGGCAGCTTCATCGGCACTTTCAGGTTTGCACAAACGATGAAGCTCTTCGATTAATACTGGGTCTGCAGGCGTAAGCGGCTGTCTCTCTTGAACGGCTTCGAACATGATGTTCACAGCATCAAGTGCTTGCAGAATAGTATCCATCAGCTCAGCACTTACAGATCGCTGGCCATTACGTAAAATGTCGAAGATATTCTCCGCACCGTGACAAACGTCTACCAGCTCGGTAAGAGCCAAAAACCCAGCACCGCCTTTTACGGTGTGGAAACCACGGAATATTGCATTCAACAGATCTTTATCGTCTGGATTGTTTTCCAGTTCTATTAACTGCTCTGAAAGCAGTTCCAGGATCTCACCAGCCTCGACCAAAAAGTCCTGTAGAATATCTTCGTCTAATTCGTAACTCATATATAACCCCTAGAAGCCAAGACTCGACAGCAAGTCATCAACATCGTCTTGTGAAGCGACAGCGTCTTCACGCTCGTGAGCGTTAATAATTGGGCCTTCTGCTTCGGCACCATTCTTCGCTTTGTCCTCTTCGTGCTCGTCTGTTTGTTGCTCAACACCAAAGGCCGTCAAAATTTCGACAAGTCGGTCTTCTACCTCACGAACTAAGGTAATGACACGTCGGATGATTTGTCCAGTAAGGTCTTGAAAGTCCTGAGCCATAAGAATTTCCGTTAATTGGCTTCTTAACTCAGAGCTATCCCCTTCTACCTGGGTCATCAGTTCATCGATTCGATGGCAAAGAGATTTAAACTCATCCAGCTCAATACGCCCGTTCATAAGCCGGTTCCATTGAGGGCGAACCAGCATTAAATGCTCATGCAGGTTGTCTGCCATTGGAAGAGAACGTTCGACCGCGTCCATAGTTTTATTTGCAGCGGTTTCCGTTTTTTCTATCACATACTCTAGACGATCTCTCGCATCAGGGATCTCATCTGTAGCGATTTCATTCATTCGCTGATCGACTTTGAATTGCGTTAAAGAATCGTGCAATTCCCGAGTCAATGTTCCAATTTCATGGATCACTGGATTCTCGATAGTCTTTGAAATAGATTTGACGAGATCGTTAGCTTCTTGTTGCTTGTCGCCTTCCAACAAGCTAACCAACTCTTTCGCTTGCTCTAAAGAAATCATTCTACTTTTGCCCTTTCAACGCCTCTGTATGTGTGTTTGTTATAAGCGTAATAATGGCTTTACAAACGCTCGAAGATTTTATCTAGTTTTTCTTTCAGCGTTGCAGCAGTAAAAGGTTTGACGATGTAGCCATTAACCCCTGCCTGTGCTGCTTCGATAATTTGCTCGCGCTTGGCTTCAGCAGTAATCATCAAAACAGGAAGGTGCTTAAGCTCATCATCAGCTCGAATATTCTTAAGCAGGTCAATGCCTTGCATACCAGGCATATTCCAATCCGTTACGACGAAGTCAAATTCGCCTTTCTTGAGCATTGGTAAAGCGGTAAGACCATCATCAGCTTCCTGAGTGTTGTTGAAACCCAGGTCACGAAGTAGGTTCTTAACAATACGGCGCATTGTTGAAAAGTCGTCAACAATGAGGATCTTCATGTTTTTATTCAAAATTGCCTCCACTGAGGTCGAAGTCAGTGTTATTACTCGTTAATTGTCCACGCACTAAGCTTAGCTCGTAAACGTTGCATAGATTGGCTATGTATTTGACTAACGCGAGATTCGCTGACATCTAATACTTCCCCAATTTCTTTTAAATTTAGCTCTTCATCGTAATAAAGCGAGAGAACTAGGGCTTCCCTTTCAGGAAGAGTTTTAATAGCTTCAATAAGGGCATGTCGGAAAGATTCGTCTGCTACCCCTTTGAATGGTAGGTTATCTTCGGACGCTTCGTGTGGAGATATTGCATCTTCTGACACACCAAGGTCTTCAATTCCTACCAGTCGAGAACAGTTTATATCAGTTAGCGCATTATGGTACTGTTCTAGCGACATATTTAAGTGTTTGGCTACTTCTGCATCAGTTGGATCACGGTTTAATTGTGATTCTAGCTCATTTATCGCCTGACTGATGCTTCGATTGTTCTTATGTACCGATCTTGGTACCCAGTCACCACGTCGCATTTCATCTAACATAGCGCCGCGAATCCTAATACCAGCATAGGTTTCAAAGCTTGCGCCCTTACTTCCATCGTAGTTTTGCTGAGCTTCAATTAACCCTATCATTCCTGCTTGAATCAAATCATCCACCAATACACTAGGTGGCAATCGACCAATGAGATGATGGGCAATTCGCTTTACAAGATCGGAGTAACGCTCCAAGAAAGCCGATTGGCTTCCTGGGTTACCAAATTGATCGTATGTCAGCGCCTTAGTCACCAAAAGGCTCTCCTGCTACTTCTCTGTTATTAAGTAAGCGTTCAACAAAAAACTCTAAATGTCCACTCGGAGTTTTAGGAATTGGCCAAGTTAATGCTTTGTTTGCTAACGAACTGATAGCCAATGCAGCCGGAGAACGCGGAAATGCGTCCACCACAATCTTCTGCTTTTTCACCGCCTGACGTACTTTATCATCAAGAGGGATACAAGCGACGAGCTCGAGACTAACATTGAGAAATCGTTCTGTGACCAAGGTCAATTTTGCAAACAATTCTCGCCCTTCACGGTAACTTCTTACCATATTGGCTACAATTTTAAAGCGTTGAACCTGATGTTCACGACTTAATAGTTTAATCAATGCATAGGCATCTGTAATGGATGTAGGCTCGTCACACACCACAATCAAGACATCTTGAGCTGCACGTGAAAAACTTACGACCATATCTGAAATACCTGCCGCGGTATCAATCAGAAGTACATCCATATCTTCTTCAAGAGAACCGAAAGCACGAATTAAACCAGCATGTTGGGCTGGTGACAACTCTGTCATGCTTTGAGTACCCGAAGTAGCTGGAATAATTTTCACACCAAAAGGTCCTTCGACCATGGCGTCTTTCAGCTCGCATTCTCCAGCCAATACATGCCCTAGATTTCTTTTTGGCCGAATACCTAGCATTACGTCAACGTTGGCTAATCCGAGATCGGCATCCAACACTACAACCTTTTTGCCTTGACGCGCCATTGAAAGTGCTAAACCAAGTGTGACATTTGTTTTACCAACACCGCCTTTACCGCCAGTAACCGAAATTACTTTAGTAAGAGTTGGTTGCGTTAAGCGACGGAGGCCGCTGGCTTGATCTTGTATCATATTTTTATTCATAGTAGTCCGCCGCTTAAAGTCCTTCCGATTCACTATTCCAATAGTGAGGCTCATCTTCCGCTGACTTCTCTAGCAACTCATTTGCTTTTGCAAGCATATACTTAGGTTGAGCTATCACAATATCCTCTGGCACCCTTTGTCCGTTGGCAATGTAAGCCACAGGGATGGCATTTTGAATAACCACGCTGATAACCTCTCCTAAGCTCAGGGATTCATCTAACTTGGTCAAAATACAGCCAGAAAGAGGAATCCGTTTAAAATGGTCGATGGTTTCTTGCAGCACTTTTCGCTGTGCTGTTGTAGGTAAAACGAGATAGCTGCTAATCACTTCACCGCTTTCCTGCATTAACGTATCTAGCTGTTCGGAAAGTCGTACATCTCTCTGTCCCATACCAGCTGTGTCAATTAAGATAAGCCTTCGATTTCTAAGCTGATATATGACTTCGGCAAGTTGTTCAGAATCTTTAGCAACTCTTACCGGACAGCCCATAATTCGACCATAAATCGACAGTTGTTCGTGTGCACCGATACGATATGTATCTGTTGTCACCAACGCAACGTTATCGGCACCGTACTCCATGGCAGCTCGCGCGGCCAGTTTTGCTACAGTTGTTGTTTTACCCACACCTGTCGGTCCGAGCAAAGCCACAACGCCACCGCGTTTTAAAATATCTTCACGGGGAATGGTGACTTGATCTGAAATCAGACCTAGCAAGGCTTTCCAAGCATGTACTGGTGGGGTGTCTTCAGGGATGTAGCATGCCATTTGATCTGCAAGCTCCTGAGAAACCCCCATTCGCTCCAATCGCTTTATCAACATGGCTCTTAGAGGCTCACGACGCTCAACCTCTTGCCACATTAATCCAGAAACTTGGTGCTCTAGTAGACGACGAATAGACGTCATTTCTTCACGCATGTTCTCCAGTTCTTCTGGATTTCCATTGTCGCGCGTATCGCGTTCGCCTTTATCGTATCGAGTCGGATCTAACTTAGGCGCGCGCCTGTCTGTGGAAGAGTCATCTTTGAGTAACCGAGATAACCCTGACTCTTCGGCAAGCGAGCGTCCAGAGGCACCCATTCCAGAAGGTGCAGAAGAACGACGGCGATCGTAAGGTTCTGAGTCTTTGTTTGAAGATTGACGCTTTAAGAGCGCTTCTAATGAATCTGCTTCTGTGCTTTTTTCTGAATCAGCTTCTTGGCTGTACTGCTTTAGCATGTTGGCAAAACGGCGAGTCATTGAACCGCTACCCTCGCCTATGCTTACTTTGTCATCTTTTAGTTCTCTTCTCGGAGACGACATTTGTGAATAGTCGTTTGAGCTCCGAGAAGCGCTAGAATCTCTATTTCCATTTTTTGCCGCGCTGTCGCCGTCGATCGCCGCAACTATTTCGACGCCGCCAGTCACTCGCTTGTTAGACATGATCACAGCATCCGATCCAAGTTCTTCTTTCACTTGAAGCAGCGCACCGCGCATATCTTTGGCAAAAAATCGTTTAATTTTCAAAATCGCTTTCCAAATCTAACAATGTTTAGTTTCCGACGGCCTGAACAATTCTAATTTGCTTTTCATCCGGTATTTCCTGATAGGAAAGTACTCTTAAGTTCGGGATGGTGTTCTTCACAAATTTTGCGAGTGTTGTTCTTAATACACCTGATGTCAGTAATACTGCTGGCTCACCCTTGAGCTCTTGGTCATGTGTGGCTTGGCTCAACGAGGACTGCAATCGTTCTGCTAATCCTGGCTCAATGCCTGCCGACTCTCCACCTGACGCCTGCATAGTTTGATGCAATATTTGTTCCAACTCTGGAATCAAGGTGATTACTGGCAATTCCGGCTCTATCCCGTTGATTTCCTGCACGATTAGTCGTTTCAGCGAAATTCGAACCGCAGCAGTGAGTATGTCGGGTTCTTGACTCTTTGATGAATACTCGGACAGAGTTTGAACAATGGTGCGAATATCTCTGATAGGAATGGCTTCATTGAGCAAGTTTTGTAGCACTTTGACCACCACACCAAGTTGAAGCTGGTCCGGTACAAAGTTCTCGACCAATTTAGGTGCATTTCTTCCCAGCATTTCCAGTAGATTTTGGACTTCTTCATGGCCAATTAACTGCGAAGCATTGTTTGTGAGTAGCTGGCTCAAGTGAGTCGCAAGTACTGTTGACGAATCGACAACGGTATAACCTAGAGCCTGAGCGGTTTCTTTCTGATCGTCTTTCACCCACACGGCTTCTAAACCAAATGCAGGGTCAATGGTGGCTTCACCCTCTACGACGCCATAAACTTGACCGGGGTTGATCGCCAACTCTTGATCGGCACGAATTTCGGCTTCGCCTACTGCCACGCCCATTAACGTTATGCGGTAACTGTTTGGCGGCAGTTCGAGGTTATCGCGTATGTGGACAGCAGGTATGAGGAAACCAAAATCTTGTGATAACTTTTTACGGACACCTTTTACACGCTCAAGCAGTTCTCCACCTTGGTCTCTATCAACTAGCGGAATTAAGCGATAACCGACTTCCAAACCAATCACGTCTACAGGCTGAACATCGTCCCACGACAGTTCTTTCTGAGAAACAGGCTCAGCTTCTTGTTTCGCTGGAGTCTTCGGTTTATTCGCTTCTTCTTTCTGTTTTTTATTGATGTAGTAAGCACCACCGCCCGCAATGATAGCCAGCAGTAGGAAAGCAAAATGTGGCATTCCAGGCACGATACCCATAACCCCTAATATGCCCGCTGTGATCATGAGCGCTTTCGGGTTATCGAACATCTGGAACACCATTTGTTGTCCCATATCTTCGTCAGTATTTTGGCGAGTCACCATTATTGCAGCGCCAATCGAGAGCAAGAGTGACGGCAATTGAGCGACCAAGCCGTCACCTATGGTTAGCAATGTATAGATTTGAACTGCATCACCAAAATTCACATCGTGCTGGATCATACCGATGGAGAGACCACCGATGATGTTGATGAACAAGATCAAAATACCAGCAATGGCATCACCTTTTACAAACTTTGACGCACCATCCATCGAACCATAGAAGTCAGCTTCTTTGGTCACTTCAAAGCGCCGAGTTCTGGCTTGATCCTGATCGATAAGCCCTGCGTTCAAATCGGCGTCAATCGCCATTTGTTTACCTGGTAATGCATCCAAAGTAAATCGAGCACTTACTTCTGAAATTCGCCCTGCACCTTTGGTAACAACCATGAAGTTAATGATCATCAAAATAAGGAAGACAACCAAACCAACAGCGTAGTTACCCCCAATAACAACGTTACCAAAGGCTTCGATTACATTACCTGCCGCGCCTGGTCCTTCGTGACCATAGAGCAAAACAACACGAGTAGACGCCACGTTGAGCGCAAGCCTCATAAGAGTCGCGACCAGCAGGACCGTAGGAAACGCCGCAAAATCAAGAGGACGACGAGTGTATACCGTCACTAACAAAACGACCATTGCGAGCGCAATATTGAACGTGAACATTAAATCCAGCAGAAACGGAGGCATAGGCAACACAATCATCGCGAGTGTCGCGAGGACCAGTACCGGAGCCCCTATTGCGGGCATTGCTCGATTACTCATATTGGGCAGTTTTTCTGCAAATGGCAGGTTCAATTTCATAAGAAGCTAAATAGAAGATTTATAAGTTAAAACGCAAGGTGAAGGCTATTATGCAAATTCCAGTCCATTTGAATAGTCAAAAATTTGTCTTATCGGTAGATAGCGAGAGTATTGAATTATCAATGTCTTAAGTCTGGTGGAATCGGCATGTTCTTCTCTTTTAGAGAAGGGCGTTCTCCGCCTCGTTTTCGGAACTGCTTCAACTGGAATACATACGCAAGTACTTGAGCCACCGCTGTAAATAGACCGTCAGGAATTTGTTGTTCCAGCTCAGTGGAATGATAAAGTGCACGAGCAAGTGGTGGCGCAGGGACGACGTAAATATCGTGCTCTCTGGCGATTTCTCGAATTTTTAACGCGATATGATCGGTACCTTTTGCGACCACAATTGGCGCTTTGTCGGTTTTTTGATTGTAGCGAAGCGCAACAGAAAAGTGCTCTGGGTTGGTAATAATCACATCGGCCTGTGGAACATCTGCCATCATCCGACGCTGCGCCATTTCACGCTGAAGCATTCTAATGCGCCCTTTCACCTCTGGCTTACCTTCCGTCTCCTTGAATTCGTCTTTCACTTCCTGCTTAGTCATTTTTAACTGATTCGCGTGCTGCCATATTTGGAAAGGAATATCGATGGCCACCACAACCAGCAATGAGCAGCTAATAAGCAATGTGAAGTTAAGCAGAATATCCAAAGCGTGGAATATATTGGCTGGGAACAAATCTAAACTCAGCTGAAACAGGTCTTTACGGGACGCTTGTATCAGGTAAAACGCAACACCCGCGACCAAAAGCACTTTCAAGATTGATTTAATCAATTCAACCCAACTCTGCATACCGACCATTCGTTTCAGGCCACTAAGTGGGTTCATTTTAGACGCTTTTGGCATCGCAGCTTCAACAGAAAAGCTGATCCCCCCCACTCCAGCAGCACCTGCTAAGGCTGCCACAAAGAGAGTAATCAAAATCAAAAGGAGAGGAAGTATCAGGTAAACCATGGCTCCGAAGATGATCTCGATGAGCTTACCAAAGTCATAGATTTCTTCTCGGCTCAAAGAGAATAGGCGTGACATCACCGTGAACAGCCCTCTTGCGAGAGATTCACCAAACCACATTAGCGCCACAGACCCAATCACTAAAACAGACACGGAAGCAAGTTCCTTAGAGCGGGCGACTTGCCCTTTTTCTCTCGCCTGTTTTAGCCGCCTGGGCGTGGCGTCTTCTGTGCGTTCCTGACCGTCTGATTCTGCCAAAAAAGCCTCCTAGTGCTTATTGACCTAACAATTCATATCGATAAGGCGGCAAATTTGCCCACGCCCTTCGAGCCAAATCAAGTCGTAGTGGGTAAACAACCCAGCGATGATATACCAACAAATCAGTAAACCGACTAACAAGGCAAACGCAAAACCGAGCGAGAATATGTTCAATTGAGGTGCCGCTCTTGTCATTACCCCGAACGACAAGTTAATGGTAAGTAGAGCGATAATACCCGACAACGACATGCTCAGCGCCATTTTAAACATAGTACCAAACCACAAAGCGAGCTCTCGGTAATCAACCGAATTCAACGCTCCTTGTCCGATAGGTAAAGCGGTAAAACTCATAACAACCAATTGAATCATTTGCAGATGACCATCAGTCGATAGGAAAAACATGGTCGCCAAAAACATGAATAACTGACCAAGTAAGGGCGTATTTTGTCCGTTTGCGGGATCTACCATAGACGCAAAACCCAAACTGGACTGCATACCTAGGATTTGACCCAATACAACAAACGTTTGTAGCATAAATTGGGTAACGGTTCCCATGGCAATGCCGATCACAAGTTGCTCGAACGTCGTTAAAAAACCTTGAAACGACAATAGCTCGATATCTTCAGGGACAGCGGGAATAGCGGGCATTACCGCAAACGTAATGGCGAGACCTAGATATAAGCGTATCCGAGTAGATACAAATCTTGCCCCCGTCACGGTCATGACCATTAGCATCGCTGAAATCCGGCTATAAGGCCAGAAGTAGTTAGCTATCCAGTCGAGAATGATGTCTGCAGAAAACTCCATACCCGCCTCTAATGCAGAACAGTTGGCATGCGTTCAATCAGCTCGAAGAAAAACTCCATCAGCATACGTGTCATCCAATGCCCGAATAACATCAAAGCCAAGAGCGTAACAACTAGCCTAGGAAGAAAACTCAGTGTTTGTTCGTTGATGGACGTAGCCGCTTGGAAAATGGCAACAACCAAACCAATAATAAGGCTGGGAATAATGATGGCGCATACCATGACCAGAACCAACCATAGCGATTCTCGGAAAAGGTCAACGAACATTTCAGGAGTCATACATTCCCTCCGCTATATTGCAAAACTGCCAGCTAAGGTGGATAAGATGAGATTCCAACCATCAACCAGCACAAATAGCATGAGTTTAAAGGGCAAAGAAACAATCATCGGAGAAAGCATCATCATACCCATAGCCATTAATACAGAGGCGACCACCAAGTCGATGACCAAAAATGGCAAAAAGAGCATAAAACCGATCTGAAACGCGGTCTTTAACTCCGACGTTATAAATGCAGGGATAAGAATACTCATCGGCACGTCTTCGGGGTTATTTACCTGAGCCCCTGAGATATTGACGAATGTTTCCAAATCTTTAACACGCGTCTGCTTAAGCATGAAGTCCTTCATAGGTACTTGAGCCAAGGTAAACGCATCACGAGCGGTTATTTGTTCATTTACATATGGCTGAATGGCTTCATTATTTACTCGGTCTATCACAGGGGACATGATGAAGAAGGTGAGAAAAATGGCAATACCAATAATCACCTGATTAGACGGCGTTTGTTGCAAACCCATAGCTTGACGCAATATCGACATCACCACGACAATTCGGGTAAACGACGTCATCAAAATCACCATTGCAGGCAAGAAGCCCAACAATGTCATTAAGGCCAAGACTTGTAAGTTTATCGAGTAATCTTCAGTACCATCAGGGTTCGTAGTTACCGTTATTGCTGGAATACCACTTCCGGGAGCACCACCTGAGATAAACGCACTTGAAGAGCCTGTTGCAGTCTGCGATTCCGCCACCGCAATATTTTGCGAGCCTACCGCATTAGTCGGAATTGTACTCGCCAATTCTTCCTGCGCTACCACCGAGGTCGAATGGCATAAAAACAGAAACGCTGCCAGTAAGGCAGCGATAAAATTATTTTTTTTCATCTTTTTTCAATAACTGACTAAGTTGTTGGGCGAAGGGTGCCGACACGGGTTGTGCGTCTTCGACAGGCTTGTCCAGTTTAGAAACCAAATTGATAGAGTTCGCGGTTATGCCTACGAGAAACTGCTCTTCTCCAGCCTGTACTATCACTAGCCGTTCTTTTGTTCCAACAGGTAACTGGCGAACTATTCTTAGCCCGTCTTGCCCCATCATACTGGGCAAACGCATTCGCTTTAATGCCCATGCCAATATGAAAATAATGGCGATAACAAAGAGCAAAGATCCCAGTGTAGCAGCCATATCTAACTGACCAGCACTGGAGGCCAATGCGGGCGCAGGCAGAAACAACCACCAGCCAAAGAGTTTTTTCATGACTACCTAAGTTTCTTGATTCGTTCAGTTTGGCTAATAACGTCGGTTAGACGAATACCAAACTTGTCGTTCACCACTACGACTTCCCCGTGCGCGATCAAAGTTCCATTGACCAGTACATCCAGTGATTCACCAGCAACTCGGTCCAATTCAACAACGGAACCTTGGTTCAGTTGTAATAAGTTACGAATGCTGATTTGTGAACGCCCAACTTCCATCGAAATTGTGACGGGAATATCCATGATGGTGTCGAGTTTACGACGCTCATCTTCAGAAATCGGAGCTGGCTCGTTAGACAATTCTTCAAGGGGAGCCGCTTCAACATCATCATCGCCACCAGATGCTAACGGGTCTTCGCCTAACGCAGCGGCCCATTCATCTGCCAGTTTTTGATCTTCGTTTGGATCCATACTCAATCACCTACTCATTTGTTTCTGGCGAGATTTCTTCAAACTCATCGCCACTATCTAGTTCTGATTCCATGTCATTGCCAAGGAATACCAAATCGGATTTAACCACATCTGGGCGCTTAATTTTTTCAGAGACCTGCACAGCCAATTTATCACCGGAGCGACCCATTTTAACTCGGTATGTTGGCAGTTCTTCTACAAACATTGTCGCATTCTCAGGCATCTCAATTGGGATAATGTCGCCAGGCCTTAGTTCCATCAAGTCGCGAAGGGAAATATCTCGCTCTAACAAGTTCACTCGGAAATTGACGGGAACATCCATAATTTCTTCTTTTAGCGCCGAGCTCCAACGTACGTCAGTTTCCATCTTATCGGATTGAACACCGGCATCTAAGAGCTCACGGATCGGTTCAACCATGGAGTACGGCATCACAACATGAAAATCACCGCCTCCACCATCCACTTCAATATGGAAGCTGCTCACGACGATCACCTCAGTCGGGCTCACGATATTCGCCATACTTGGGTTTACTTCTGAATCTAAGTACTCAAATTCAACGCCCATAACAGGTGACCACGCTTCCTGATAATCTGCAAATACGATTTTCAGAAGCAGTTGGATTATTCGACGTTCCGTCGGTGTAAATTCTCGCCCTTCGATCCGAGCATGGAAGCGACCATCACCACCAAAGAAGTTTTCCACCAAGATAAAGACTAATCGCGCTTCCATGGTAATAAGCGCTGTACCTTTAAGTGGTCTAAAACGCACCATGTTCAAACTGGTGGGTACATAAAGGGTGTTTTGGTATTCACCAAACTTCACCATTTGCACACCGTTAATCGATACCTCTGCGGTTTTCCGCAGCATGTTAAACAAACTTATTCGAAGGTGCCGAGCAAAGCGCTCATTGATGAGCTCCAAGGTCGGCATTCGACCACGAACAATTCTGTCTTGAGACGAAAAATCATAGTCGGACGTGTTCTCGGGGGACCCACCACCGGCATCAAGATCATCATCATCTCCATCATCTACATCATCTACACCATGCAGTAACGCATCAATCTCATCTTGGCTTAATAAGTCTGTCACAGGATACCTATTGCATTACGAAGTCAGTAAACAGCACTTTCTCAATGACAGGCTGCCCTACTAGCTGACTCAAAGCAGCTTTAATATCGTCAGTTGCCTGATCACGTAGCTGCCCACGACCTAAAGGAGTACGAAGTTGCTCAGCAGTAGCGACTCCAAACGTAGAAAGAAGGGTGCTTTCAATCAGAGGAGAATGGTGTTTTGCCGTTCCCTCGTTTTCACTCCCTCTCACCATAATTTGGACTTTGATTTGTACCAATCTGTCTTTCTTATCCCCTGTAACGTTAAATACAAACGGCTGTGGGATATTGACATAAGAAGCAGGCTCATTCGTGGGAACTGCTGCTTCTTCTGCTGCTGGAGCTTCTTCTGCAGGATCGGATCCCATCAAGAAAAAGGCTGCGCCACCGCCACCAGCAAGTAAAACGACTACCGCTATGATGATGATCAGGAGCTTGCTTTTTCCTTTGGGTGCGTCTGCGTCTTGTTGTTCTTCTGCCATAAACGTCTCGGTTAAATAGAAGGTTAAGTTATAATGTTAAGCGTAAAAACTGATTCCATCACGGTTTGGTTTCACATCAACGTTAACTTCGAGCGATTCGTCACCCTCTGAGCCAAATTCGCTATCAATGCCATCGCCATCTTTACCTTTTCCGGAACCCTGCCCCGCAACATACTGACTTTGTTGCTGTTGTCCTGCATTTTGCTGCTGAACGGACGTATCTGCAAGCTGTAAACCTTGTTGAGACAACATTTCTCTCAATCTGGGCATTGCTTGTTCAACAATGTCTCGGGTTTGTTGGTTCGCAACCGTAAATTGAACCGACGCAATGTCGTTATTCATCGTCATACGAATTTGCATTCGCCCTAATTCTGGCGGGTCTAACCGAATGTCGACATTTTTGAGGTTTTTAGACAGCATCATCTGAACACGTTCGGCGAGCTGATCCCCTGCCGCAGCCCCGTCTCGAGATAACTGTAGCGGTGATTGCTGAGTGGCTGCTACGGCTTGCCCCTCTGCTTTAGCTTGTGCACTGGTTAAGCCTTGTTGCGAAGCGACACCAGCGAGTTGTTGGGAAAGATCCGCTTTTTCACCATGACCACTTTCATTGCCTTTAGCCAGTTTAGTCGCGCCTAAAACAGCCGCACTTCCGGCTACCGATGCTGCTGCCACATTACTGGTTTGAGTCGCTGCACCAGCCGTCATGCTTTGTGCAATCATCTGCTGGTTCATTGCCGCGGCACTGATTTCTTTTGGCATAATTTGTGTCGCAGAAGCCGCCGCCATTCTATCGGCTGGCAGCGGAGTGGACGTTGGATTTGCTAAATGGGCAGCAAGAGCTGCGCTAGCGGCCATTTTGGCACTATTTGTAGACTCTATCGCGCCTTTCGCCGCCTGCAATTCCGCTTTGCTCATCTCTGCAGATGTTGTTGTCCACATCGGCTCGGTGTACTGACCTTGAAGTTGTTCAGAAGCTGCCAGCGGTTGCCCATCAAACGATGTATCTGAAGCTACCTGATTTGCGATAACTCCGGCTCCAACGGCACTGGCTTGAGCACCTTTCAAGTCAACCTTTTGAGTATCTGAAAACGTTGTAGCAAGCTTAGTATCAGAATCCATCGCTGACTGAGTCACTGTATTTTGTGTCCAGTCAATCTGTGCATCTTGAGGGCTTTGGTTAGCGTGTTTCAAACCGTTTTGACTGACTGCGTTATTGGTGGTTGCTGCACCTGCAAGCAGCGCACCTTCACCACTTAGCTCGGAAGTGCCTTGGGCTATTCCAGCTTGCCCAGTCTTCTGCAGTGACTCGGCTCCAATTTGTACTCCATCAACAGAGAGGTTTGACACTGCTCCAACTGATGTTTGTGCGATTTGACCTTGGTTGGCAGCAATCATGCCTCCTGAAACGGCGACCGCGCCTTTCACAAAATCACTGCTTGTTTCATCTGTCACTTGCGAAGACGAAAGCTTACTCGTTTCTGCTGAAGCTTTATCAACAGCAGCCGCACCCATTCCGTTAGAAGCGTCGACATTGGACTGTTGAAGGTATTTGGATTTTGCGTCTGCTATATCTTGTTCAGAAACAGCCTTTTCTTTTAATGGCTGACCTGTCGCCCCTGCAACAACCGCAGAATCTTGTGGCAACTTGTTGCCATTGGAATCGATGTTTTCAGCTGAATTAACATCTGTTGGAGTGTCTTTTGTTTTTAAGGCTTTATTTGAATCGTCGAGCCGACCAAGCAAGTCATTCCCCTCAGTCATAGTCTGGTCAACGTTTTGTTTTTTAGCATTTTTTATATCGCCAGCTACGTCTGAGCTTTCGTCAGAATTGGATAGAAGCTTGTCGACAGATTCTTCTCCATCGGCTTCATCTGTCGATACAGCTGCCGCGGCGGCAACCTTTGACGATTCAGAACCTTTGCCTTCCACATCCTCGGAACCTAGCTCACCCTTTGTTTTGCTAGATTCTTCTGAACCATCTACTTTGATTTTTTTACTTGATTCTGTGGGCTCAGAGGAAAAGACAGATTTTAGCGCGTTAAGAAACCCTCCCGATTCACTTTCTTTTGCAGAATCAGTAGATTGGTTGGATTTTCCCAGCAAATAGGACTTGCTTCCGGATTCGTTCACTGACAGAGGATTTTGGCTCATAAACACACTCTCTATGCGTTGGTTCACTCGAGTGACCAACAGCGTCACGATTAACAGTCGACTTTCGGCGATTCAATTCAGTTTATATAAGTCAGAAAGTTTGCAAAAAATGAGCCAATTTGAATTCATATACTCTAGTTACTAGACTAAAAAGAACTTTTTCTGCGAGCAAATTGCAAAGTAGAAAACTCATCCATTTGTCTTTGCTCTACTTTTTCTTGCTGAATGCGCTTATCCTTTGCTTTCTTTTCAATCATCCACTCATAAGAACGACGGGTTTTACGAGTCTCCAACCAGTGTTCTTCACAATTATTGACCTGTGAAACAAAGTGTTCTTCGGCAGCTTTTTGCTTAGCTAAGGTTTCATCTAGCTGAGTTAAGAATCGATTTAAGTGTCCATACTCACTCGCAGTAAGCCCACCTTTTCCACGCTCTACCAGTTGATTGCAATAATCCAATCTGTATTTTTCTATTTGCTCGACTTGACGGTAGTAATCTTCAAGCTCTGCTCTCGACTTATTGAGAGCCAGCACGGACTGAGATTCTTTATCTTTCGCCTGTTCAAGTAAAAACTCTAGAGCATTATTCACTTATTCCTCTCTTAAGATGGCTGCAATATACTGCGAAGCATATTCACACACATTTCATATGGGACCGCTTCTCCCATACCCTGCTGCGCGTACTCATCCAATTTAGGTTTGAGAGTAAAAGCGGTATCAATCGCTGGGTCTGTTCCTGGTTTGTATGCACCAATAGAAACAAGATCTTGGTTTTTACGACAAACTGAAAGCACCTGACGTACGGCTTTCGCCATCATCATGTGTTCATCTGTTGTGATTTGAGGCATAACACGGCTGACGGATTTCTCGACGTCAATCGCAGGATAATGACCAGCATCAGCCAACTCGCGTGACAACACGATGTGACCATCCAAAATAGCCCGCGAGGCATCGGCGATGGGGTCTTGTAAATCATCCCCTTCTGTTAACACGGTAAAGAAGGCAGTAATCGACCCCTGATTATCATCACCGTTACCCGCTCGCTCAACCAATGCTGGTAACTTGGCAAACACCGATGGCGGATAACCTTTAGTGGCCGGCGGCTCTCCTACCGAAAGGGCAATTTCACGTTGTGCTTGAGCAAAACGCGTTAATGAGTCCATAAGAAGAAGTACATCTAACCCTTGGTCACGAAAGTATTCCGCAATGGTCAACGCTGTCTGACACCCTTTCAAACGCATAAGAGGTGAAGAATCGGCAGGAGCAGCAACAACGACCGAACGCTGGCGACCTTCTTTTCCTAAGATCTCTTCAATGAATTCTTTTACTTCGCGCCCACGCTCACCAATCAGCCCTACTACCACCACTTGCGCGGTTGTGCCTCTCGTCATCATGCCGAGAGTGACCGACTTACCGACACCGGAGCCAGCAAAGAGACCAATACGTTGACCTTTACCTACCGTTAGTAATCCATTTACCGCTTTCAACCCCACATCCAGCGGTTCTGAAATGGGCTTTCTTGCCAATGGATTTATGGGTTGACCGTTGCATGAAGCTTTTTTCTCTGTATAGATATCACCAAGACCATCCAGCGGATTGCCCACACCATCAATGACCCGGCCAAGTAACTCCATTCCAACCGACAAACCGCTGTCAGTGGTAATTGGTGTTACTTTTGCGCCTGGTAAAACACCTGTAATTTGTTCACTCGGCATTAAATAAAGGCTTTCCCCTGAAAACCCAACCACTTCAGCTTCCATTTCTCCGCTGAGTGTTTCAACCTTACAAAGGCTACCGATAGGGGCTTTACACCCTGTCGCCTCAAGCGTTAAGCCCACCACGCGAACTAACTTGCCGGAAGCAATGGCTTTCGTGGTTAAACCTTGGGTTTTATAATTGGAAAGTCTTTCTTCAAGAGCCAGCATTACACTTGCTCCTGATGCCGATTTGAACCACAGAAGGATTGAATGACTGAGCGGATTCGTTCTTCCATTTTAAAGCTCACACTCGATTCGCCGGCCTCAATATGCACATCTCCTCGATTCAGAGACGGCTCACTGGATAACGTCCAGCTACGATTTTCAAGTTCTTCCTCGCCGTAAGACGATAGAACGATGGCCAAATCTTCGGGATTGAGTTTTATTGTGATGGCATGACCAGCAATAGGCAGAGCTTCAACACTTTGGCGGACAGTATCCAGTATCACTTGCGGGTTCATCTGCACTTCTACGTGAACCACCTCTTTAACCATGGTGAGAACCATATCCACCAGTTGCTTTTCAACCTGAGCATTCATTAATTCAAGAGGTTGAGCAAATTGGCTTGCCAACGTCATAAAGTGATTTACTTGTTCTTCAATGTAAGTTTGACCAGCTTCAAGCCCTTCTTGCTTACCTTGCTCTGTACCCTCTTGATGACCTGCGGTAAACCCTTCTTCTTTGCCTTTTTCAAATCCGTCTTGGTACCCTTTCTCTTGACCTAACGCCATGCCCTCTTGATAGGCGGCTTGCTTTATTTCTTCTATTTGTTCTTCGGTCAGTTCTACAGGCTCTTCAGCTTCGGGCGTGTCAAAGTTGGGTACCCAAGAAGGATCGTATTTGAGGGCGGTATCTTTGGCGTTAGCATTGGCGTCACCTGTATAGTCAGGTAACCCCCACGCTTCTGCTTTTTCGGCTATGTCATCTTCATCCGGTCGTAGAAAGCCGCGTTTACGTTCTAATGACATCACTCTACCTATTTTGAATTGTTCAAGCTGCGCTCACTAATGGAGCGCGTGGGGTTATAGGAATTCGTCTGCACCACCACCCAGCATGAGCTCGCCATTGTCGGCAAGACGTCGGGCAATCGCCAGAATTTCTTTTTGAGCAGCTTCCACATCGGAAACTTTTACCGGAGCCATCGCTTCCATGTCGTCGCGCATCATATCGGCTGCACGCTTTGACATGTTCTTGAATACTTTCTCGCGAAGACCATCGTCGGCACCTTTGAGCGCTCGTTGTAATACATCTTGTGGAATATCACGCAGCAATTTTTGAATACCTGCGTCGTCCACTTCCATCAAGTTTTCGAACACGAACATCAGATCTTGAATCTGAGTCGCCATGTCTTCATCTTGTTCACGGATTTGGTCCATCAAGATGCCTTCGACACTGTTATCCATGAAGTTCATGATCTCAGCGGCAGCCTTAGTACCACCAATCTTGGCAGCTTGCGCACCGGCTTGACCCGCGAACTGTTTCTCCATGATTTCGTTTAGCTCTGCCAATGCAGAAGGCTGAACTTCTTCTAAGTTGGCGATACGCATAACCAAGTCGAGACGATCACGCTCGGCAAACTGCGACAGGATCTCTGCGGATTGGTCGGCTTCGAGATAAGAAAGTACGATAGTTTGAATTTGCGGGTGCTCGTTCACTATGATGCTGGCAACTTGACGAGGGTCCATCCATTTAAGGGAATCCAAGCCTTTCGAGCCAGTACCTAACAATATTTGGTCAACGAGGTTGTTCGCTTTATCTTCACCTAGAGCAGCAACCAAAGCATTTCGCATAAAGTCTTCACTGCCCATACCTATGTTGGTGTATTTCTGAATATCTTCCAGAAACGCACGATGCACAACGCTAACTTTATCTGAGTTTAGGTCGGCTGCCCTCGCCATAGCACTACCCACTCTTTGAACCTGCTTGGGTTCTAGGTGACGAATAATGCCTGCGGCATCCGATTCATTTAGGCTCAAAAGCAATATCGCGGCACGTTCCTCTCCAGGAATCGACTCAATATCGATTTCCGAGCCTTTTTCACCGCCATCATCTGTTTTTGCAACGTCGTTAGCCATCTTCTGACACCCAATTCTTCACTACTTGTGCTGCGAGCTCTGGTTCGTTTGCAACCAGTGCACGAACCGCTTTTAATACATCTTCATCTTTGTGCAGGTTAGGTAAATCAATACCCGAGCCAAACTCAAACGAGTCACCTGCATCGATGTCGCTACCAATCAAGCTGGTATCGCCATCCGCCGACAGTGGAAGTCCATCGGCACCAAATTCTGAATCCTCGTCATCATCCGAATGAGGGTTGATAAGTTTCTTCATCGCTGGGCGAACCAAAATCAAGATGATTGCGATGATAACCAGCGCACTTGCCAACCAACGAATCCAGTCGTTGAAATTCGGGTGTTCCCAGATTGGCACATCCAGCATGACTTCGGTTTCTGGTTCTGCAAACTTGACACTCAGAACGTTCAGCAAATCACCGCGTGTTTCATTAAACCCAACTGCGCCGATCAGCACACTTCGAATGGCATCAATCTCTGCTTGAGCCAACGGCTGGTAGGTCACATCACCCGTTTCCGCATTAACGCTCGGTTTATGACGGATAGCCACCGACACCGTTTGGCGGTTTACGGTACCTGTTTGCCTACGCTCATGACTAATAGTGGTATCTAACTCAAAATTTCGAGTGGCTTCTTTGTGAACAGAACCTTGCCCAAGTAACGAGCCATCTTTCATCTGTTTCACATCTTGAGGGATGGACGCGTCCGCAGGCGGCTGGTTTGAAAGCGCACCAGGTACACCAGCAACCACATTTCCGTTGTTGTAATCTTCTAACGTATATTCGCTGCGTGTAGAAGGTGTATTGGGATCAAATCGTTTGCGAGTTTGCTCCACAGCACTAAAGTCGAGCTCAATGTCTACTTGAGAGGTGTAGTTCCCGAGACCCAATATAGGGATAAGAACAGAATCGATTTTTTCTCGTAAAGCCTGCTCTTGCTTGCGTTCTAGCTCATGTTCTTTTCGGCGAGCTGTTGCCATTGGGTCTTGCGACCCCGAGCTGAGCAACCGACCATGCTGATCGGTTACGGTTACTCTTGTCGGCTTCATGCCAGGTACGGCGCTGGATACCATATCGACAATGGAATCCACTTCTTCTTGCTTAAGAGAGTTAGTGGAACCAAGTGTCAAAAATACGGTTGCTGACGCTTCTTGATTATGGCGAACAAAGACACTTTGTTTAGGTAGGGCAAGTAAAACTTGTGCTTTACGAACTTGTCGCATTTGCTCGATAGCTTTACCAAGTTGTCTTTCGCGGCTGAGTTTTAAGCGCTCTTGCTCTAAACGCTGGGAAACACCAAACCCCATATCCTGCAGAAGAATGTCATCACCCGCTGGATCCGGTTGATTCAAGCCCGCTCGGGTCATGTTGAGTTTGATGTTGCTGTATTCGCTCACTGGAACACGAATCGTATTCCCTTCGAGGTTATAGTCAATTTTCTGTTGGTCAAGGTAGTCAAGAACGGGGATCAGTTCTTCTGTCTCATATGTTCCTAGCGGACGTAACTCAGGTTCACGCACCCAAAAGAACACCATGACGATAAGCGCTACACATATTGAAATAGCAACAACCAAAACCACCTGACGCAATAGGTCTAGATCACCCATTGACATGTCAAACTTCGAGGAGCTTTGCTCATCTAAGTCTAGGTTTTGACTCTCGTTATCCAGGTCACTTCCTACTGCTACTGCACCACCATCGGATACCGCGAGATCTGTTGATTTGTCTTCAGCCACTTGTCACTACCTGTTTTATACTGGCATGTTCATCAGCTCTTTATAAGCTTCTACCAGTTTATTTCTTACTTGAATCGTCGCGTCAAAAGCCACACTAGATTTGTTTCGAGCAATCATCACATCAGACAACGATACGTTAGGGTCGCCTTGGTCAAATCGAGTTGCTAGCTCTCCGGATTGCTTCTGTAGCGCATTAACGTTGTTTATGGCGTTATCCAATAGCGCACCAAAATCAGAGGAAACCTGCTGTCCTGTAGCGGGTTTAGTGGAGTTTGTCGCTTCAAGCATCATCGCTTGCATTTCCTGATTCATTCCACCAATTTTCATTGTTCACCTCTGTCGTCAATATTCTGACTTGTTACTGCATTCTATTCTTTGACGCTGCAATTAATATGCCACTAACCAGTGGCGCAAGTATGACGCTTATCAGTTAGGGATATCAATACCTGAATCACGCATTTTTGCTAACTTGTAGCGCAAGGTTCTTGGGCTGATACCTAGCTTTTCTGCCATTTCTTTTCTGCGCCCGTTACATTCTGCCAAAGTATCCAAAATAATAGCGTATTCCTGCTCTCTTAGCTCAGAACCTAGACCATCAGCAGAAGCTCCCATTGTTTTTGTGATCTCATTATCGGGTTCAGCAATAGGTTTAACGGAAGGTATGGCCACATCACCCGATTCAACAACGGCTTGTAAGCTATTCGCATCTTCCCAATCGACACCTTCAAGTAGGATATGGTCGGACCCGATATCACCTTGTTCGCTTAATATTAACGCTCGCTGGATAACGTTATCGAGCTCACGAACGTTACCAGGCCAAGGGTATGAAACTAATTTTTGCAACGCAGTAGCAGAAACGTTAGGAACCGGCATGCCTAATTTTTTACAATGGCGCTCCGCCAAATGTTTGGCGAGCGGCTCAATATCCCCCTGACGCTGGCATAGTGGTGGCCAAGCAATTGGGAATACATTCAAGCGGTAATACAAATCTTCTCGGAAATTGCCTTGAGCAACGTATTGTTTCAAATCACGGTTACTGGTTGCTAACACACGCACATCCAGTTTAATACTTTTACGGCTACCTAAACGCTCAACCTCGCGTTCCTGTAAAACACGGAGCAGTTTAGCTTGCAGATTCAAGTCCATTTCACTGATTTCATCTAGCAAAATGGTGCCGCCTTGCGCCTGTTCAAATTTCCCTGGGCACGCCTGAACGGCACCGGTAAACGCCCCTTTCTCATACCCAAACAGTGTGGCTTCCAGCATGTTATCGGGAATAGCGGCACAGTTGATAGCAACAAAAGGACCATCACTTCGCTGGGATGCATTGTGTATGTATCGAGACATCACTTCTTTACCTGAACCACTTGGTCCGAGCACCATGACGTTTGCGTCTGTTCTCGCTACCTTATCCGCAAGGGCAAGCAATTTTAGGCTCTTCTCATCAGCAACGACAGCATCACCTTCATCATCACTTTTTACTGGGGCGTAACGGCTAACCATGTTGAGCAACACTTCTGGCGCAAATGGTTTAGCCATGTAGTCAATGGCCCCTTCTTTCATGGCCGCAACTGCATCTTCAATATTGGCGTACGCCGTCATCAATAATACAGGTAGGTTCGGCCAATGCTGTTTAATGTTCCTCAGTAGCGCAAGCCCACCCATTCCCGCCATTTGAACATCTGAAATAACGATATCGACTTCTTCTGACTTCAGAATAATCAAAGCTTGTTCAGCGCAATCTGCTTCTACCCACTCGTAACCTGCTAAAGCAAGGGTGTCGACAAGAGCTTCACGTAGACCTTCATCATCTTCAACTATTAATACTTTGCTTTGAGCCATCATTCTTCTCCAGAGTTTGTCGTTGCAAGGGGCAGACAGACAGTGAAACAAGCACCGTCTCCCGGCTCTGAAATCAGTTCTAACCTTCCTTCGTGGGCGCGGCAAACCATTTGAACAACGGCGAGCCCTAACCCCGTACCTTGAGATCGGGTGGTAAAGAAAGGTTCCATAATTTTTTGCTGTAATTCAGGTGGGACACCAGGGCCACTATCCTGAATCGAAATTTTTAGTTCGTTATTTACTACTCGGAAATAGACATCTATTTGTGCCCCTTTTCCTGAAATTTGGATTGCATTGATCACAAGATTACTGAGCGCCGAAGCCACTGCATTTGCGTTACCCATCAACATTGCATCAGGGTTTTCCAATTCGAGATGATAATCAATCGAACTGGTTTTGATTGCTGTTTCCACCATGGGTTGAAATTCGGTGCGCAAGTCTTCGGCTGTAAATGGCTTAACGACCTTGTTGTCTCCACCTTTGGCAAACAACAGCATGTCGTTCACTTGCTTTTCGAGATCGTGTAATCGGTCGACCAATTTGGTTTGAAAGCGTTCACGCGTGGGAGCCGGTAGATTTGGCGCACCTAAATTGGAAGCATAAAGCATGGCGCTAGAAAGGGGCGTGCGTACTTGGTGCGCTAGAGATGCGACCATTCGCCCTAAAGAAGACAACCGCTGTAAATCACCAACACGAGCTTGTAATAGCCGAGTTTCGGTTAAGTCCGTGATCAATATTAGCTGCCCAGTCTGAGACGCTGAAATAGCGAGACGTACCTTACGTCCATTTCGGAGCGAAATTTCATGTCCATCATCTTCTCGAGGTGCGAATGCGGCTTGAATAACTTCAAACCACTTCTGACCAACCAGAGGAACTTCAAGCAATTTTTCTGCTTCAGGGTTCGCTTCATAAACACTACCTTGAGTATCAAGCAAAATAACCCCAGCTGGCATCACATCCAAAACTTGTTTGTAACGCGCAACCTGATCTTCTAAGGATCCTAGCGCTGAGGTACTTTCTTGAATTTCTGATGGTGTCATGACAGGTTTCCGACTAAAAACAACAATAGCCTGTAATGCATAATGCATGCCAGGCTATTTATCGTTAAAAATCAAAAAGTTAAATTATATTGTCAGTGTCAATTGATTGACAAAAGTGCGCTCATCGGTTGAGATTATACTTACGCATTTTCTCAACAAGGGTTGTACGGCGCATTCCTAACATGTCCGCAGCTCGTGCAACAACACCACCTTGAGCTTCTAGCGCTTGGCTGATCATATTCACTTCAACGTCTGCCAAAAGCTCTTTCAAGTTAACGCCTTCTGGGGGTAATTCCTGAGGACTGTTGGCGTTTTCTTCCATATCGAGCGCGCTTTCTTCAAAATTGAAATCTTCCGAAAAGATGTCAGAAAGTGCATCACGCTCCTGTTCTTCAATGGATTGGCTTGAACCAAGATTCTCCGGTTGAAACTCTGGAATGTCACTGTAGCGATATTTGGTGGGCAGATGATTAACGTCCACCAAGCTGTTTGGAAAAAGAATAACCATACGCTCAACGAGATTAGCAAGCTCACGGACGTTACCAGGCCAATCATGTTCCATCATTGAGTTAATAGCTCGTGGAGTGAAGCATATCGGCATGCCACCTTCCGCTTCCATTCTGGTTAGCAATTCCTTTAACAGCAGTGGAATGTCTTCTTTGCGATCCTTCAGAGCAGGCATATCGATAGGAAAAACATTCAAACGATAGAACAAGTCTTCACGGAACTTTTCAGCTTCAATCATTTTTTCAAGATTGCGGTGCGTCGCCGCAACAACTCGAACATCCGCTTTGATTGTATTGTTACCGCCAACTCGCTCGAAATTGCGCTCTTGAAGTACTCTTAACAATTTCACCTGCATTGGCATTGGCATGTCGCCAATTTCATCAAGGAAAAGTGTGCCGCCCTCGGCTAGCTCAAAACGCCCTTTACGTGCAGTGATTGCCCCCGTAAACGCGCCTTTCTCATGACCAAACAGTTCACTTTCCAAAAGTTCAGGTGGAATTGCGCCACAGTTAATAGGAACAAATGGGCCATTTCGACGCGGCGAGTGATAGTGGATGTTTCTCGCCACCACTTCTTTACCCGTACCAGATTCGCCAAGAATAAGAACATTGGCTTCGGTTGCAGACACTTGTTCAATCAAATGGCGTACATCTCGTATACCTTGACTTTGACCAACCAAACTTCTGAAAAGCGTATTTTTACGGCTGGCAGACGGGAGCGGTCCCCCTTTGCGCCCTAGAAATTCTTGGCAGTGACGCAACGCATCACTGAGCTGAGGGTAATTCAAAGGCTGTTCAAGCTCACCAACATAATGTGGAAAATCGTCAACAGAAATGGTGTTACTGCTTAATATTAGAAGTGGAATATGGTTGGATTGTTTCAGTATCTTGGTAAGAGGTGCTGTCTGCGATTTATGGTTTATGGAGCCTAAAATGCATCCAGCCCATGTCGCGGTCCAATCAATGCTGTCGATTTCATCGGTACTGATAACTTCACAGTGCTCACCGATGAACTCAAGAATTATGCTTAAATTATGTTTAACCTGCTGATCATCTTCAATAACCAACAATTGTGCCAAGCCTTGCATAGAAATAAGTGTTTGCCTTTAGATTTTAATCATTATCGTACAGACCTAAGCCCTGCAACTTTGTTTCATTTACGAATTAAGTGTGCAAAATTATGGGCATTAAGAGCGCAGCAAAAACAAAAAAGCCATTAAAAGAGTAGGCTCTAATAATGACTCTATTCTATGCGATAAAAAAAATAAGGCAACCAAGCACTTTGCGGATGTGAGTTTTGTTCTAAAACATCTTAAATCCGTGATTACTGACCTAATTCTGCTGAGGTTAAGTTATGAAACTCTGCTGGAATCTGATCCCACGCTGATTTGATCTCACGAATGATATCAACCACGTCGTCGATCGGCTTTGGTTCATTACTCTGATTCGCCACAGTGATTTGCGTAATCATGAACTCGTAAAGCTGATCTAGGTTTTTAGCAATATCACCACCGTCATCCATAGACAAGCAAGATCTTAATGCGATAACAATGTCCAGCGCTTTACCTAAACGCTCACCTTTTGTTGCTATATTTCCCTGCTGCATTGCAGCCTTACCTTGAATCAGGCGCTCAATTGCACCAGCCATCAGCATCTGAATAATCTTATGCGGAGAGGCCGCAGACAGTTGACTGTCTACTGAAACCTTTTTGTAAGCCTGTAAAGAACCTCGCATGGTAATCCTCTCTTATAGAAACTTCTTATAAAGCTGAACAGACTTGTTTCCGTGTCGGTACTTTTTCAAGTGATCAGCAATTTTATTGGTATTCGCCTGCATCAGTAACACAATTTTCTGTGTTCTTTCCACTGCTTGTTGCCACTCTTCTTTATTGACGAGGTCAGGCGATTTTTCAAACTCTTGCAAAGCACTTTGCAACAACTGTTCTCTTTTATCGACCACAGCAACAATTTCTTCAGCAATTATTTCATCTTTTTCCAAAAAAGATAGAAGCTGCTGATCCAGATCGCTTAGGTCTGTCAATATATTGGACATACATTAACCAAATGCATTCATCATGCCAGAAAGTTGTGCCTGCATCTTACTCGTGGCTTCCTGCATAGCAGAAAACTTATCATGTGTTCTTTGTTCAAGGCTGTCCATTCGGCGATCTAAATTAACTTGCTGATCGTTTAGACGGTAGTTCTGCTCATACAAGCTCTTCTCTCGAGTACTTATAGAACCAGTGACACCCGTCATCGAATGTATGGCGTCTTCTACTTTTTTTGCAAAGCCATCATTCCCACCAAAAAACTCTCCAAGCTTAGTAAAGTTTTTATTGAGTTGGCGATCAAGCATGTCGTAGTTAACTTCAAGTGTACCTTGACGCGTTGTTGTGATGCCAAACTCTGTTAGGGTTCGTATGTCTTCTGGTGCGTCTTTGATCGCAGTGGTAAACACTGTTTTTAAGCGCGACTCTGCACCACGGACAATACTGTCACCAGAAAGAGGACCAGCGACACCAGAGGCGGGGTCTGCCCCCGAAAGTTCTTTACTGAGCTTATAGAACTGATTGTATGAATCAACAAATGTCAGGATGTCGTTTCTAACGCGTTCTCTGTCGTAGTCTATTCCGATTTCAGTTTGTTTCTTGGAGTCTGACACGCCTTTTAGCGTCAGATCTACGCCATCAATCGCGTTCTCAATAACATTATTATCGCTACTGACTTGCGCAATGCCATCCAAGATTACGAGAGAATCTTGACCCTCTTGCAATTCATTCATACCACCGTAGCCATCAAACGCTTTTTGGGCAGCTTCAATTCTTGCTAGTGCATCTTTAATGTCTTTATCATGCTGAGCTTTCGCATTTTCCATCAACATGGCGTCACGTTCTTTAACCGTGACATAGGAGTCCGTCAGTGTCCCTGACGCCGTTGGCGACCAACCAGGAATATCGGACGACTTCTCTCGTGCTTTGTCATCCAGCCCGTCTGTTCCTGGCTCGTAAGAGCTAAGTAGTGTTCCTGACGCCGCTTCAGAGAAGCCGGGAATAGTGTCTTCCGGCTTAGGCGGCTTTTGCTCTACGCCATCAATGATGACCGGCTCTTCGATTCCCGGTAGGTTGACGACATAGACAGGCAGTACACCGTCGGGATTGATCGGTTTGCCTTCGAGGGCTTCTTCGATTTCCTTTGGTGAATATTTGTTCTCCAGAACGGCAACATCTTGCCCATCTGCAGTTAAAACTGGCGAAGTTTGTAATTTGAGGAGTGCCGCTTGCGCTTCTTCCAGGTCTTTCATCCTGTCTTCTAGCGTTTTGTATTCAAGCGCTTCCAAGGGGTTGTTTGGGTCAGCAGAGTTAGCTGAAACATAGATTTGGTTTTCTACACCCGTTTTTTCTGAAGCTAAAATAATGCGCTGACCATCAACATCGTTGATGATGGCAGCGCGAACACCAGGATTGCCGGTAGCTGCATTGATGCCTTTAACAACATCAATGAGCTTGGCATTTTGTTTTACTTCAACAGTAAAATCCCTGTTTCCTAAACGGATCTGCAGCTCACCAGCCCCATAGCGAGTTTTCTCACCCACAATGTTAGAACCCAACTTATGGTTCTGAGCAAGCTGCACCACATCGACGGCATATCTGCCTGCGATTGCGTCCGTTGTGGCTGTAGCTGAAACTACTTCTTCATCGGATGACTCCACCGAACGTACGGCGAAAGCCTTATCCTGACGAAACTGAGCCATCAGTGCTTTCATAGAATCCAGTGATTCCCTGAGTCGACCATAGGCGCTGATATTGGTCTCAACTTTGGTGCGCTCATTATCGATCCGTTGCTGCTTTGGAAGCCGCTCCGAATCCACAATTTTGCTCACCATAGAGTTGATGTCCATACCAGACATTCCACCCATTGGGTTTACACTCATTCTCTCACCTTCAAACCTATTACACCTTTTCCACGATTAACCCGGAGGAATTGGCGGCTAGGCGCCTTAATATTTCGAGCATTTCTTCGCTCGGTATCTGTTTGATGATATCACCAGTATCCGCATCGAATACAGTGACAACTCGTCTCCCAGACTCGTCATCGAATTTGAACGACAATCCTTTATTGAGTGAAGAAATAAAATCATTTACTTCATCAATCCGCTTTTCTAACTCATCTGCATTAATCTTAGTACGCTCTTCAGCGAATGATTGTGCGGAATCGTTTTGAATCGCTTCTTTCGGATCCTCATTCTCTGCTCTTTTTAGCGCATTAGCACTGGATACATCCTCAGCTGTAGAAGCAATCTTTGTGCCACTACCATAAGAAGGCTGGGAAATCGATGTGTAGGATGATATGTCCATAACGATCTCACCTCCACCTTGATAGCTTACAAAAGGTTGCCCTTATGCACGCTTCTTACACAGAAGTATACCAGATTTAACCTAACAAACTCAGTGCCGCGGATGGTGACTGTTTTGCCTGAGCGAGGATAGATGTACTCGCCTGCTCAAGGATCTGAGACTTCGTCAATTGAGTGGTCTCTTTTGCAAAATCAGTGTCGCGTATGCGACTCATCGATGCGTTCACGTTTTCGTTAATGCTATCCAAGTTACTGATAGCATGATCAAATCGGCTTTGGAATGCACCAAGCTCTGCGCGCTTACTGTCGACACTTGTTAGTGCACCGTCAATGACGGCCACGGCTTGTTGAGAACCAGCAACCGTTGTTACGTCAATATCATTAACCGCAACATCAGCGCTTGCTCCCATGCTCAGTTCTCCAGCTAACCCGCCGCTGAACGTCACATCGCCATCTATTTTTTGGTTGTGGGCAAACACACCCAACTCACCATCGTCGCCTACGTAAGCTTTTAGGTAATCCTGCTGACCATTAATGTAAGTTGCAACTTCTTCAATATCGTCACCGGCCAAAGCGTTGATAGTGATGTTTTGCGCGTTACCCTCTGTGTCCGTAAACGCAAAGGTCATGTCAGTAGCTCCGCTGTCTACTACCCAGTTGCCGTCTTTCGCATTCGCAGCTGTGTAGTTTTTTCCTGCCATACTTTCATGGTCGGAACGGACATTACCCATTTTCAACAATACAGCTTCACCGGAACTGGCACCTATCTGAAAAGATTGAGTACCATATGTACCGTTCAGCAACTTATTGCCACCAAATGAAGTCGTTTCTGCAATACGATTTAACTCATCGTTTAGAGCACCCACTTCTTCCTGAATCGCAATCCGCTCTGAGCGGCTGTTGGAACCGTTAGACGATTGAAGTGCAAGGTCTCTCATGCGTTGAAGGATGTTAGTACTTTCCTTCATCGCCCCTTCCGCCGTTTGAGCTATCGATATCCCGTCGTTTGCATTTCGCACTGCCACGTCTAAACCGCGACTTTGTGAATCCAATCGATTCGATATTTGTAACCCAGCGGCATCATCTCTCGCGCTATTTACACGGTATCCCGATGATAAACGCTCCATTGATCTGTTCATGTCGGAAGCAGCGTTATTCAGGTTACGCTGAGCCGTCATAGCAGACACATTAGTGTTTACTGATATTGTCATATTAGATCTCCTTTGACATTAAGGATGATGGCGTCGCGTCTCTCACCTCGCTAAACCATCTCATTTCTCGCATTCCTTTTAACGGCGGATCCATTAAGTTCTTTAGAGAAAAACACATTTTTTTTTATGTTTTTTATGGGGTAAAGTGCAGGGAACCGAATAACCGCATGATGATCAGTAAGTTAGCATTACTGGTCATTTCACTAAGAGCTCACAATGTCGTAATGAAAAGATTTCGACAGTAACAAAGACGCCAAGCGTTAGTATTCTTAGAATCTTCAAAAAGCGCCTACAAAGCTTGCTATAGGGTGAATTACATCTTAAGCACTAGTGTTATGTAGAAAATACGTTTCGATTCACTAGAAGCCTCAGAGAGCGTCTACGGGAGAAGTGCTGGTTCGCTCTATCTAGCCCCTGTAAAGATAAGAGGGTTAGGGGTTCTAGCAATACTGAGTTAAGAAGGATGGAAAGAAGAAGAACGAAACTCGACACATTTGAGATGGTTGCGCTTTAGGCTTGAATTTAAAATTGATGCTGCTGGTTGTTTTGTTGGTGCAGTAGGTTTGTTGATTAGTGCAGTAGGTTTGTCGCCGCTGAAGGCATTTGATTAGCTTGCGCGATGATCGCGTTTGAAGCTTGTTGCAAAATTTTCGACTTTGTCAGGCTAGTGGCTTCTTTCGCGAAATCGGCATCTCTAAGTTGACCCTTGGAGTCATTCACATTAATGCTCATGTTTCCTAGGTTAGAGATACCACTTTCGAATCGATTATGAATTGCTCCCAGCTGGCCACGCTGGCTATCGACATAGGTCAATGACGCATCGAGCACCGCAATTGCTTGCTGTGCGCCGCCTACCGTACTGATGTTGAGAGTATCGACGGTAAGTTGACCCTGTTTCGATAGTGCAAGTTCTGAGGCAAGACTGCCACCAAACGTAAGATCAGATTTTACATCATGATTAGGTGCAAACAGTTGTAGTTGCCCATTTTCATTGACTGAAGCACTGATCTCGTTCGTTTGTCCGTTAATGTATGTCGCTAACTCTTCGATGTTGTCACCGGATTTAGCCACAATTTGCAAATTAACGGGTTGGTTTGCGACATCCTGAAACTGGATATTTAATTCGTTGCTTGAGTCGGTAACTATCCAGTCGCTGTCTTTTCCATTTTGTGCTTCGTAGCTGTCTCCTCCCATACGCTCACTATCTGTGCGCATGTCCGTCAGTGATACCATAATGGCGTCAGTGTTAGGTCCGATATGAAACGATTTGGTTCCATATGTTCCGTTAATCAGTTTCTCACCACCAAAGCTGGTCGTTTCAGCAATTCGATTAAGTTCGTCATTGAGAGAGGACACTTCGTATTGCAGTGCCTGACGATCGTCATCGCTGTTATTTCCGTTGGCAGATTGAATGGATAAATCCCGCATTCTCAACATGATATTGGTTGCTTCGTCTAACGAACCTTCAGCCGTTTCTACGATGGACAACCCATCATTTGCATTGCGAATTGCTACATCTATCCCGCGAGTTTGTACATGGAGTCTATTTGAGATCTGCAGACCAGCTGCGTCATCTTTTGCTGTGTTGATTCTCGTACCTGAAGATAAGCGTTCCAGTGATGTATTTGCATCGCTCATAACACCTTTTAGTTGGTGTCTGGTTGCCATTGCAGATACGTTGGTGTTAACCGTTAATGCCACTGAAAGCTCCTGAAAATCTTTGAGTCCGTTGAAAAACCACTTTAAGCAAAACTGTTGCTTGGGCACGGGATTGACGATTTAAATCAGTAACGGTAAACCGTCGTTATCCCTGTGGTGTGCCAGGTGGTTGCAACACAATCAACCACCTAGACCGCCCTTAAACTTCGAGTACTAGCCCAACAGCATTAACGCTGAATTTGGAGATTGCTTTGCTTGAGCAAGTACCGAGGTTGATGCTTGTTGCAGAATCTGAGACTTAGTCATTGCTGTTGTTTCTTTCGCAAAGTCTGTGTCTTTGATTCGGCTTTGAGACGCGTTCACGTTCTCGTTGATGTTATCCAAGTTGCTGATAGCGTGGTCGAATCGGTTCTGGAATGCACCCAACTCAGCTCGGTGGCTATCAACATATTGAAGCGCTGCGTCGACTACCGCTACCGATTGCTGAGAACCAGATACCGTTGTTACGTCGATGTCACTAACTGTTGTTGCCTGAGCAGCTCCCATGGCTAATTCACCACCAAGCGCTCCGCCAAACGTAACTGCACCGTCTACTTTGTTGTTGTCTGCAAAGACTTGAAGCACTCCGTCATCACCTACCGACGCTTTTACTGCATCAGTCTGACCGTTGATGAACGTCGCTACTTCTTCAATATCATCACCTGTCTTCGCGGTAATGGTGAGGTTCTGAGCCGCACCATCTTTGTCGGTGAATGCGATGGTTAAGTCTGCAGCGGCCGCGTCTACTGTCCAATCAGCACCTTTGGCATTTGCTGCTTGGTAGCTTTGACCACCCATGCTAGTTGTGTCAGAACGCATGCTCTTAAGACCCAGCATTACAGCTTCACCACTGTCTGCACCGATTTGGAACGAAGCGTTGCCAAAGGTACCGTTTAGAAGCTTGTTACCACCGAATGATGTGGTTTCAGCAATACGGTTAAGTTCGTCATCCAATGCGGTGATTTCTTCCTGAATCGCTACTCGGTCGTCTTTACTGTTCGAGCCGTTAGCAGATTGCAAAGATAGATCACGCATACGTTGCAGGATGTTAGTGGTTTCTTTCATCGCACCTTCAGCTGTCTGTGCAATAGAAATACCGTCGTTAGCATTTCGTACTGCCACATCCAAGCCGCGGCTTTGAACATTTAAGCGGTTAGAGATTTGCAGACCCGCTGCATCATCTTTAGCGCTATTGATTTTGTAACCAGATGATAGACGTTCCATCGATGTATTAATGTCACTTGCTGCGTTGCCTAAGTGACGCTGTGCTGTCATCGCTGATACGTTAGTGTTTACTGTCATACTCATGGTGTTTCTCCCATTGATTTTCCGTTAAGGGCGGTTTCCGACGTCTCGGAAAACCAATTAGTTCTCTCAAAGTCATAAAATGTATCGACTTACTATTTATTTTCTTTAGCTATTTTTGAAATAAATCTTAAGAAACAACCCAAAAACACATCTAAACCACTGAAATCTTTATTTAAATATATTATTAATTTATTTTCGTTTAAATACATGATGTTATAATTGTATAAAATACAATTTAATCTAATTTAATTTGGATACGATAGACCCCTACCAGAACGGCAGTATGAAGATATAGGGGGGCATAGGTATAATGTAATACCTATTCAGAAAGCTAATGTTTTAGATACGCCTAAACAAATAGAAATTAGAGGAACTAGTACCGAGAATAACTGTAGAAATTCAGAGAATACATCGATGCTCTAGCGTCCAGTAAATTACTGACGAGGCACCCGTACTCTACGGTTCTGAATCACCACCCAACCCCTGGATAGATCACTTCTAATGAAACGAATTCGATATGGGCAAGTGTTGTATAAATGTATGAACTATAAGGTTTCTTCAGTACATTTCACGCTGCCAATATTTTCCCTCGTGACCTAGTTATTGCGTTTTAGGTTGATAGTTCGCATTTTATTATCCAGTTACCATGATTGCACCGATCTCGATTCGCTTATCGCGTCCAGATAGATCCATCCCACTTCCCCGTTATATTAAAAAGCAAATCAGCCTGAGCATTGTTTAGCTAATCGTATCTGTCTCCTTAGTCTCTGGTTAATGTCTTCAAGCACCTTATTGAGTTGCTTGAACTTTAAGAACGATATCAATTAAAACTACAATATCGCTTTAAACCTTTTTGCTGTTACGACTGTTCAATCAGAACAGCAAACTGGTCTAGCCGCGCGAGATCTCGATCGTTTGGGATCTCATTTACCTTTAGGTTGTCGTTTTCAATTGGTTTGGAACCGATTGTATTGCTCTTCTACCCATTTTTTCTCAATGCTTCTCGTGGTCTGTCTCACCACCTCTCTTGAAAGAGAGAGGCGGGAAGGAACGTCATGGGCAGGCGCTCCTCCCCGCGAGAGAGTCGATTAGCCCAGCAAGCTCATCGCAGCATTCGGCGCTTGTTTCGCCTGTGCCAATATTGATGTTGACGCTTGTTGTAAGATCTGAGCTTTCGTCATTGAGGTCGTTTCTGAAGCGAAGTCGGTATCTTTGATACGGCTCTTCGAAGCATTCACGTTCTCATTGATGTTATCTAAGTTACTGATTGCGTGACCAAATCGGTTCTGGAAGGCACCCAGCTCTGCTCGGTGGCTGTCTACGTATTTCAGTGCCGCATCCACTATCGCGACCGATTCTTGTGCACCCGCGACTGTTGTCACGTCTATGGTGTCGACTGTTACGCTGTTTGCCGTTCCCATCGCCAGCTCCCCTGCCAGGGCACCACCGAAGGTTACGTCGCCAATCACTTTGTTGTTCCCTGCGAAGACTTGCAGTGTCCCGCCTTCACCTACCGACGCTTTCACTAAGTCGGTTTGACCGTTGATGTACGTCGCCAGCTCTTCAATATCATCGCCGCCTTTGGCATTAATGTTCAGCACTTGAGCGTCGCCAAAACTGTCGGTCAATGAAATGGTCAAATCCGTTGCGGCGTCTGGCACCGTCCAATCTTTATCTTTACCATTCGCGGCTTGGTAGCTGTTGCCCCCCATTAGGGAGTTGTCACTTCGCATGTCTTTTAAAGTAAGCATGACCGCTTCACCGTTATCGGCACCTATCTGGAATGCGGCTGTGCCGTACGTTCCGTTAAGTAGGCGGTTACCACCGAACGAGGTGGTTTCTGCGATACGGTTCAACTCATCGTTCAATGCGGTGACTTCTTCTTGGATCGCCACACGCTCAGATTTTGAGTTCGAGCCGTTGGCTGATTGAAGGGATAAGTCACGCATACGTTGAAGGATGTTCGTGGTTTCATTCATCGCACCTTCGGCGGTTTGAGCAATGGAAATACCGTCGTTGGCATTTCGCACGGCTACGTCTAAGCCTCGGCTTTGCACATTCAAACGGTTTGAGATCTGTAGACCTGCTGCGTCGTCTTTTGCACTGTTGATTTTGAAACCTGAAGACAAGCGCTCCATGGATAGGTTTAGGTCACTTGCTGCGTTGTTTAAGTGACGCTGCGCTGTCATTGCTGATACGTTGGTGTTTACAGTCATGCCCATGATGTATTCTCCAAATTAGTTGATTGTTTGTAATTAAAGAGTCTTGCGTATTTGCTAAGTCTCTTTCCTCTCTCTGTACTTTATGTAACGGCTCAAAGTTAAAATTCTTTAGTTAAAAAACAGACAAAACTTAAAAATATTAACGCTAAAAGCACAAATCAAATTCTAATCACAAAAACAAACAACAAAGTAAGAAAAACACTCAAGATTATCGGCAGAAAGCCGAAAAACACTGCCTTATTCATCATGAGTTCTTAATTTGATAGTAAATGGTGGAAATCTGTCTTCATTTACAGATTCGCTTTGCTGTTTCGACTAAGAAGTCAGAACAGCAAAACGGTCTATGTATTTGTTTCGATTAATGTCCACTGTGATCGTTACACCCATTATTTTCTCCCTGCCTCTCATAAGAAAGAGAGGCGGGAAGGAACGTCATGGGCAGGCGCTCCTCCCCGCGAGAGAGTCGATTAGCCCAGCAAGCTCATCGCAGCATTCGGCGCTTGTTTCGCCTGTGCCAATATCGATGTTGACGCTTGTTGTAAGATCTGAGCTTTCGTCATTGAGGTCGTTTCTGAAGCGAAGTCGGTATCTTTGATACGGCTCTTCGAAGCATTCACGTTCTCATTGATGTTATCTAAGTTGCTGATTGCGTGACCAAATCGGTTCTGGAAGGCACCCAGCTCTGCTCGGTGGCTATCTACGTATTTCAGCGCCGCATCCACTATCGCGACCGATTCTTGTGCACCCGCGACTGTTGTCACGTCTATGGTGTCGACTGTTACGCTGTTTGCCGTTCCCATCGCCAGCTCCCCTGCCAGGGCACCACCGAAGGTTACGTCGCCAACCACTTTGTTGTTCCCTGCAAAGACTTGCAGTGTCCCGCCTTCACCCACCGACGCTTTCACTAAGTCGGTTTGACCGTTGATGTACGTCGCCAGCTCTTCAATATCATCGCCGCCTTTGGCATTGATGTTCAGCACCTGAGCGTCGCCAAAACTGTCGGTCAATGAAATGGTCAGATCCGTTGCGGCGTCTGGCACCGTCCAATCTTTATCTTTACCATTCGCGGCTTGGTAGCTGTTACCTCCCATTAGGGAGTTGTCGCTTCGCATGTCTTTTAGGGTAAGCATGACCGCTTCACCGTTATCGGCACCTATCTGGAACGAGGCTGTGCCGTACGTTCCGTTAAGTAGGCGGTTACCACCAAAGGATGTGGTTTCTGCGATACGGTTCAACTCATCGTTCAATGCGGTGACTTCTTCTTGGATCGCCACACGCTCAGATTTTGAGTTCGAGCCGTTAGCAGATTGAAGGGATAAGTCACGCATACGTTGAAGGATGTTCGTGGTTTCATTCATCGCACCTTCGGCGGTTTGAGCAATGGAAATACCGTCGTTGGCATTTCGCACGGCTACGTCTAAGCCTCGGCTTTGTACATTCAAACGGTTTGAGATCTGTAGACCTGCTGCGTCGTCTTTTGCACTGTTGATTTTGAAACCTGAAGACAGACGCTCCATGGATAGGTTTAGGTCACTTGCTGCGTTGTTTAAGTGACGCTGCGCTGTCATTGCTGATACGTTGGTGTTTACAGTCATGCCCATGATGTATTCTCCAAATTAAGTTGTGTATTTATGGGTTCCCTCTCTAATGGAGCCCATTCCTCTCTCTGTACTTTATTTAACGGCAACAAATTCGATTACTTTAGTAATTTTAATCACTTTATTTAAATTAATTACCCAAACTATAAAAATAACCAATTATTAAAAGTAAAAAACCCATAATATATCGATAAAAACATATATTTTTAATTTTTAGCTCAACAAAAACAAAAAGGAGCCTGAACAGCTCCTTTAAAGTCATATTTTTGGATTTAAATTTGATTAGCCAAGCAAACTCATCGCAGCATTCGGCGCTTGTTTCGCCTGTGCCAATATCGATGTTGACGCTTGTTGTAAGATCTGAGCTTTCGTCATTGAGGTCGTTTCTGACGAGAAGTCGGTATCTTTGATACGGCTCTTCGAAGCATTCACGTTCTCATTGATGTTATCTAAGTTGCTGATTGCGTGACCAAATCGGTTCTGGAAGGCACCCAGCTCTGCTCGGTGGCTGTCTACGTATTTCAGTGCCGCATCCACTATCGCGACCGATTCTTGTGCACCCGCGACTGTTGTCACGTCTATGGTGTCGACTGTTACGCTGTTTGCCGTTCCCATCGCCAGCTCCCCTGCCAGGGCACCACCGAAGGTCACATCGCCAACCACTTTGTTGTTTCCTGCGAAGACTTGCAGTGTCCCGCCTTCACCGACCGACGCTTTCACTAAGTCGGTTTGACCGTTGATGTACGTCGCCAGCTCTTCAATATCATCGCCGCCTTTGGCATTGATGTTCAGCACCTGAGCGTCGCCAAAACTGTCGGTCAATGAAATGGTCAGATCCGTCGCGGCGTCTGGCACCGTCCAATCTTTATCTTTACCATTCGCGGCTTGGTAGCTGTTACCCCCCATTAGGGAGTTGTCGCTTCGCATGTCTTTTAGGGTAAGCATGACCGCTTCACCGTTATCGGCACCTATTTGGAATGCGGCTGTGCCGTACGTTCCGTTAAGTAGGCGGTTACCACCGAACGAGGTGGTTTCTGCGATACGGTTCAACTCATCGTTCAATGCGGTGACTTCTTCTTGGATCGCCACACGCTCAGATTTTGAGTTCGAGCCGTTAGCTGATTGAAGGGATAAGTCACGCATACGTTGAAGGATGTTCGTGGTTTCATTCATCGCACCTTCGGCGGTTTGAGCAATGGAAATACCATCGTTGGCATTTCGCACGGCTACGTCTAAGCCTCGGCTTTGTACATTCAAACGGTTTGAGATCTGTAGACCTGCTGCGTCGTCTTTTGCACTGTTGATTTTGAAACCTGAAGACAAGCGCTCCATGGATAGGTTTAGGTCACCTGTTGCGTTGTTTAAGTGACGCTGCGCTGTCATTGCTGATACGTTGGTGTTTACAGTCATGCCCATGATGTATTCTCCAATTGATTTTCCGATATTACGGTCTCCGCCGTCGCGGAAAACCAAGCGTATTTCTCTCTCGTGCTTTTTATAACGGCTCAGTTGAAAAGATCTTTAGCAAAAATTCATCTGTTAATTGATGAATTTTCAAACTGAAATAAAATCAATACATTGAGAACTAGAAATCACATTGAACGGTGTAAAAATCGAGGACAATAGAGTCGCTATTTGTACTAATCAAATGAAGTAGACAAAAAATCATATCGAAATCGGCTCAGATTCCATTCGTAAGCGCTCTCAAGGTTCGCTTCTTTAAAGACAAATACATCGAATAGACTGTGCATCAGCCAATTATTGAGGTTGAGGTAATAAAAAAGATCAGAGCACGCTCTGATCTTTCGGGTTTGTTAGCCAAGTATCTAATTAACCTAATAGGCTCATCGCAGCGTTAGGTGCTTGCTTAGCTTGTGCAAGAATAGAAGTGGAAGCCTGTTGTAAGATCTGTGACTTCGTCATCATAGTGGTTTCAGATGCGAAATCCGTATCTTTAATTCGGCTCTTCGACGCGTTCACATTCTCATTGATGTTATCTAAGTTGCTGATTGCGTGATCAAAGCGGTTCTGGAATGCCCCTAACTCTGCACGGTGGCTATCCACATACTTAAGCGCAGCATCAATGATGGCAACAGATTCTTGTGAACCAGAAACGGTGGTCACATCAATACTATCAACAGTAACATCTTGCTTCGGTCCCATTGTAAGTTCACCGGCAAGCCCACCACCAAATGTTAGGTCGCTGGATACTTTGTTATTGCCAGCAAAAATTTGCAGATTACCTTCTTCGCCAACCGATGCTTTCACTAAATCCGTTTGACCATTAATGTACGTTGCCAATTCTTCAATGTCATCGCCATCTTTAGCGTTAATGGTCAACGCCTGTGCTTGACCAAAGCTGTCCGTCAAGTTAATCGTTAAATCTGATGCGGCAGCGGATACTGTCCAGTCTTTGTCTTTGCCGTTAGCCGCTTGATAGCTCTGACCGCCCATCAGCGAGTTATCGCTGCGCATGTCTTTTAGTGTCAACATGACAGCTTCACCGTTATCAGCACCGATTTGGAACGATTTAGTGCCGTAAGTACCATTTAGTAATTTGTTACCACCAAAAGATGTTGTCTCTGCTATTCGGTTCAGTTCGTCATTTAATGCCGTTACTTCTTCCTGAATGGCAACGCGTTCAGATTTAGAGTTGGAGCCGTTCGCTGATTGCAAAGACAAATCACGCATACGTTGCAGGATGTTGGTGGTTTCATTCATCGCACCTTCGGCAGTTTGAGCAATAGAAATACCATCATTAGCGTTTCGAACTGCGACATCCAAACCACGGCTTTGAACGTTCAAACGGTTGGAGATTTGCAAACCAGCAGCGTCATCTTTCGCACTGTTGATTTTGAAGCCTGATGATAGGCGCTCCATAGATGTCGTGAGATCGCTTGCCGCGTTATTAAGATGGCGTTGTGCTGTCATCGCCGATACGTTGGTGTTTACTGTCATGCCCATGATTACTGCTCCAAATGATTTTCCGATACTACGCTTTCCGAGCTTCAGCTTCGGAAAACCAAGTTGATTGATACCTAAGTGACCTAATTAATCAGAATCAAAAGTCACTTGGGTATTTTCAAGATGAAACAGTTAACGACACGAAGTTTTTTTCCTTGAGGCGTTTTTTAAGAAAAAATGGATTTTTTAGCTTAAGTGGTTACAAATAAACCAAACGCGATATATTTTGTCATTTCCTTCTAAAGTTAGTATTCCCCTTGCCGATACAAATTTCTTTTTTCCCTTACATCCCTTATATAGAAAGGCTTGAGAAGGAGGTTATTATTTTTACTAAGTGAAGATTCAATAAAAACCAACCTCTCAAATTCAAGACAACTTTGCAGTATGCTTACTAAGTTGCCTTATTGACCCTGTAAAAAACGACGTTCTAGATTACTAACCCAAGTAACATCAATTTAACTAGGTATATGCGCTATTTGTACCAATACGGAGCGTGTCTTTTCTCGTAAAACTCCTCTGCATCATGCCCAATCCAAAGCTCTGCACCTGTTCTTTCTAAAATTTTATCCACCTTTTCAAAGGCAAGTTTGCTTTGGCTTACCTGATTAAAAATAGGGATGGCGCGTAACCTGCGGTTTTCACGGGTATGGTACAGGTCACCAGACAAAATGATGGGACCGTATTCAGGCAGATCAACATACAAAACTTGATGACCTGGCGAATGCCCGTATGCTGAGATAAGAACGACAGACCCGTCACCAAACACTTGATGATCACCCTCTATCACTTTTGCATTGGGTTTTAGGCTAGCGTAATCATCCTGATTGAAGCCGTAGCTTTTAAATTTTTCTTGATCGAAAGCGATGTCATATTCTGGTTTTTGGATTAACCATTGCGCATTTGAAAATTTATAAGCATTACCTGAATGATCCCAATGAAGATGCGACAACGCGAGATGTTCGATGTCATTAGCATCAAGGTTTAACAATTCCAATTGAGATGAAAGAGTTTTCTGCACAGAAAAATGAAATGCGCCATCCATCACTTCAATGCCATCCTTCTGTGCGACAAATTTGTCGTTAATACCCGCATCCCAAAACAACTTGCCTTTCGGGTGAGAGATAACATAGCAACTGTTCACCATTTCTATAGGGTTATCGTTGGATGCTTTCGGGTTAAACATCGTGGGCTTTCGCGCCTCAATTCGACCACAATCAATAATGCTGATAGCAACGTTCACGTTACCCTTCGTCGAAAATTGGGAAAAGTTGATAGGATTTGGCGCGGGATTAGAAGTTTGATTTATCACACTGGCTTGTGCAGGCAAAAATGAAGCACTTAATAGACCGATCAGAATGCAACGTATTGTCATTGTTTGAATCCTCTCATGAATTTCCCGTCATGTTATAGACCCAAAAATGATAATTAAATACGATAAACTGAAAGCAGCATCCCATTTTCGGGATAATAATTCTAATTTCCTTGAATGCACCCATAATGATTAATTTCAATGATTTACAAGTACTTAAAGCTATCGCCGATAAAGGCAGTTTTAGTGCGGCGGCACAAGTACTCAACATGCCCACCAGCACAGTAAGCCGAAGGCTTTCGGAACTGGAAAAAGAATTGGGTGTCGCTTTGGTTCAGCGTACCTCACGTTCCGCGTCCTTAACGGAAGCTGGCAGTATATTGAATCAACAAGCGAGCCCTCATGTACAAGGATTAATTGATAGCGTCTCTTTTTTGCAGGAACAAAGCAGTTCGATAAGTGGAAAGCTCACCGTAGTTTCGCCTATTTTCCTCTCCTATTTTCGCCTTTCATCATGGATTGCCGAATTTCAGGCTTTGCATCCAAAGCTTGATATTGAATATCGTATCAGCAATAAACTTGACGACTTACTCAGCGATCAAATTGACGTCGCAATCCGACCCGGACCACTGAAAGACTCTAGTTTGGTTGCACGTAAACTTTACCAAACCAAAATGAGTATATTTGCGAGCCCTACATGGCTTAAAAAACATAAACTGCCTAAGCATCCATCTCAATTAAATCAAATGGAATCACTCACCATTCCCTATCTAGCTAAAGATTGGCGTGTTTTTAAGGGCAATCATAGTGAGGTTGTCGCAACGCGATATCGTGTTTTCAGTAATGATTTTGGACCGCTGTCTGAAGCGTTAATTCACGGAGATCGACTGGGCGTTTTGCCAGCAACGTTTGGCGAAGAGTTTGTGAAGAAAGGTCAATTGATTAAGTTGTTGCCGGACTATCAAGTGGAAACCCCGGGACCGATTTATGGTGTGTATCCATCTAAGAAATACTTGTCTCAGAAAACACAAGCCTTGCTGCACTTTCTTGAGATGAAGTTTTCTCAATTGTAGCCTAGCGCCTATTTATCGTTTGGTACTGAAATTACCCTAAAAGAGTCAAAGCAATATTTGGTGCTTGCTTGGCTTGAGCAAGAATGGTGGTACTGACTTGTTGCAGCATTTGCTGCTTTATCATCTCGACAGACTCTTTAGCAAAGTCGGTATCTTTGATTCGGCTATTGGAAGACGCGAGGTTTTCATTAATGTTATCTAAATTGCTAATGGCGTGGTCGAATCGATTTTGAAAAGCCCCCAATTGCGCACGGTGGCTATCCACATATTCCAACGCCGTGTCAATCACTGAAACCGCGCGTTGAGCACCACCGACGTTTGTAATATCGAGGTCATCAACCGTTTCTAGAGCAGGTCCAGACATCGCTAATTGAGAAGCTAAGCTGCCACTGAAGGTAATCGGGCTTGCAACGACATCTGCCGAAGCAAAAATTTGTAATTGCCCATCTTCGTTGACAGATGCCGAGACTTGATCGGTTTGCCCGTTAATGTAAGTTGCCAGCTCTTCAATATCATCGCCAACTTTTGCCTGAACATTGATATTAACGAGGTCCCCTGCCTTGTCGGTAAAACTAAGGTTAAACTCGTTTTGCCCTGCACTAACCGTCCAGCTTGAGTCCGCTTTTCCTGCCGCCATGTAACTTGCACCGCCCATAGCAAGGGTATCTGAACGCATATTACTAAGTGACACATTAACAGCTTCACCGGCGCTGGCTCCGATTTGGAAAGCGGAAGTGCCATAGGTTCCATTAAGGAGTTTTTTACCGCCAAACGATGTAGTTTCTGCTATCCGATTAAGCTCATCGTTGAGCGCACTCATTTCTTCTTGAAGAGCGATTCGTTCTGCTCGGCTGTTTGAACCATTTGAAGACTGCAGCGACAAATCACGCATTCGTTGCAGAATATTCGTGGTTTCTTTCATCGCTCCTTCTGCGGTTTGCATGATGGAGATGCCATCGTTAGCATTGCGCACCGCGACATCCAAACCACGCATTTGTGTTTCCAATCGATTGGAAATTTGCAGACCCGCAGCATCGTCTTTTGCGCTGTTAATACGACTCCCTGAAGCAAGCCGCTCCAAAGATTGGTTCAACGCCTGAGTCGCCACCCCGAGATTTCTCTGGGCGACCATCGCTGAAACATTTGTATTAACCGTAACGGCCATAAACCTGCACACTCAAAATAAGGGTATTCAGCCTTATAGCGGCAGCGGAAAAGAAACCTTTAGCAAAAATTTGAATATTTTTTATCCGGAGGGAAATTTCAGTTATCTGGATGATTCACAGATGGGATTGGTATACCCAAGCAAACGTTAGAGGATCGGTGCAACTAACATCGCTTGGGCTAGTTATGATGATACGATCTTATGCTCAATCAGCGTTAATGCCGATCTGCATTTTGACAAGGTAACATCACGACATTTCTAAAGAAGACAGCATGGATTGCGAAGGTGCAAAGAAATACGCTCCTGTCACCGCTGTTGTGAAACGCAAGAGTTGATCTGTTTTGCCATCTGTTTCACCGTACATGCTCTCAAGCATGGCTTTAAAGTTATGAAGCGTATGGCTGTAGGCAATAAACAACAAACCGTGATCGCCAGACACACTGCCATAAGGCAAACTATGGCGAACAATCTTAAGCCCTTTCCCTTCTTCTTTTATATCAACACGTCCAACGTGAGATGCCGCCAGAACGTCATCCAATTCAATTGAATCTGGCTTAGTTCTTCCCACCACCTTTTCTTGCGCTGACACGTTGAGTCGATTCCAAGCAGGCAAGTTATGTACGAAGCGCTGAAGCATCACGTAGCTGCCACCAGAAAACTCCCCTTCAGGGATAATGGCAACCTCATGGCGCTGCTCACCTTCTGGGTTTTCTGTGCCATCAACAAAATCCGTCATATCACGCGAGTCGAGATAGCGATAACCGTAAGTTTCATCGACGAGTTCTACGCATTCAGCTATCGGTGTTAAGAACTTACGCAGAGCAAAAAAGTGCAAGTCGTGACGATCGGAATGGCAATGAATCAGAAAATCGACATCTGTTGACGGTGCAATCACCTTATCTTTGCCCAGTTCGCGAAAGGGTTCTAACTCGCTAGGCATAGGTTGATTCAGCTTCGACCAGAATTGATGCGTGAAAGACACCGTCAGTTTAACATTGGCACCTTGCTGCTGATTGATCTCTTCCACTAAGGCTGGCAGCGTTTGAAGCGAAGACAATACCGTTTGAGGTTCGCTCGTGATTTTAAATAAAGAGTAAAGCGCGAAAGGGCTTCCTTCCGGTACAATCGCAGTTTGCGGATTCGACATATTTATTCTCACATTTAGTTAGCGTTATTGTTCCGTTTCTTGATGAACGGATATACCCAAGTAACCTCAAGATGCTCGGTTCAGCGAGTGTTAACTGGCTTTCAAACAAGGCACCGATACGAAGATCTAGTCATTCTAAATCAAGAATCGGTAACGCAGTATGAAGCCAGTTAAACTCGCCTTTAGGAGCCCATATTCTGTCCCATTTCATCGTCAAAGAACTTGGAAAGGATTCATCATTCCGCTGCGTTCTTTTCCTTGAACTGGAACAGAATATGAGGCTCTGAATCCTGCATCTTGAGGTCACTTGGGTATATGTACATAAAAATATAGTGCCATAAACGTGAGTCAAAAAAGTGCAAGCAATATCAAAGAAGTGTGATCTTTATTTCGTTATTTTCAAACATTCTTTCAATCGACGGCTTTTCCAAACAAACAAAAAAAACCAAATGAGCAAAACAGCCGTTATAGAATGCGACCAGCTAAACACCCCTTTGTCGAGTGTGATTTGATAAATAACCAAACCAAAATGCCCAGCGATCAATAGCAAGGTGAGCCCTCTCCCCCAGCTAATGAAGCGATTTATCCATGTTCTATCTGGGTTTCGAAAGCCAATTAACCACATCAACAAGATTGAAGGAAGACCAATGGCCAACCCAAGGTATAGCGTGTCTTTTACTGGGTAAATGATTTCAAGAAGCTTACTGCCAGACTCTCGGCTGACCCCAGCTACAACAAATACTACCCATGCCTTAGCTAGAAATATCCAACCGAGCCAAAGCCAGATTGGCGCTTTTAGATAACCATGTTTGTCGTAGTCTTCAATTGGATAGCGCACTATCACCTCTGCATTTCATAATGGTAGACTAGGGTTTCACCCTATAGGCCAAACATATCAATCCCCGGTTAGCAATGAAACAGAAAAAAAACACTCCATCTGCAGAAACACAATCTGATGCGCAAAAAATTGCTAAAGCTACGCAAAAGCCTGGTCAAACCAAGGAACAGACCAAGCTAATTGCGCAAGGTATCGAAAAAGGCATTGCGCTGTACAAAAAACAGCAGAAAGAAAGGCAACGTGAAGCCGATAAAGCGAAGAAAAAAGCGCAAAGGAGCAAACAGCAAACAGATTCGGCTGAAGAACATCAACCGGTCGAGCCAACGACAACAGAGAAATCATCCAATCTATTGCCTTGGATTCTTCTTATCGTGAGTTGGATTGGCTTTATTGCGTATGTAATGGGTAACCAATATGTATAAGCTAAGTTGGCGCTGTCTTGCTTTTGCCATCATTCCTTTAATAACGGCGTGCGCCACACCGTCGCAAAAATTGATTTCCGACGCTCAAAGCGTCTCTGTGTATGCTGATTCAGCCATTGTCGCTTCGGGCTGTGTATGGAAAGGTGAAGTCACTGGCAGCGAGGGTCATTGGTACTCATTTTTGTTCTACAACAATGACGCCATGATTCAAGGTGCGGTAAATGACATAAAAAATCAGGCAGCAAGCCTAGGTGCGAACAGGGTTTACCTGAACAGCCCTATTCACTTTAAAACATCTGTTACTTTTCTAGGCAACGCTTACCTTTGCCAGTAACTAATTATTGATTGATTCGCGAATACCAAAAAACCAGCCTACAACGTTGTGGGCTGGCTTACGGATTTTTAGCGATCAAGTGTTACCTGCCTTAAGCTCTGTTCTATCTTAAGATCTGTAGTTCCGAGTAACCTTATTCTGGTTATTTAACCTGAACTCGGGATAAGAGGTTAGCTAACCCATTAAAATAAAAAAACATTTTCTATTGAGGCATTCTAATGAGAAATTTTCACTTAAGACAAGGCGAAGCCACGAACCAATAACAGGTTATTGGGAGAGGATTCAACGCAGTAATAAGTGAAAAGAGCCATTAGAAAGCAAGTTGTTATCCCGAGTTCAGGTTATTTAGGTCTCTAGTCGCCTTATTTGCTCCTAGCCCCTTTCTTTTCCATTAATAACCTTCTTTACCCCTAATAACCTAGGGTCGATGCAATGTCTTTTTGTCGATCTAAAACCCATTGGCTATCAAACGGTCCCCAATCAGATAACTGATAATACCCGTCATTATGGCGACGTCCATCCTGCACAAACATCAGCTCAATGCCCAAGCCTGGTAAGGCTTTCAATACATCTTGAATGGTTCGTCTAGGCCAACCTGTAATTTCAATCAGCTTAGGAACATTGGGTCTTTCTAGACTTTCAACCAACAAAGCCAAATATAGTCGTCTCGCAAATACAGGATTCAATTCCATTGATGCCTCCTACCACTGTATTTTTTTGCTAGAGCTCGTCGCCCTAGAGACCTGCTACTGAGGTCTTGATTATTTCCCCACACCAACTGGGTCTATTCACATTATTGGTTTTCTGGCACGCGGAATGTTGCGCGTGATCAAATTTGATGAGATTGGAGGTGATTAACTTCTCGTTTATCGTACGTGAACCGATTTGATTCTATTGGGAATAGTCGATTTCACTAATAAACACCAATTACTTACTAAAAGCTCAATATGGAACGTCAATTTTACTCCCACACGCGGTTTCCTCTTGCTCCACTTTTTCAACCTGATAGGATTTGGGCTTCAAAAGAAAAAGGACGAGAAAACGCTATGGCAAATACTATGTATGGCATTCCTAACTGCGACACAATTAAGAAAGCAAAAAAGTGGTTAGAAGCTGAAAACATCGCATACGACTTTCACGATTACCGTAAACAAGGTATCGATAAATCCATGGTTGAGACTTTCTGCGAGCAATTGGGGTGGGAGCAAGTTTTAAATAAGCGTGGAACTACATTCCGTCAGCTATCTCAAGAGCAAAAAGATTCGCTCAATGAACAAACTGCGGTTGAATTGCTGGTAGAGCACCCAGCCATGATCAAGCGCCCTATTTTAGTGGTAGAAAATACATACCACATTGGCTTCAAAGCCGATCAGTACCAAACTATTTTTAAGTAAGTAAGGATTCTCAAGGATGACAGACAGCCCTGTATTGGCGCTTGCCAAAGATCTCATTAGCCGCCCATCGGTCACTCCGTTGGATGAAGGCTGCCAAGAACTCATGATCAACCGCTTAAAAGCGCTAGGGTTTGAAATTGAAATCATGGTGTTTGAAGACACCACCAACTTTTGGGCTCGCCGTGGCTCAGAAGCCCCATTGTTTGCATTTGCAGGGCATACCGATGTTGTGCCAGCTGGTCCTCTAGAACAATGGCACACTCCACCTTTTGAGCCAACGGTCATTGATGGGCATTTGCATGGTCGTGGTGCCGCTGATATGAAAGGCTCGCTAGCCTGTATGGTAGTGGCGGTGGAGCGTTTCATTGCTGAAAACCCTGACCACAAAGGCTCTATTGCATTTTTGATTACATCGGATGAAGAAGGTCCATTCATCAATGGTACAACTCGTGTTGTAGATACCCTTGTTGAGAGAAACGAAATCATCGACATGTGTATCGTCGGAGAACCGTCAAGTACGCTGCACGTTGGTGATGTTGTTAAAAATGGTCGTCGTGGTTCAATTACTGGCGATCTTGTTGTTAAAGGCACGCAAGGCCATGTCGCTTACCCTCACTTGGCGAATAACCCAGTGCACCATGCATTGCCTGCGTTAGCAGAATTGACGTCCACAAAATGGGATGAGGGTAATGAATACTTCCCACCGACCAGTTTCCAAATTCCAAATTTGCATTCTGGCACAGGCGCGTCAAACGTTATTCCTGGCGAATTCAATGTTCAGTTCAATTTCCGCTTTAGCACTGAATTAACCGATGAAGAAATCAAACGTCGCGTGCATTCCACGCTAGACTCTTACGGGTTAGATTATGACCTTAACTGGACGTTAAGTGGTCACCCATTCCTAACCGATACAGGTGAGCTTAAAGAAGCCATTGTTCGTGCTGTCGAAAGAGTGAATCACAAGAAACCTGAATTGCTAACAACAGGTGGCACTTCAGACGGTCGCTTCATTGCGACTATGGGCGCGCAAGTTATCGAGCTTGGTCCAGTTAACGCAACTATTCACAAAGTGAACGAATGTGTAAGCGTAGCAGATTTAGAGCTTCTGACTGACATGTACGAAGCAACATTAGAAGAGCTATTGGCAAACAAATGACTCCAGCCCAACTGACCGGACAAACCCAATCCCATCTTATTGAGCACATCGTTGGTGCTCAAAAGATCCAAGCTTCCCCAGAAGCAGGAAAGGCACTAATTGCCCTGCACAAGGAAGCCAAAAACAAAGGGTTTGAACTGGCAGTCGCCAGTGGATTTCGAGACTATGAACGTCAAAAATCCATTTGGAACGCTAAGTATTCCGGTCAAAGGGCTATCTTAGACAGTCAATCCAACCCCATAGATATCTCTACGTTGTCTGATGAAGAGAAGACTGTTGCCATTTTGCGCTGGTCGGCATTGCCAGGTACAAGCCGCCATCATTGGGGAACGGATTTCGATGTCTATGCTAAGAACTGTTTACCGGAAAATACACGGCTGCAACTTGAGCCTTGGGAATACCAAACGGGTCATCAACAAGATTTTTCAGAATGGTTACAAGAAGCGATGCCAGAGTTCGGTTTTTTTCTTCCTTATCGTGAAGATTTGGGCGGCGTCGCAATTGAGCCTTGGCACATAAGCTACCTTAGTGTGGCGAGTAAAAATCTCGCTTCATTAACGACTGAAATAATTCGTGAGGCATTGCACCTTTCCCCTATTGAAGGGCAAACAGCGGTGCTACCTTTACTGGATACCCTGTACAATCGCTTCATAATAAATGTGAGGGACTAAGATGGAATTTCTAACCAACCCTTGGGTCATTATCACCATTGTTTTGGCTGTCGTTATCGGCAACATTGCGGCGCTAAAATACACTGCAAAAATGAAGTTTACACCTTCTGACAAAGAAAAAAGCGACCTAGACAGGCTGAACGAACTGGATAAAGAAAACCAAAAAAGAAAAGACGATGGCAGCCAGCATTAAGCTGGCTTTGTTTTATGATTTCTACCAAGACGAAGTAAGCCAGCTAACAGCAATATGATAAAGACAGGAAGTGAATTACTGCCCGCCACTACACCCTTACTTTCCTCTACATTTTTTCCACCCAATGTATTTTCTGTGACTGCAAATACAAAATGATATCCAGAATCTGGTGAACGCGCCTCTGCCCATTTCATACTGTTGTCTAGTGAGATAGCGATGGCATTAGAAGTCACTTTTCGCCATTCGCTTTTAGGAATGAGAAGGTAAGGTGAGTTTTCTGCCGCTCCTTCTGCATACACTAATAATTTATCAGGCAACGCCTGCCCAAAAATCAGTGTTATTTCTGAAGCACGAATCTCCGCCTCCGAACCATATAGCGTTAATGCGATATTTCCTCTTTCATATTTCAATCCGGGTTGACCTAATGTTGAATCCATAGAAGCGAAGTCATCACTGTCTTTTGGCGTCGTGACTTCTCGTTCCATCGAGCCCGCATGCACTTGCACAATGGTGGAAGCACCATTCACTTTCACGGTCAGCGCCTGTTCATTAACGGTTTTAAGCCCGGAGGCAGTAGTGGAATCGTTAGCGTCTTCATTCGGTTCAAGCGCGTCAATCACAGAGTCGCCATCGCTGTCTCTTGGGCTATCTATATCTGTGCCGATTTCATATCTGTCTTGATACCCATCGTTATCACTGTCAAGGGAATTGGGATCCAGCCCAAGCTTTAATGCCGTGTAGTCATCAATTCCATCCAGATTCGAGTCCTCTCCAAAGGCCACGACATTGCCGTGTAGATCAGGCTCAATAGTCAAAGGAAAGACTCCGGGAATCTGAGTACCGATGATGCCATCCGGCTCTCCGACTTCACGATCTATCGTCTGAATTTTCCACTGCGCCCCATTTTGTTCAACACGAAATGTTGTGGTTGCGTTGGCCATTGGAAACCCCAAACCGGGGTGATAAATCCGCAAGGCGTACGCCAACGTTATCGTATTATCACTATTTCTTGAGAAGTGCACCACATCAGAGGATTTGTCTTTATCGTCGATATCGTGAATGCCGTAATTAAACCCGACAGAGAGCGTTGTACCTTGTAAAGTGGCTGTATCATTGTCAAAATCCCACGTCCACTGTGCTTTGTTCACGCCGTTGCCCAAGATACTTCCTGAAGGTGCGGCTCTCATAATAATTTGGTATTCACCTGTAAACTTGCCCGATGCTGGCAAACTCGCCCAAGAAGCATTGCAAGAAGCAACCCAGACGAAACACGCCCATACCATTTTATTTACCATTGGTATTTCACTCCTATTATGCCGTTAATTCCGGGACCGGGAATAAAGGTTGGCAGCTCAGCTGCTCCGTGACCGCGAATGGCGTAAGCCGTTTGATACGTGGTATTGGTTAGGTTGTTGATGTCCAAAAACACCTCAACACCATTGGACGTTTCATAACCCACTTTGAACCCAAGTAAGAAATAGGGATCTTGAGTGTTTCCACTGTTCAAGTGGTCGGTGTGATTTTCTGTCGGTTGCCAGCTAAAGTTAGGGATAACACGCAGACCATTCGCCATCAAATAATCGACCTGACCTTGGATAAGGTGCACGGGTACGCCCGCGATACGGTTACCTTTATATAGGCCCTCTTTAAAATAGAAATGGCTCCAGTTGTAGAGCAGCCGCGATGACACGACATCGCCTGTTTGCAATGCATCGTGTGTTTGGTGACTGATCGCAGTTTCTACACCATGGTGGATGGTATCGCCGTCGTAGTTGATGGTTTTCCCATTCACGGCAAAATCCCCTACGACCGATATCAATTCATCGCTCACTTGTGAATAGTACCAAGAGGCATTCACAACCCACTCGTCGATTTCAACGTCTGCTCCCACTTCTCCGGTCAGTGCTGTTTGCATGGAAAGATCATTAATGTAGACATGGTTATTGAGGGGATCGGTTGGGTTAGCCGAAACCGTCGCCAGTTGCCAAAAATTGGGGGCTTCTGAGCTTGCACTTACGTTTGCGTATACCCTTTTGTTCTCATTTAAACGGTAGTTGAACCCAACCTTTGGATTAACAACGGTATAGCTGAACTGGCTATCTAGTACGCCCAAGTTGAGCTTGTCTTTGATCGTACGTTGATTATTCACCCATTGAATGGATGCAATCGCACTCAAATCCTGAATCACTTCGTATTGCAGCTGAGCACCAAGAACAACATTGCTTGCAGACAAGTCCATAGACGCGAAGGTAGACATAAGTGTCCCCTTAGAAGGGTGCACAGAAGCGATGTCTCTTGGCATGTCACCGATATTCGCAGAAGTAAAAAACAGAAGCTCTCTAAGCAAGTAATCATCGGAATAAAAGTCCAATTTGGCGCTCGCATCCAGCCCTATATTTTGATTCAGAGTATTTGCTTGAGTCAGTGGGTTTCGAAACTGGTCATCCAGTTTTTCAAAATAAAAACCCGCTTGAAACTCGCTATCATCACCATACCAATGCGTTTTATTGGCCAACCGGATTTGTTCTGTGCGCCGGAAAGGCTCTCGAATTGGAATATTGAGTAACTCATCCATAGGGTCACTGCTTTCACCCATCACTTCGCTCGAACTCTCAACCGCTCTTTGCTTGGTTAACAAGAACGGAATTTGAAAATCATTATTACTGTAAGTGATGTAACTTCTGTTTTGCCACGACGCTGCTGTGTAACCTAAATTCAAAGCCACGCTTTTTCTGCTGGCGCTGCTGTTTGTTCTGTAGCCGTCTCTTTGGCTGGATGCTGCGTTTAACCAAAAATCCCAAGCGTCTTTGCGTTCTGAGAACGTTGCACTGCCCTTGTAAAACCCAAAAGACCCACCTTCTAATTGAACTTCACTTGGGCTGTTCAAACCTGTTTTACTATGAAAGTTGATCGCCCCACCTAGTGTGGTTGCCCCGTAACGCATTCCATTCGCGCCACGATACGCACTGATCAGTCTCGCTTGTTCTGGATCAATAATGCCTATCACAAATGAGCCGTCGGCCTGGTTTAGTGCAAGCCCGTCGTGCAGTAACTGTATGCCTCGGTTAACTGGGTTGTCTTGAATACCCGAACCTCGAATATTGATTCTAGGTTGGTCATTACCGCCAAAAAATTCTTGAACAACGATTCCGGTTTGTTGGCTCAATACTTTTGCTAACGAAGACTGACTGCCTCTTAGCTCCGAAGTATCGATAAGGTTTGTACCGCCTGCGACTTGCTCTAACGAGCTATCAATCACAGACTTGTCCATTTCTGCTTGAATCTGAGATTCAACAGTCATTACTTCGTCAGCCAGTGAAACGAAACTTACCGCGGACATCATTGCCGCGGTAGATAATTGAAATACCTTCATAAATCTAGGCTTTTAGGGTTCGGCGACGAACAAACACACCAGTACTAAGAAGGAGTAAGGACCATAAACCAAAGCTTGCCCCAGAAGTCGCGTTGTTCGAATCTGCGTTTGGCTTGTTATCCGGTTTTACGTCCGGTTTAACTTCTGGTTTTGGCTCGGTAGCCGTATCAGGAATGGTCTCTGATGTACCAAATATCAAGATGATCTCTTGCGGTAATACATGCGATTTATTAACACTTAGCTTTAGATTATTACCACTTTTAATATACTCCAGCTTTTCAAAACCCTGCCCAAACGAAAAATCTGGTTTCATTCCTGCAACATACTGGTAGATAACTAAATCTTCTGGAATCTGATTGAATTCTAAAGCTAAGTTTTCTCTTGAACCTGGCATTGGAAATTCAGACGCTGAACTATGAAATATCCTTAGCTTTCCTAGATCATAATTCAAAGCAACGCCTTGGTTAGTTTCCGTTAAGGGTAAAGAACCATCAAAAGGATAGATGTCCTCCGACTGCTCTAGTTCAAAATCAAATTTTTCTACACGGGGTAAGTTCAACGAGTAAGTTGTATTCGCTCGGATTGATAGTTTTGTATTCCCAGCCAACAGAATTGAATCGAGTACTTGTGCTTCTGTTGCTGTATCCCCTCTTTCAATATGGTTTGGTACACCATCAGCATCTGAATCAAAAGTTATGAATCCCCAGCGAATTTCGGTTGCATCGTCTAAACCATCATTATCAAAATCAACTGTCTTATCATTCAGATTCAATACACTAGAAATGACATCAGAAATACCATCATTGTTTCCATCGGCCCCACTATCTAAATACATGTTTTCTGAGTTGTACTCAATTTGTACAATTGTTGGAAATACATTTTCCAATCTAGTACCTGGAACATTATCTTTATCAACATCAAGCGTATTTATGGCGATACTTCCATCTTCAACGACATTGACCTTAAAAGTTGTAGACGTGTGCCCTATCGGGTATGAAACTTTGTAATCTGGAGTTTCTTTCTCAAAATATTTTTTATGCGCATACTCCACGGTATAGGTATCTGATAGCTCGTCATACTGAAATGGTAATTGTACTTCCGCTAAACTAAACACCTCTCTGCTTGTATTTGATCGCTTGTTTTCCAGCTCATTAATATTGAAAGCTTGAAAGGGGACCACTTCAAATCCCAAGGCTAGTAGGGTCGAGCCGTTAATCGTTACAACTTCGTTATCAAAATCCCAAATCCAAGTGCCTAGCGTTGTTGTATCTCCTAACACTTTGTATTTTTGACCATTCATCTCTGCATTTAATTCTGATTCAGGCCATGGGGTTCGATTTCCATCTGAATCTTTCCCAATACCATGAGCTGCATGGACGTTCATCTTCAAATGATATTCGCCAACATAAGTCCCTGTAAGCTTCTCAGCGAATGCATAAGCTGAGGTCAATGAGCAAGCCAGTGCCCCTGCAAGGCAGGCAATATTTTTGAGTTTCATTTTGTTATTCCATTAAGAAAATGGTGACCTGGAGGTCACCAACCTAGCAAATACGGGTAGTTAGTTCGCTGAACCAGTCCAGTTCAATTCAATATCCCAAGGGAACAGGCCGTAGATTGGCTCGCCAATTACGCCATTGCCATCGCTGTCTAGCGTTTTGAATTCCAAACCAAAGCCTGTGTCTGTAATTTCAAATACCGTTTTTGTTTTCGCTTTAGGGAAGCCATAAAGTGGGTTATAAGCTTGGAAGGTGTAATCTAGCGTGTAAGTACCGTTACCGTTGTCTTTAAAGGAAACTGGCTTATGCACAGCATAACCCACTGGGAAAGGTGCGAACTTACTTCTAATAAAACCGTTATTGATCGAAACCGTTTTCTTATCAAAATCCCACTTCCAATTGTAAGCCTGAGAACTTTTCGCCATTAGAGCGTTACTTGTTGTTCTTACTTCTAAGTTGTATGTACCAGAATAGTTTCCTGAGATATTGGCAGTGCCTGCAAACACGGATGCAGAAACAAGCGATAGGGCTAGTGCGGCAAGTTGAGTTTTCATTACGTTCTCCATACTGTATTGATAATGATTATTATTCGTGTTTAATTCTGATATCGTCAGACTTAATTCCAAATGACATTTGTCAATTTGTGAAAATTTCTATTACCAATGGATGTAGTACATCCCTTTCGCTAGAAAAATGATGGCTAACATATGGAAGAAAACACTGAGATGTGTGTATTTAAAACGCTTTGAAGACATGTTGCCGCAGATGGAATATTTCATCGCTACCAAAAAATGAATCAGCACGCTGATGGCCAATGTAATTTTAATGGTTAGCAGTGTTGAAAATGATGTCGCAAACAATGAAGGTAATGGGCTAAGGTGTTGATATCCCATCATCGCCCCCGTAATAAACAAGGTAGCAACAACAAAAGGCATGATCTTACGCCCACGAAGATGAATACCCTGCTCTACTAGTGACATGGTTTTCGGTGGCAAGTGGGGTCGAATACCCTCTAAGATCAACACTTCGAACGCTACAATACCAATAAAAATAGCCGCACAAAGTAAGTGTAAACCTACTAATACGCCGTAATGCATGACTGAATTCCTAAATATTAAATCTATCAGAATGGATAGTAGTGATAATTGTTATTAATTAGATTAACATTCTCCTAAAATATGCAAATGACATTTGTCAACAGGGACACCGCATGGACAACTTAACCACAAGCTTGATTGAGAACTCATTTATCTTTAGTGGCGTTTCATTGGAAACTAAAGTCGCTTTGTGTAAAGGCATGCAACTGGTGAATATTTCTCAAGGGAAGCACGTCTTCCACGCCGGAGACGAAGCTAAACGATTTTATATCGTGAAGTCGGGCGAGATTGCGTTGTACCGTTTCTCTCCAGAAGGTGATGAAAAAATATTTCAGCAGTTATCTCATGGAGATGCCATTGCGGAAGCCGCCATGTTTATGCAGCCAAGCCTTTACCCTGTAAGTGCAAAGGCAAAAGTGGACTGTCAATTGCTCTCTTTTTCTAGGGAAGTCTTGCTGACCTTTTGTGAAAGTAATTCAGCCTTCTCATTTCAACTGCTTGGAGCTATGGCTTCAAAATTAAACCAAGCGGTGAATCGCGTTGATCAGTTAACGTTGAAGGGTGCCAATCAACGACTCGTTTCGTATCTTTTGGAACTGCATGAACAGCAAGGAACCGATTGGCTAAAACTGCCCGTCGCTCATAGCGTACTCGCAGGGCAGCTAAATATTGCGCCAGAAACGTTATCTCGACTCTTTAAAAAGCTGAAAAATGAAGAATGTATCAGTGGAAAAGGAGGCGTAGTCGTTTTATTGGATATCGATAAGATGTGCCAATCTGTCAACTTACCCAACCCTCTTAAATATCGAGCAGATCTGGAAGGAAAAGAAACATGGTCTGGGTGTTGTAACCTTTCAGGTCATTGGATATAAAAAAACCCACTTCGAAAAATGGGCTTTCTATAGATTTTCGTTTTGCTATTTTATTGATTTCTCAGCGACTTTCGCTAAGATCGGCACCAAATCAGTAAGCAACTGTTCACTAATAGGCTTATCAGAACTATCCGTTACGTTGATAGATGTTCTGTTGTCTAAGTCACCCATCAAGAACGTAAATGAACTGCCACTCAAGTCTAACGGCTTAACACCAATTTCTTGCCAGAATTCATCATCTGGTTTGGCGTACTTCACCTTGATAATACCTTGGGACTGGTTTCGTTCTTCAATATTAAAACCAATTTGCGGCAGAATAGTTGGCATGTGTTGCCACAATGTAGAGTATGGCGCTCGAGCGATAATAACAGGTAATCCGCTGCGGTCTTTACCAAGACTGATAGGAATACGCTTCACTAGCTCCTGTGCCTTTAACGCCGCTTCAGCACGTAAATTCTGATCATAAGTTGACGTAACTAAATTAGTCATCAGAATGTTGTAACGCTCTTTGTCAGTCGCTTTAACAGGCTTAACTTGATTGCCTTCACGCCAATCGATAAGTGAAATTTTGAAGCCGTAGCGACGGTTCGATTCCAACTTTTCTATTGAATAACGGCTGCCAATCTCAGAGTCTTCATCTTCCGATTTCCACGTTACCCATTCCGTTTCGATACGAGTATTTGTGTTTTCTCTCAACCTAATACCTTGGTTTGAGAGCATCTGTAAAGCAGTTCGCCATACTTTCTCTTGTTCCGTTTCTCGAACCAACCACAAGGTTGCTTCACCGTCTTTCACTTCTGAACGTGCACCAGGAATTAAGTCCAAAATTTGTTGCGGCGGACGAATATCGACGTTTTTACCAATTCCACCTGTGTACTCACCCGCTGGAATATCGTAGTTAGGATAAAACTGCGGTGTGGCACCTTGTGGAAGCGACCACTCTTTTAGCGGCGTTGAATCAAGGTACGAAAAATCATCTTTAGCCTGACGGCGAGATGAAGGATCACTTGAACAAGCAGCGAGAACAAAAACAGCCAGTGAACCGATCACTAGCTGACGTGAAAACTTCATTAAAACTCCTAAATACAACCCGAAGCTCTTGGCTTCGGGGTTAACTTTATTGGGTTCGTTGGTTTGACCCTAGCTGATCCCAGCTTCTGCTAGAGACTTTTCAATAACTGGCTGAACCTCTTCAGAAAGCTCTGTCATTGGAAGCCTTAGGCTACCATTTGCGATCAAACCAAGTTTATGCGCAGCCCACTTAACTGGAATAGGGCTAGCTTCAATAAACAGGTTCTTGTGCAATGTCATCAAGCGTGCATTGATGGATTCCGCTTCTTCGAACTCTCCATCTTGAGCTAAGTGCATGATTTTCGCCATATCTGCTGCTGCGATATTGTTCGTTACAGAGATTACGCCATGACCACCTAACTTACAGAATTCGAGCCCTGTAGAGTCATCACCACTTAGTAAGATAAAATCTTCGCCACAAAGTTCACGGTGAATTGCAACTCTTTCTAAATCACCTGTCGCATCTTTCAAAGCAACGATGTTTTCAATTTTGGCTAAACGAGCCACGGTGGCAGGTTGAAGATCAACCGCTGTGCGACCTGGTACGTTGTAAAGAATGATAGGCACATCACTGGCTTCAGAAATGGCTTTGTAGTGCTGGTATAAACCTTCTTGAGTCGGTTTGTTATAGTAAGGCGTAACACTTAGCACACCTACAATACCAGAGCCTTGAAGCAGGCGGCTAAACGTCACTGATTCGTGAGTAGCGTTTGCTCCTGTTCCCGCAACAACAGGAATACGACCATCAGCGTACTCGACTGCTTTGCTCACCACCTTGACATGCTCTTCGATTGTTAGAGTGGCCGACTCACCCGTAGTGCCAACAGCGACGATTCCATCGGTGCCCGCTTCTACGTGGTATTCAACAAGTTGCTTCAGGCTTTCGAAATCCACTTCACCTTCATTATTAAACGGTGTCAAAAGCGCAACCCAGCTTCCAGAAAACATGTCCATCTCCTTAATAAATTCTTATACCAAATGGCGTCACTTCAACGACCCCCAGCAGGTCTACCTCAGCTCAAATGGGCTTCTAGCATGGTACTGTAACACCCTTGAATAAAACAAGGGTTCAGAGCGCCTTAGATGACAATCTCACGTTAATAATTGGAGGTTAAGCATGGATTGGTCGAAAATTTATCGAATTGGGTAAATTTTCAGGTTTGCACACTGAAATTCTCAGTGGGTATCCGAGCGAATAGTTGGAACTGTGCTAACATGCAAATTAACAGTTATTGAAAAATTGCCTCCTCATGTTACAACATTTAGTGATTACCGCTGTTGGTACGGATCGCCCGTGTATCAGTAACCAAATTACCCATTTGGTTACCGAATCGGGATGCAATATTATCGACAGCCGCATTGCACTCTTTGGCAGCGAATTTACGTTGATTATGTTGTTGTCTGGAAATAGCAACAGCTTAGCCCGAGTAGAAACTCGCCTTCCTCTTTTAGGTCAAGAACATGATCTAATTACGATCATGAAACGTACCTCTCCTCATCAGCACCCCGATCATGTCTATCGGATAGAAGTCTTTGTTGAATCTGAAGACAAACTAGGGTTGACTGAGAAATTCACTCAGTTTTTTGCTGACCGACAAATCGGTATGTCTTCACTCAGTGCGCAAACTATCGATAAATCCAAGGTCGAAAAAGAACAGAATCAATTTCATATTGCGTTGACAGCCCACGTCGATGGCGAATGTAACCTGATGCAGTTGGAAGAAGACTTCCAAATACTGTGTTCACAGCTATCGGTTCAAGGCTCACTAAATTTCATAAAAAACAGCCAATAAAAAATAAAGGATCGCTCAATGGAAACTTTGACTGCTGGCGCGCCTGCTCCAGCCTTTTCACTATTAGATCAAGACGGTAACACCGTGACATTATCTGACTTTGAAGGCAAAAAAGTATTGTTCTACTTTTACCCTAAAGCCATGACTCCGGGTTGCACTGTGCAAGCTAAAGGTCTTAGAGATGTCAAAGCCGAACTGGATGCACACAATGTTGTGGTTTTTGGTGTTAGCATCGACCCTGTGAAACGCTTAGGTAAATTCATCGAACGAGATGAACTCAACTTCACCCTACTTTCTGATGAAGATCATGCCGTTGCTGAACAGTTCGGTGTTTGGGGCGAGAAAAAATTCATGGGAAAAGTGTACGACGGTCTGCACCGCATCAGCTTCCTGATTAACGAAGAAGGTGTGATTGAACATGTGTTCAACAAGTTCAAAACTAAGACGCACCATGAAGTTGTATTGGATTATTTCAATAATCAGCGATAAAACACGTTAAAGGTTACATCTAGCGCGCTTAAAATAGGTCAACGTCCTTGAGGTAGATCAGCCTAGTTAGCCTTACTATCACTGGAAATCAAGCCACCTTCACTAAATGTTCCGGTGGCTTGTGTTTTACATGTTAGTAAACCTGTTCTCTTAGCTCCGCCGTTCTCATGCGAGAGGTGTAAAAGTTTTGTTCTGAGTATCCAATGCCATATGACGCATTGACCAAATTGCTACCGTGGCAATCTGTAAACACTTCGGATTGGCTCAAAAAGTAGTTACCAACAAAACCGATTGACAACACTGCACCCATTTCACCCGCACACATGGACACCTGTTCTCTTAATGATTCGTCGTAACTATATAGTCCAATAGATAGGCAGCCAGCCTGAGATGCCAAAGCTTGGATTTCTTTGCCAACATCCAGCTTGGAATCAACTTTAAAAACCAAAATAATTGGACCTGTAGGTGGAATGCTCCGATAGTCCAAAGATTCATCTGCAAGCACTATTACAGGACTCCATACTTCAGCCGTCGGGAAATCAGGATTCACCTGTTTCTCACCCAACCTGAGTACTTTGCCCAGATGCTTAGCATTCGCTTTTTCGATACTGTCAATAACTGATTCGTCATAGACTGCACCTAAAATATCACTTGGGTTGGGGTATTCTTGGATGAGCTCAACCATATCCTGCTTAATCGCGTTAATCACCTCTTCAAAAGAGTAATTTCTCTCTGGCGTTGAAACGCCTTCATTTGGAATAAAAAGTGCTCTTGGAGATGTACACAACTGGGAAGAATAGGAGCAAAATCCAAATGATAGATTCCTAATCATTCCTTGAAAATCAGAGGTTGAATCTAATACGACAGGAGTAACTCCACCACTTTGAATAAAGAGACGCGCATGCTGTGCATTATTCACAAGCCAGTTAGCCATCGTATTACGACCTGTGTAATCGATAATTTTAACTCTGGGGTCTACTGCAAGCTCCCTAGTGATTTTTCCTGACAGATCATCACTTAACATACTGACTAATGATGGATCTAACCCAGCTTCTTCCATGACATATTTTAGTACTTTTACAGTCAAAGCCATCGGCAGCGTGGCCTCAGGATGCGGCTTCACAATAACAGGATTGCCAGCCATGAGAGATGAAAAAACTGCAGCGTAAGAACTCCAAGTTGGACAGATTTTTCCACAAATCACAAGATTGATGCCAACTGGTTGCCTTTCAAACGCTCGATGAAACCCCATTTTAGGTCCATCTCCAATAGAAATATCCCAATCACTCACTCTTGTGTGGTTTGTTATGTCTTCAAACACACGAGTTACTGCCTCTATCCCTCTGTACTGCGCATGCACAGCGTTTGCATGAAACCCCATCAAGTAACTATGACCGCTGGTGTGTATTCCAGCTTCCGCTAGAAGTGAGCTTTGCTCATTGAGTCGCACCAATGCCTCTAGCAAAATACCTGCACGGTACTCCTTTGACACTTGTTTCCATGAGTGCATGGATGTGATTGCATTCTCACACAATTCGTTTGGATCAAAAATTGGGTACTTAATTCCCAATTTCTTACCGTAAGGTGATTTCTCAGGCTCAAACCAACGTTTGATTGTCAGCTCATGTCCCCACCCATGGGAAAAAAAGTACTTCCCAGTCAGCTCTTCCAATTGATCCTTTGCTATTTGTCTGTCCTCAGCAAGTAATTTTTCTAAGGAGTCAGAAAATGGCTGCCAATGCTTACCTTCTCTCATGTGTTCTAACGTATCAGTGACTAAGTGACAATGCGAATTCCACCACTTCTCACCAAGGCTCTTAACCCAAGATGGTACCGAATCGTGTTTATCTCGTATCTTCTTGTTACTTGTCGCGGTTTGCATACGAAAATCCCCTCCTACTCTGGAACAGACACAGCAAATTGTTTGTCGAGTTCAACATCTGTCCACGACTTGGAAAATGAGTAAAAATCAGAGGCATCTTGACCAACATGATAACGAGTTTTAGGGGGTGTATCCGTTATTGCCTGATGTATCGAGTTGGCAAAATCTGCAGGTGTTGTGGGGCTGGACTTCGCGTGCTCTGGGCTAGTAACAATAAACTCACCAAATGACTTTGCATATATCTCTTTCATGTCATTCGATGATTCACTAATTATATCATTCCCTGTCTTGATAAATTTGTCCCAAATAGGTGTATCGATAGCACCTGGCTGAACAACTATCACGTCTACGTTTGAATGATAAAGTTCTCTTCTTAACGCATCACTGAACCCTTCTTTCGCAAACTGTGCAATTGAGTATGCTCCTAAGTAGGGTAAAGCAATGTTACCCAAACCTGACGTCACATTTATAATTCTGCCTTGGCTTCTACGTAAATAAGGTAGAGCCCGCTGTGTAACTTGCAATTGTCCAATCACATTTGTTTCCAATTGTATTCGAAGATCATCAATTGGTAGCATTTCAAGTGGTGAAGGAATACAGATTCCGGCATTATTGACCAAACAAGAAAGCTGCGCGCCATATTTTTGGTGTATATCTTCAAGAGCACTTTCGATGCTATTTGAGCAAGTCACATCCAACTGAACGTAAATTAGATTTTCATTGTCACTTGATTCAACAGCATCCAAGTTTCGAACACCTGCAAACGTTAATATTCCGTTACGTGAAAGATGTTGAGCCGCTTGATTTCCTAAACCTGTAGATGCGCCAGTAATTAGAACTGTTTTTCTAGATTTCATTTTTATCACTTTTGTAGTTTGTATCGTGCAATAGATGCCGAATATCCATTCAGCACCTATCCTTGAACTTAAAAGGTTGACTAATAAGCCTTAAGCAGAAGCGCTGGTTAAAATTCCTTCTGCTTCAAAATCTAAGGAACTCTTTAAATTCTGCTTCAGTTTGCTTTGAGGTAGCCACTTAAGAGAAAAGTCTCTTTTCAGGCGGTGGAAATAACGATCATCTTGCTCAGTTTCACTCAATGCCTTAGAAGCATTAACCAGCATTTGGGCACGAGGGATCCTAATTTCCTCATATTGGCGCAACGCCGCAACAGGATCTTTGCAGTCTCTCAGCGTGTGTGCTAGTACAGCTGCATCCTCTATCGCCATTCCTGCTCCCTGACCTAGACTCGTTAGCATAGGGTGGGCCGCATCACCTAACAACGTAATACGTCCTTTCCCCCACGCTGCAGAGAAGTCTTTGTCTTGAGCGGGCACGCTGATTATTTTGTCATCAGAAGTACTTGAGATTATCTCACTTACAATCGATGGCCACCCTTCATAAAACGCTAAGATATCTGTAGCATTTCCTTTCCACTTTTTAGCGTCTCTGTTTCTCATATTGGCAGTACCCCACCAATAAACTTCTCCACCCCCAACATCTATTAGGCCGATTCGCTTACCTGCTCCCCAATAGTGACCAACATAACCTGGTGTTATTTGAGGGTGCTTGAAACGTGTTATCGCTAACCAGCATATATAGTCAGCCGGGCGAACACTTTGTGGTCCCTGCAGAACTTCCCGAACATACGAATGGATCCCATCAGCCCCAATTAAAATGTCTCCAGATGCCGACGAACCATTAGAAAATTTTACTGTGACACCCGAATCGTTCTCAGCCACCGCCACAACTTTGCTATTAGTCCTGATTTTCGTCGAATCAACTTGAGCCAATAGAGCCTGTTGCAACGCTTTTCTGGAAATACAGACACTATCTGCGCCGTTCTCGTCAGAGATTTCAGGTAGCGGCAAATTTCTGATCAATTTGTCATTTGGACTGCGAATTTCAAAATGTCTGATCGGTGCGCCAAATTTACCTAGTTTTAGGTCGATACCGAGAGTCGACAATGCAACGGCAGCATTAGACATTACTGATAACCCAGAACCCGCTGTTCGTAACTCTGTCGCTTGTTCATACAGCTCTACCTCACAACCTACTTTTTCTAGGGTAACGGCGGTTGATAGCCCTCCGATACCTCCCCCGATAACAATTACTTTTAATGGACGGTTCATACTTCGACTCCCTCTTCATCATATTGAAGTTGCAACTTTTGCTCAGACAGGCTCATTTCTTCTTCTATGACCTTCGCGACATGTTTTACATAAGGCTCTTCCATGATCTCAAGGTGATCTCCCGGTACATCTATTACATTTAGCTTTCCGGTTGTTTTGGCATCCCAGCCGTTTTTGGGATCTTTATACTCACTTCTGATGGCATCGTGCATCGAGCGAAGCACGTCTGGTAATGGACGACTCGCATGTAGCAAAGTCATGTCTATGCCAGCAGTACAGGTCGAATAATCAGTTGCCGATTTCCAATTAGTTCGATATACATCAAATAGCCGTTGCACAACGGCACGGGAACTGCCTTTTGGTATAGCACCGGTCGCAATCGCATGATCAGCTATGTAATCAAATCGGTCTTGAAGCGACTTGATATGGCTTGGAACAAATTGTGCTGGTAATGTTGCACCTTCTTTCTCCCATAGAAGTTCCCAGAAGAACCAACAGAGAAGGGCGTCTTCATTTGCCTTGCCCTTGGACTCTGCATTCAAAGCAACAGTGTCCACAACAAAGAGATCTTTTACGACTTCGCCCTGCTCTTTGAGCTGGCGAGCAATTTCAAAAGAAACGAATCCGCCATAAGACCATCCACCTATACTGTATGGTCCGCTAGGTTGAATTTGTCGAATCGATTCGATGTAGCTTCTTGCTTGCTCTTGAACCGACTTCAGTGGTACTGCACCAGCATCAACACCAAATGCCTGAAGCGCATAGAATGGCTGATCTTTCGGGAGATGCTTAACTAACCTCAAATAAGAAAGGACATTACCTCCCATTGGGTGTACGAAGAAGAGTGGTCTTTTACTCCCTTCCGTTCTCATTGGAACCAATGGACTGAACTTAGGTTGTGCTTCATTATTGCTAAGGTGAACAGCAAGCTGCTCTATCGTTGGTTTACTAACGAACGAAGAAAGAGAAATGTTGACCCCAAAATGCTTCTCAACGAGAACAACCAAACGCATTGCTGTTAAAGACGTCCCACCAAGTTCAAACAGATTTTGGTTGATTGCAATTGTAGGTATCTGCAATAGATCAGCCGCTATGTCACATAGGGTACGCTCAACAAGATCACGAGGTTCTATAAGGTCTTGTTCGCCGAATACCTGCTTAGGTACAATCTTTCTCAACGCAGCGTCATCTCTTTTTCCGCTTGCTGTCTTTGGAAACTCTTCCAACCATTCAATATTATTCGGAATCATGTAACTCGGCAGAATTTTGGATAGATGAGAATTAATCTGTTCCGATATTTCATCTATCCCTTCGCCCACAATAAATGCACTCAGATAGTGATCGTTTTCACCATTAGTTTGCATGACTACTGCTACATCCTTAATGGCATTTTTTGTGCTTGGTGTTGAAGCTATGGCTAATTCAATTTCTGCTAACTCTACTCGGTAACCCCTCACTTTTACCTGCGCGTCTCGGCGCCCCAAACAAATGATATTTCCGTCTTTAAACTGAATGCCAAAATCACCAGTTTTATAGAGTCGCTCATTGTTCTCTATACGTTGAACAAATCGCTCTGACGTCAATTCTTCCTGCTGGTAATACCCATCAGCCAGGGCTTTTCCTCGGACATAAAGCTCTCCGGAAACTCCATTTGGCACTTCCAATAAGTTGTCATCCAAAACAACCACTGATGTGTGGTCAATGTTTTTGCCTATAGGTGGTAACGATGGAAAATTAGAGGTATCTCCTGACATAGCAAACGAAGTAACAACATGAGTTTCTGTTGGTCCATACTGATTCTCTAAAACTCCATCATTTAACTGGGAGATAAGCTGCCTGATCTCGGGAGTAACCCGCAATTGTTCACCGGATGAAGCAACAACGCGAAGAGATTGAGGGTATTCGTTTAACGTAACTGCTGTTTCAGCTAATTGCTGTAAAGCAACATATGGTAAATAAATCCTCTCAACACCGTGGCTATCAATTAAGCGAAGCAATTGAGAGGGATCTCGTCGATTAACCTCACTAATCATGACAAGCTTTCCACCTGAGGTCAGTGTCGAAAATATTTCTTGGAAAGACACATCAAAACTTAACGGAGCATACTGTAAAGTGCTGGTCACACCCTTTCCACTTAGCGTGTTGTTTTGCCAGCTAGTTAGGTTAGAGAGGCTACGGTGAGGCATAGCAACGCCTTTAGGATTACCTGTTGATCCAGAAGTGAATAGCAGGTAAGAAAGATGCTCAGGCTCTATCAACACTTCAGATTGAAATGCATTTTCTTGCGCTAGAATCCCTTCAATACTTTTAACGCTAGATTGACCATATGATTGCAAGCTAAACTTAGAACCTGCATTCATCAATATGACTGATGGCTTAGCCTGCTCAATCATTGAGTCAATTCGGTGTTTGGGGTAGCTCAAGTCAAGAGGAAGGCACCCATAGCCCGCTCTTAGAATACCAACCAATGCAAAAACCATCTTTGGAGAGCGCTCCAATGCTATACCAACTGGTCTGTCATTCGGGTATTTTTCGCATCTAAGAGCTGATGCAACATACCCAGACTCACGCCAAAGCTCCTCATAAGTAACAGACTCTTCCTCGAAACTAATCGCGATCGAACTTGGTGATGTCAAAACCTGATCTTGAATTCTAGAGACCACAGAACTGAATGAACTGATGTCACAACTTACAGTGTGGTTTGGAAGTGACTGACTTAACGTCGCTAATTGGTCACTGTTTTCAGTCATTGCAGCGAGAGTCTTTAGGTACACATCCGTATAGGCTTCAGCGTAGGCATCAGAGAAAACAGATTCTTTGAAATCAAAGCGTAATTGATTTTGCCCAGTTCTAAAGTCAGTCATCACGTTGAGCAAAAGCTCAAAGTTCGTTTCTTCTAATGGCTCAAACTCTAAAAGTTGACAGTCCTCAGTATCAAATACGTCTGAAAGTACGTGGAAATGAATGAAATTAAATGCGGTTGTTATCTTTGCACTATCACCCGCAAATTTCTGAATTTCATTCAGAGGGTATCGACGATATGGAGCATGCTCTTGCTCGGATGCAAAGACAGAATCTATACACTCTTTCCATGAGCAATTTTCTGGGTTAAATCGAACGGGTAAAGTATTAAGGAACAAACCTAGAATTTGCTCAGATTGCGCTACTTCGGGACGACCATGAGTTACCAACCCAGTAACTATTTCTTTCTGGTCGCTGAAAGCAGACATTGCAAAGCAATGAGCTGCAAAGAAAAGTGATTTTAGAGATACTTTTTCTTTCTTAGCTAAAGCTACCAACTCCGCATTTAGAGTTTCTGGTACCCATTTCGTCTGTGTAAATACCTGCTTTTCTGAAACAGAAGTGTTTCCACCCTGACCAATTAACTTGCCCGCGGATACGTTTTCGAGTCTCGAAACCCAAAATGCCTGATTGCCTTTATCATTGATCGCCTGCTTTTCATCATAAACAAAGCGCACGGTGCTCGGCAGATTATCATTAATTATATGCTTCGGATCTTGGCGGTAGAAAGAAAACAGCTCCTTCATCAAGTTAGCAACACTACCTCCGTCAAGAATTGCATGATGGAAACTAAACACTAACTCCAAAGAGTTTTTGAGCTTAAACAGCGCTATCCGATAGAGGGGTCCCGTTTCAAAATCATAATCGAATCGAGTTCTATATTGCATGTAGTCAGCGATAAGACTTTTGGCTTCAGTACAAGAAAACATACTCAAGTCGCTTATATCGAGGACACTATTAATATCAATAGAAGGCTTTACAAGTTGCAACGGCTGACTAAAGTCTTTCAGATCGAAAACCGTGCGCAAGATAGAGTGACGCTCAATTACTTTAGACAAACTTTCCTTGAACGCTTGAGGACTCCATTTTGCCTTAAAACTATAACGGAATACATCTTTATAAGTCGCTGAGTTTCTGTCTTGTTGACTATGGAAGATAAGTCCTAACTGTAACTGAGTAGCAGGATAAGCATCTTCATATTGTGAAAGTTGTGCAGCCTCTTTTTCCTCGATCAATTTGAATGGAGGCAGATCAATACTGATTTGAGCTAGCTCATTAGACTCCACAAATTTTGCGAGTGCAGACACGGTTAAATACTTCGACAAATCAGCTAGCGTTACATTGGTCTCTAGCTTTTCAAGCTCTGATCGAACTTTCAGCATCAATATCGAATCACCGCCTACAGCGTAGAAGCTCTCTGAAGTACTATTTACTGGTGTATTCAGCACTTTTTCCCACACAGCGACTATTGTTCTCTCCATTGGTGTGCTGGCCGTAGTTCCCATTTTTTGTTCAGGTACTAAGCTTTGAAGGGTTCGTCTGTCGGCTTTACCATTCGGCGTTAAAGGAATGTAGGGAACTTGGCTGAATCTCGTTGGAACCATGAATTCAGGCAACTTATTTAGCAGTATATTTCTCAAATCAGCGAGCTCGCATTGCTCGGATTGAACAGAGACAAAGTATGCGTGAAGATAATTATCTCCATTTGCATTAACTTCAGTTAGTACTTCTGCGTGCTTTATTCCAGGGACTTCCTCTAGGTTGTTTTGTATTTCACCCAACTCAATTCGATTGCCTCGAATCTTTACTTGATTATCAATACGCCCCAAGTACTCTATACTTCCATCTGGCAACCATCGACCCAAATCACCAGACTTGTACCAACGCACTCCCTCATCAAAAATAAATCGCTCACGTGTTAGTTGCTCTTTATTGTGGTATCCCCTAGCTAAGCCAATACCACCAATTTGAATCTCCCCGATGTAACCTAATGGTTGTCGAGAGCCATGAGTTGATACAATTCGTATTGAGGTATTGTTTATTGGGAAACCAATTGGGACTCGTTGAACTGGTTCAGAAGTTTCGCGACCAAAGTCGAAATATGTAACATCCACTGTCGCTTCTGTTGGGCCATACAGATTGACGATAATCGGAGCATCATTTCCTAATGCTTTGAAAATTTCATGAAACTGATTTACACGTGCAGGTGGTAATGCTTCTCCACTTGTGAAAACACGACGTAAGGAACGGACTTTATTTATTAATTCTGGATTTTCTTCGAGTAATTCTAGGAATGGCTGAAGCATTGATGGTACAAAATGTAGTGTTGTAACCCCATGCTTCTCGATGGCTTCAACAATTAATAGTGGATCTTTTTGAGCTCCTGGAGGAAGTAGAGCAAGAGATGAGCCAGTGATGGACCACCAGAACAATTCCCAAACAGAAACATCAAAAGATATCGGTGTTTTTTGCAGAATAACGTCGGTTTTGTTTAACGGATACTTTTCTTGCATCCATTCAATTCGATTGACGACAGAAGCATGCTCAACCATAACTCCCTTGGGTTGTCCCGTAGAACCCGAAGTATAAATCGTATAAGCCATTTCCCCCGGTTTTGAGTCATTCTCTTCTACGAGCTGTAGTTGGGGCTCAGCACTACTGATTTCTAGTACATTATCTAAGTTTAGTTTACCCAGATACGCTTTATCGGATACAACAAGATTAACCTGACTATCACTCACCATGTAACTAATTCGGTCTTCAGGATAATTCGGGTCTAGTGGCAAATAAACGCCGCCAATTTTGTGCACAGCAAAGATGGTCGCTAGCATATCACTGCTTCGATCCATCATAATACCTACAACATCACCTGGTTGAACATGGTACTCTTTTAGAACAGTTGCGAATTTATTAACTTTTCTATAAAACCCTTCAAAAGTTAACTCGTCTGCCGGGTTTTCTCCCCTTATAGCGACCACATCACCATGTTGCTGGACCTTTTTCTCAAAGAGTGTTGACACCGAGTTACTATTCGAAAATGGCACTTGGGGACCATTCTCAAACCGATTTAATTTCTCATTTTGCTCCAAGGACAAAATGCAGGTCTTGGATATCTGTTGTTTCGGGTTTGATAAAATAGTGTCGATCAGTAGTTGTAGAGTTTGCGAAAACTGGTAAGTCTCTTCGATATCTCTCTTGAGGTTGATGTCCACGACAACCTCTTGGTAGTTACCGTAAGTATTCATGTGAATAGCAACAGCATCGGAATCGTGAGCATAAGCACAGTTGTCTGTTAACGTCTCAATCTCTTGATTCAAATGATTATATGAGAGAGTAACGTCAAATAGCTGACGATTATCTGATGACATTTCCGATATTAGGTTGCCCAGAGATACGTACTGGTAACCCTTCAGAACATTTGTTGAATCGGCAACACTTTCCATTAGTTGCTTTAAAATGTCTTCTTTGTTAACAGTAATTTCGAGAGGTAATGTGTTCGCCCACTGTCCCGGCATAGACTCTCGACCTTCTCTGTTACCAAAAGGGACACCGATTACAATATTGTCATTATTGTGTATTCTTGAAAGTAAAATGGACAATGCGGATACTACAACTTGGTAAGGCGTTGAGCCCTTATCTTTTATCCTGTAAACGTCATCTTTGCTCAGTATCATTCTCTCGCGCGTAAACTCATTAGTTTTATCATCGCTATGACTAAAAAGAACTGGCGAATAACGCTTCACCATATCAATCAGCTCTAATGGCACTGGCTCACTATTGGATTGCTTGACCGCGTCTACATAACTTTGAGACATAGATTCAAGAGACGCAGATGTATTTGGAGAGCTCAAACAACACTTAAATAACTTGTCGACTAGCATATTTAAGCTCTTTCCATCACAAACGATATGATGAGCTTTAACAAGAAGCCCCAATGAATGACCTTCAATATTTTTTACAACAGCAACGCTTATTAATGGAACTTCGTGTAAAGGAAACGCATCTTTTGTCCAGCTTTCCAACACAGATACCATTGACTGATGGTTTGCATCCAAATGAACAATATCTATTTGGTTATAACCAGTGATTACCTGATAAGGCACTCCGTCCTTTTGAACAATTTGAATTTGACTTGTCAAATCACTCTTTAAGCACTCTTGCACCTCCCTATCAACTTCCTTTGATCCAACCCCCGCAGGCAATGCTTTAAATACAGACACAGTATATTGGGCACTTTCTGGATTTATGAGCGCATCAAAATAGATATCTCGCTGATAAGGGCTAAGTGGAAGTAACTCTTTCTCACTAGTCATTGTCGATCCTTTTATTAGCCATATGAGCATTGTTTATATGAAACTAGTATTTCTTAACATTCAAAAAAATAGCCTCTACAGCCATTTTTCATTTGAGTGAAATATGTCATTCGGTGACACTTTTTGTCAAGATTATTTTTTCATAGTTAACCATATGGCATTTATGTTACAATTTATCACTTATTCGAAAATTAGGTATGATGACAAATCATATAGCATGCTGAGTTGGAAGAAACTAATATGAACGATAAGAAAAACTCATTAACCATTGAAAAAAATAAAGAAAACAACATTTCAGAAGGGCGACGTGAGCGTAAAAAAAGAATGATGAGGGATTCCCTTATCAAAGCAGCTTACGAATTATTTGAAGCAAAAGGATTTGATGAAACCCGAATAGAAGATATTACTGAAGCCGTTGATGTTTCTGTAAGGACATTTTTTAGGTATTTCTCTTCTAAAGAAGACGTGCTTTTGGACTACCAAGAAGCTGAGCACAAAGAATTAATGGAGCAATTGAGAGCACGACCACAAGATGAAGCAATTATTACAGCGCTAAAAAATGCATCTGTCCGCGCAGTGAAAGGCTGTGAAGAATGCTCTTATGGTTTCGACGCAGATCGATTTATGAATCTGCAAAATTTGCTTCGAAACAACCCAGTTATTAGAGCGTTTAATTTATCTAAGGGGCAAGACAGAATCAAAGATATTGCATGCTTCTTCGCAGACAGGATGAATGTAGATGTGTCAAAAGACTTTCGCCCTATGATAGTGGCCAACTTCTTAGATTTAGCTTACCAAAGTGCTCACCAGGCATGGAAAATTCAAGGTCGAGAAAGACCTTACTCAGATATATTAAAGGAGGTGTTTGAAGTATTGGAAGACTCATGCAACTTTCAGCCTAATCACCAAATAGAAGTACAATAACAATGAACACGCAGTACACTTAAGAATATATTTTTATAGATAAATACTTCTACTCTGATCCAAAAAATTCATAATACTACACTCATGTTGACATAACTAAACACACATCCACCCCCTAATTTTTTAGATGGTGGATGTGTAAAACCACATCTTAATTCAATAAGCCTAATAGAAAGACACTATGTATCAATAGGATTTATCCATTTGATGCTTGTAGGTAATACTTTTTACTTAGTAATTGATGGCACATCAAGGCAACAAAAAATACAGCGGCTCCTGCAATCAATGTAATTTGAAATCCACCGTATACTCCATACTCATCTATAATCCAGCCTGATAACGCTGCCCCCATTGAAACACCAATCCCGAGTCCAGTGATCATCCACGTTAAACCCTCGGTAAGCTTCGAAGAGGATACGATGTTCTCTACCAGACCCATGGCAATAATCATAGTCGGAGCAAAGAAGATTCCTGCAAAAAATACCGATAATGACAAGGTGAAAATGCTATTCACAAACAACAAAGGTAGGGTCATCAAAGCAGTAGCAAATGATGCTATTAAGAATTGCTTAGGTAAGGAAATCTTAAACTTAATGGTACCAAATGCGAGACCAGCTAAACACGAACCCACAGCATAAACCGAAAGAACAATACTTGCAGATACCGGCTCACCTTTTGCTTCCGCAAACGCAACACTTATCACATCAATAGCACCAACAATTGTTCCCAATGATACAAGAGCCAATACTAGCATTTTCATTGGGAGTGGTCGTAATGCAGACTCACTGTTCTGAGACTCCTCTAGATGTACTGGAGGTTCCGTGCTTTTTTGCAAAATAAAGATACTTACGCCTACAACAAGAAAAGCAATAGATAGTAAGGGACCCGCTTCTGGGAACAATGCAACACTCAACCCAACAGATAGCGGGGGACCTAAAATAAAGCACACCTCATCAAGAACAGATTCAAAAGAATATGCAGTATGAAGTTTAGGGCTCCCACGATAGATTTCGGTCCAGCGCGCTCTGACCATTGCGGGCATGCTGGGCATTACTCCGGAGCAAACTGCACATGCAAAAAGGGTCCAGTCCGGCAGTTTGTAGTAAGTACAAAATAAAAGCGCAAACAGAGAAACCACACTTATAGCCGTCGCTATTGGTAAAACTCGGCTTTGACCATATCTGTCAACAGCACGCGATATCTGCGGAGCGACCAATGCCATAGTCAACGTGAAAGTAGCTGCGACTGCCCCAGCCAACCAATAAGAATCTCGAAGCTGAGAGAGCATAGTGATGATTCCTATTCCAGTCATTGATATTGGCATTCGAGCAATTAAACCTGAAAAAGAAAAGGCAATTGTTCCCGGAGTACTAAACAACTCCTTATATGGATTAGCCATAAAACCTCCAAAATTTTTGATAACACATTGACATACGCCACGTATGTCAATTACTTTGACATACACTACGTATATCAATTATAAATGCAACTAATTTCTTAATAGAGTTCGAGATTATGAATCGTAAAAGCCGCGAAAAAATGATGGAAGAAACCCGTATTAAGCTGATTACAACAGCTCGTAGACAGTTTGGTACTGTCGGCTATGCCAACACGGTGATGGATGAACTTACATCTCAAGCAGGGCTTACGAGAGGTGCGCTTTATCATCACTTCGGCGATAAAAAGGGTCTATTTAAGGCTGTATTGGAGCAGTTAGATGAAGAATTAGATGCAAGGCTTGCAGAAGTTTCTTCTGTATCTCCCAATTTATGGGACGCTTTCGTAGGTAGATGTCATGCTTATTTAAGAATGGCTATCGAACCCGAAGTTCAGCGGATCATGTTACGAGATGCTCCCTCTGTATTAGATGCTGACCATATACAAAGTATGCGATTACAATGTGTTAATTCGATAGCGTTCATGCTTCGACAATTGATGGAACAAGGTGTAATAAACAAAGCTTCACCAGAATTACTCGCAAGGTTCATCAATGGTGGTTTGATGGATACGGCTTTATGGATTGCGGAAAGTGAAGATAATCAAGAATCGTTAGATGCAGCTATAGCTAGTCTTGATATTTTAATTCAAGGGCTTACCACTTCAAATAACTAGATATTCGTCAGATATAAAAAGACCCCAGAAGTTTTATACAACTGCTGGGGTCATTTAAATTTAGATGCTTTCTATTCCGCTTTGGGTATTGGGGCTTTTGATTCCGTATTGGGCAGCGCGTTAATGACGGCTTTTACCAAGGTCGCCAATGGAATAGCGAAGAAAACGCCCCAAAAACCCCAAAGCCCGCCAAACACCAAAACTGAAACAATGATAGCGACTGGGTGCAAATTCACTGCTTCAGAAAACAACACTGGAACCAGTACGTTGCCATCAAGCGCTTGAATGATGCCATACGCAACAAGAAGCCAGTAAAACTGTGGTGTTAACCCCCACTGGAACAACCCGACAATGGCCACCGGCACAGTAACTGCCGCCGCACCAATATAAGGAATCAGCACAGACAAACCCACCGCCACTGCTAGTAAAACGGAATATCTCAGATCGAGAATGGCAAACGTCACGTAACTGACACCGCCAACAATTAAGATTTCCATCACTTTTCCGCGAATGTAATTCGAAATTTGTTGGTTCATCTCGCGCCAAACTTTGGTCGCTAAACGTCTATTTTCAGGTAGAAAGCCACTCAACATCGACATCATTTCTGCTTTGTCTTTCAACAAAAAGAACACCAATAAGGGCACTAAGATTAGGTAAACCGCAAGTGTTGCAATACTAACGAGTGAAGCCAGTGACCCTTTCACTACGCTTTCACCTAAGCCAAGAACTTTGTTCTTAGCATTTGAAACAATCGATTCGACAATTTGGAGGTTTGCCAACTCTGGATACTGTTCTGGAATAGAAGCGATAAAACCTTGAAGCCCGTTATACATATTCGGGATATCATTAATCAAGTTACCCACTTGGCTCCATATGGTTGGCATTAAACCAAAAACAGCCATCAGCATAAGGCCTAAGAAAGCCAACACCACAATAGGCACAGCCGCCGCACGAGGCAGCCCCAAACGGATCATTTGCATTACCGGCCATTCCAGCAAGTAAGCGATCACTATTGCGACTAGTAGCGGCGCAATTAAGTGTCCGAAAAAGTAGATAGTGGCAAAGCCAAACAGAAGAATAGCAACCAAGCTGACTGCGTGAGGGTCGGAAAAACGTCGCTTATACCAGCGGCTGACCATATCGAACATTATGAATCGCTCTCTCTTACTACGGTTAAAGTGGACACACACTCATTCTCTTCCAAATGGACCGAAAAGAGGGATGAAGAAAAGTATCGTATCATATCTTGTATTGAGCTTTTATCATGCACTTGAATGACTAAGGTCTCTTTCTCTTTTAAGCTTGCTGCGCGACGCTTCGCTAGAAGCAACGCCATTGGGCAGCGTTCTTCACATAAATCAAGCGTGTAGCTGTTCATTCTTAGCACCAATACTTACTATTGTGCCTGTATTGTAATAGCATTTGGACCTATGGTCTCCCACTTCATTCGCAGAAGTGGAGATGATCATACCGAAATGTTTGAGCTCTTTATGTTTTAAACTGCGCCCATTGATGAAATAAATAGCAATCAAAAATTGATAGGCGAACCATATCTGTGTTCAACAGTCCAATTACACGATACGACATAAAAATGACAATGTAGTGGAGCAGAATGTTTAAATTTACTCGTTCAACCCTGTACCTCAGCATGGCAGCTCTTCTGAGTCAGCCAACTCTGGCGCAGAATTCGGGGTATGAATTACCAGATATAGGAACGGCTGCTGCCTCGACACTGACGATCGATCAGGAATCATTGTATGGCGACGCTTACATGCGCATGTTGCGTAGAAGCCAACCCATCGTTAATGACCCAGTATTAAACGAATACATTAGTACCATTGGTCATCAACTCGTTGCTAATGCCAACGACGTAAAAACACAGTTTAACTTCTTCCTTATCCAAGATAGAGACATCAACGCCTTTGCCTTTTTTGGTGGATACGTTGCACTCCATTCTGGTCTGTTCCTACATGCACAAACAGAAAGCGAATTAGCTTCAGTACTTGCACACGAAATCGCACACATCACTCAGCGCCATCTCGCGAGAGCGATGGAAGATCAAGCTCGTCGTTCTCCTGCTACCATCGCTGCATTGGTAGGTTCTTTATTACTAGCTGTTGCCGCACCTCAAGCGGGCATTGCTGCCATTGCTGCCACTCAAGCAGGGATGATTCAAAGCCAAATTAACTACACTCGCTCTAATGAAAAAGAAGCCGATCGCTTTGGTATTGTCACCATGTCTAAAGCGGGTTTCGATCCCCAAGCTATGCCGCAATTCTTTGGTCGATTGGCGGATGAGTTTCGTTACGTGAGTAAGCCACCTCCAATGCTACTGACGCACCCATTACCTGAAGACCGAATTACGGATTCGCGTGCGCGAGCACAGAGCATGCCTCCAAAACGGTTAGGTCCATCTATCGAATACAACTTAGCCAGAGCACGAATCATTGCACGGCACGCTGGCATTGATAGTGAAGCAGCCATAGATTGGATGGACAGAAGGCTTAAGAAAGCTCATCGAGACATCGTACCGACATTAAAATACGGTAAAGCCCTCGCATTGCTCGATATGAAAAAACTGGATGAAGCAGAAACGCTGTTAGTCCAGTTAGACAAACAAGATCCAAACAACAATTTTTATTTAGATGCGCTTTCAGACTTGTATTTATATAAAAAAGAATACGATAAAGGGCTGGCTATGCTAAAAAGAGCGCTGGATAAAAAGCCGAACAACCCTGTACTTGAAATCAACTACGCTAACTTGTTGGTTGAAAGCGAAAGGTACGATGAAGCAACTCGGCTATTACAGCGTTACACACATTCTCACCCAGAAGACGTAAACGGCTGGGCAATGCTTGCAGATTCTACCGCTCAGCAAGGTAAACGAGACGAAGAGGCAGCAGCGCGAGGCGAGATTTTTGCTCTCAAAGCGGATTGGAAGCAAGCCATCAGTTTCTATGCCGAAGCCAGTAAGCTGGTAGAACTTGGAAGCCTAAAACAGGCGCGATATGACGCGAGAATTGACCAACTTGGGCTACAACGCGACCGCTTTTACGCCCTTCAAAATTAGAAAACATAAGCACTTAGAAAACATAGGCACTTAGAAAACATAGGCACTTAGAAAACATAAGCACCACAGCCTGAGAACTCACCGTCTGTAAATTCAAGCTGTGTGCAAGGTAAAAAGTTAATAAGGAATCAACATGTCAGTATCGATTTATCACAACCCTCGCTGCTCAAAAAGCCGACAAACACTTGCTTTACTTGAAGAAAAAGGCATTACACCAGACGTCATAAAGTATCTGGAAACCCCTTTAAGTGTTGATCAACTGAAAACCGTTTACGCGCAGCTGGGTCTGAGTTCCGTACGAGATATGATGCGAACCAAAGAGTCAATATACAAAGAATTAAGTTTAGGCGATGAGTCTCTCACTGATGAGCAACTCTTTGAAGCTATGGTCGAAAATCCTAAATTGATTGAGCGCCCTATTGTCATTAAAGGCGACGCTGCTCGTCTTGGCCGACCACCAGAACAGGTTCTGGAAATTTTATGAGCATAAAGGTTGTTGTCCTTTATTACAGCCGCCACGGAAGCACCAAAAAGCTGGCTCGCCAGATTGCCCGTGGCATTGCCTCTGTTGAACAGTGCGAAGCGCTGCTCCGAACAGTCAACGAAATTTCAGACAATTCCGTTAATTCAGGTGCGCTCGCTGAACCAGACGACCCTATTCTCACGTTTGACGAGTTAAAAGCCTGCGATGGCCTAGCGATGGGTAGCCCTGTTTGGTTTGGAAACATGGCGGCACCACTCAAACATTTCTGGGACACCTCCACCCCTCTTTGGATAGGTGGCGATCTCATCGATAAACCCGCTTGCGTATTTACGTCTTCCTCTTCCATGCACGGCGGTCAAGAGACAACACTTCAAAGTATGATGCTTCCGTTGTTTCATCACGGCATGATGTTATTGGGTATTCCTTATTCTGAGCCCGCTTTGCACACTACATCACAAGGTGGTACTCCTTATGGTGCATCCACTATTGGTAGTCAGATACAATCAAACCAGTCAGATGAAGGGCAGTTAGCTTTTGCTCTTGGAAAACGTCTGGCAGAGTGTGCAAAAAAACTGAAAAGCTAGGGTTCATCGCCCTAAGGACTCTGTATGACGGAATCTCAATCCATTAAGTATCGATACTTAGCGTTAGCTGGAAACATTGGTCTTTTAGGCTGGGTTGCTTTATGGCAGATCAGCCTATCTCCTCATCCTCATATCAATAGCGTAACACTCGCACTTGCATGGTGTGTCCCACTGCTACTGCCCTTACCGGGTATTTTAGCAGGTAAGCCTTACACACACGCATGGGCTAATTTTGTTTTGATGTTGTATTTTCTGCATGCGCTGACCATTTTGTATGTTAATGAAGGCGAGCGATGGCTTGCGGTAGTGGAGCTTTTATTAACCACTATTGCCTTTGTAGGAAACACCCTTTATGCGCGGCAAAGAGGGAAAGAATTAGGCCTAAAACTCACGAAGCTTTCTGAAGTAGAGAAACAAGAAAAAGCACGTTTTGAGCAGTAGAGATTTGAAGAGTTAATGCTTGAGTAGTCAATCAAGCATCAAAAAAAGAAGAGCTCCCCATCGGAAGCTCTTCTTTTTTATGCATGTAATTCTATTGTGTGCGAACTTCTTTTAAAGACCAAGCCACTCATACACCAAGTCCGCTTTTTCTTCAGGAGTCGCTTCTTCGACGACTTCAGCACTAATGCTTGAAACGCCATCAATAGTAGACGACTCATCGGTCGCTGTATCACCTGTTTGTAAAGGGGCTTCTGACGTATCCCCTTCTACTGAAAGCTCATCGCTGACTAGCTGTTCTGTCATTTCACTTATAGCTACGTCTGTTTCCACTGCTCCCTCATCGGCGATTTCGGGTGCGACCAATTCAGGTTCGGCTGTTTGAGGATCGGTCGATTCTACTGGCGTACTTTCAACTAGTTGCTCTTCTTCATTTTCAACATAAGCGTCCAAAGTAAACGCTCTCACTTGTTTAAAGTTTTCTAACTCACGCTGAAAATCTACAACTGGAGCAAGTAAATTGACTTTAAAAGTGACATCGTTGCCTTTGATTTTTAAAATCTCTGTCGATGCAACCGAGTTCAAGCCTTCAAACAAAGACTCCAATTGGAAGAAATCGCGTGAACTTTTAACGTCCAAAAATTGAACTGTCACGCTTTCTGTCGATACATCCGAAACCTGAACCGCACTTTTACTCGCAAAGTAATCGCTGATGCTATCTACCACAGTTTGCAGTGTAGAGTTAAATTCACCTCGCTCCTGCCCCGACATAGGAGATTGCTGAGAACCAAGCATTTGCTCCGGCGATTGGTCAAACAAAGTCCAACGCACAGACGCTCTGCCTGAGCTTAAGTGTTGTACCCGGAGAACCAATACCGCATCCGCAGGATAACGTGAGCTGGCTCTACTGATTGGTTCAACAAAGGCTCCCCAGATCTCCGGTGCAGAGATTCCTGTTACATCATCAAAGTCACCAACTGGTACGGTAATGGGTAAGCCTCGAGAATCGGCATATTGGTTCAACAGTTTAGTAACGTTAGAGCCACTCTGCTCCCACACTATTTGGCGTTCATAGCGATCTTCTTCAATAATCCACATTAAAATGGAAGCGCGATTTTCAGACCAATATGGCAAGCCCGCCTGAGTCAATAACCCCTGAATTTGTCTTGGACTAAAAGCGACTTTTAACGTTTCTTGCCCATCTAATTGTCCGAAGCTAATTTGAAAAAGATAAGGGCCTGTGCTCTTTTTCGCTTTTTCGATAACCGGATTACTGGCAACGGTTTTTTGTCCAGATGCCTTAATAAGAACCTGCTCTAACCCTTGAGCTTTCGCAAGATCCTCTGCATTTTCTTCTTCAGTCAATACAATTTCAGATTGGAATACGTCCACTTTAGTTAAAGCAAAGCCAGGAAAAGCCAGCAAACTTAACAACAAACAAGCTATCCGATTCATAAATTCTCTGTCACAACGTGAATGAACCTCAAATGATAAGCAACTCTCAATGCCGGAGCAAGGAAACATCGCGAATACAGTGACATCCCCCTTCACTGGAATAATTACCCCTGTATACAAGATCTATAGATATTTTTTGACCCGTTTATCAATGCAATCGTTTTCTTAGTGATAAAATCCTGCAAATTTTAAAAATGGAAGAGAATCATGACTCAAATACTCCAAGGTACCCAAATGCTCTTTGTCGCATTTGGCGCACTCGTGCTCGTCCCCTTACTCACTGGGCTCGACCCTAGTGTGGCTCTGTTCGGCGCAGGCGTAGGCACCCTTTTATTCCAATTTATCACTCGCCGCACCGTTCCTATTTTCCTTGCATCCTCTTTCGCGTTTATTGCCCCAATCATGTATGGCGTACAAACGTGGGGGATTGCATCCACCATGGGTGGGCTTATGTGTGCAGGTTTGGTTTACGTCGCACTAGGAGCGGTGATCAAACTGAGGGGCGTTGGAATCGTCCATAAACTGTTACCTCCCGTCGTTGTTGGTCCGGTTATTATGGTGATTGGATTGGGGCTTGCACCAGTCGCGGTCAATATGGCTTTAGGGAAAACGGGCGATGGAGCGGTTCAGCTTATCGATGGTAATACCGCCCTTATTATTGCTTCTGCTTCTCTAGCCACCACCATTGCTATCAGTGTTTTTGCCAAGGGCTTCTTAAAGTTGCTGCCTATTTTTGGAGGCATCGCTGTCGGGTACTCGCTCAGCTTACTGTACGGAGTCGTCGACTTTACGCCTGTTGCTCAAGCAAGCTGGCTTTCCCTTCCCAATTTCACAACGCCAGAGTTCAACATTAATGCGATTCTTTTCATGATCCCGGTCGCCATTGCGCCAGCGGTTGAGCACGTGGGTGACATGCTCGCCATTTCCAATGTGACTGGAAAAGATTACCTCAAGAAGCCAGGGCTTCACCGCACCATTGCTGGGGACGGTGTCGCTACCATGGCGGCTTCTATGGTGGGTGCTCCACCAAACACAACGTACAGTGAAGTGACTGGCGCAGTGATGCTGACTAAAGCTTACAATCCAGTCATCATGACTTGGGCAGCGGTAACCGCGATTGTTCTTGCACTGGTAGGAAAACTAGGCGCTCTGCTACAAACCATCCCCGTTCCAGTGATGGGCGGCATTATGATTCTACTGTTCGGCTCCATCGCCACAGTCGGTTTGAATACGCTGATTAAAAATCACGTTGATCTCCACAAATCCCGAAACCTAGTGATTGTCGCGGTGACGTTAGTCTTTGGTATTGGCGGAATGGCTTTTGGGGTTGGTGAGTTCAGCCTTCAAGGCGTGAGCTTATGCGGTATCGTGGCCATTGCGTTAAACCTAATTTTACCTGAAGACATGGGTGAATCTCATGTCGTAGATAACGCTCAGATGGAAGAAGAAACAAGTAAATAGCCAAGCATCTGATAACAAATAGAGGCAGTAATGAATGACTGCCTCTATTTCCTTCTTAGTGCTGGCAAAGGTAGAAACTCTATAGCCACCCCTGACTTAAACAGTATTTCACTAATCCCGCCGTTGTTTTGATGTTCAGTTTCTTTTTCACTCGCAATCGATGTGTCTCAACCGTTCGGACGCTAATGCACAAGGTATTGGCGACAGATTTGTTGCACTCCCCTTCCGCAATCAACAGCAAAACGTCCTTTTCTCGCGGGGTTAGTTGCGTATTTACGTGGTCGTCATGTTGACTGAATGCTTGAAACAGTTGCTCTGAAATACCTTTGCTAAAGAAGGTCCCGCCACTCGCAATCACCTCCAATGCTTTAATCAGTTCATTCGAAGAAATGTCTTTGCAAATGTAGCCACTCGCTCCACATTTAATGGCCGACATGACGTATTCTTCTTCTTTGTGCATGCTCAAAATGACCACTTTTGAATTTGCACCCTGCTTATTCAAGGTTTCGAGTACTTCGATTCCTGTCATTTTTTCCATTGAAATGTCGGTAATCAAAATATCGGGCTCTTTTTCCAACGTCACTTCAACGGCTTCTACCCCATTCTCAGCGGTGCCGACAATTGAAAACTGTTCCTCACGGCGTAAACGCTCAACTAATGCGTCTTGGAGCAACGTATGATCATCCGCTAATACAATCGTAGTCATACTTCGTTCCTTTCATCGTCCATTGAAATCGCAAAGGTCACCCGAATTTCCGTTCCATCATCTGGGTCGCTGCTCACTTCTAGTTGTCCACCAATCAATTCTATTCGTTTACGGATGTTGGTCAGCCCCATACCTGATTCAATGGTCTTATTTCGATTTTCTACATCTGATAGGTCAAACCCTTTACCGTCATCCGCCACTGTGAAAACAATTTGAGATTTCTCTTCTTGAAGGACGATATCAATCGCGTTCGATTTTGAGTATTTCTCCGCATTGTGAATGGCTTCTTGAGCTACTCGGTAGAGCGCGTGTTCGACATTACGAGAACAAAGGCTTTCATCTATCTGGTGTTCGAAAACCACATCAATACCAGAACGTGTTCGGCATTCCTTTGCTAAATTCTCGATGGCGACCACCAGCCCAAAATCGTCTAATACAGCAGGGCGAAGCGCTTTCGAAATACGACGAATTTCGTCCATCGCAAGATCAACACTTTTCCGACCTAAGTCCGTTTGCATTAAGATTTGATCATTTGGGTTGGCGTTTTCTATATTTTCAAAACGCATTTTGGTGGACACTAAAATCTGATTGATTCCATCGCGTAACTCGCGAGAGACTCGTGCTCGCTCCTCTTCCTGCATGTCGATGAGTTGTTTGTTGAGCAAAACAAGCTGTTTATTGGCCAATTCACTGCGATTGATGTGTACCACACTGACCCACCCAGCAACCAAGACGCAGGCTAAAAAGATGAAGATGGACAGTTCCAATAGAAAGGAATCCAACTCGTGTTTTTGAACTGGTGAAATGGCTTTGAATTCATTATTTATATAAGTGTCTTCAGCCATTTCCTCTTGAACGGCTCTGGCCACTTTATCCGAATACTCTTGCGTGAACAGCGGATCGGTTTCGGTGTAGATGTGCGCCAAAATGTAAATCAACATCAGCAATATCGGTATCTGAGAAAGAACGATCGTTCTCTGCTTAAATCGATTTTCTTCTTCTGTCATTTTTCACGTCCTGTACGTAGTACTGCGTACATTTCATCCATGAATGTACGTCTACAAATTACGCTGTCTTACGAATTTAATAAATATTTACATATTCGTAACATAAAAACCAAGACATGGCATGCAAGGCGAAAAAATCGCCTAATTCAAGGAGTGAAGAATGAAAAAGCACATCGGAAAATCGGCCATTGCATTGGCAGTGACAGCCACGTTTATGGCATTACCTGCCCACGCAGATAAAGTTCTACTGAAAACCCCACTGGCTATTGGTACTCATTTGCCTGCGCTCGGTACGCCCATGAAATGGGTATCCAAGCAATTGCCCATTGCCTCAGGTGGTACCGTAAAAATGAAGATTTACGAACCGGGAAAATTGGTTGCGGCCAATGAAATCTTAGATGCAGTTTCTTCCGGTAAAGTAAATGCAGGCTATACCACCGCGGGTTACTGGAAAGGGAAAATTCCAGCTGCTCCGTTGTTTTCTGCCGTCCCTTTTGGTCCTGAAGCCCCAGAATATATGGCGTGGCTGTATTTCGGTAACGGTAATAAGCTTTACCAAGAAATGTATGACCAAGCTGGCTACAACGTCAAAGTATTGCCTTGTGCAATCAACTCACCAGAAACTTCTGGTTGGTTCGCCAAGCCCATCAATAAACCAGAAGATCTGAAAGGTCTCAATATGCGCTTCTTTGGGCTAGGTGCGCAAATCATGGAGAAGCTAGGTGTCAGCACCGTTCAACTGCCAGGCGGCGAGATTTTTGGGGCACTTGAGAAGGGGGCCATTGACGCCACCGAGTTTTCGCAGCCCGCCATCGATCACCGTTTAGGCTTCCATAAAATCGTGAAATACAACTATTTCCCTGGTTGGCACCAACAGTCGACAGTATGGGAGCTCCTGATCAACAAAGACACATGGAACAAAATGGACAGCGATCAACAATCGTCTGTTGAAACCGTTTGTATGGCATCCATGACCTACTCCATGGCTGAAGGTGAGTCGCTGCAATATGACGCAATGATAAAAGCTCAGGAAAACGGCGTTAAACAACTTTATTGGAACGACGACATGTTGAACCTGTTCGAAAGCACATGGCTCGAAGTGGTTGAAGAACAGAAGAAAGACGCCTTCTTCAACAAAGTATGGACGGATCTGACTCAGTTCCGTGCGAATTACAAAGTCTGGTCTGACAAAGCGTTTTTACCAAGAACGGGAGAGTAATCCCCATCGAAAAGTACACTCAAGCCGCACCCTTGTGGCTTGAGTGATTTCTACCGTTTTTCAAAAAGGTTCGTCGTTTTGAATCGTACTCACATTAACGCACCTGCTCCAATGGTCGACAGAATGGATGCGTTTATAAAAAAAGTAAGCCATGGCATTGCTTGGGTTTACGTAGGTTTAGTCTTGGTCATTTTAACTCAGGTTATTCTTCGAAAAGGGTTTTCCCATGGCTTGATCGCACTAGAGGAATTTCAGTGGCATTTGTACGCCATTGGCGTGTTGTTTGGTCTTGCGTACGCTGAAATCACCAATTCACATGTGCGCGTTGACATTTTTTATCATCGCTTCAGCGTAAAGGCTAAAGCTTGGATAGAGATTGTTAGCATCGTCTTGTTTCTTATGCCATTTATTCTGGTTGTATTCCTACACTCTATCGATTTTGTTTATGAGTCATGGCGGGTAAGCGAACGCTCTAACGCCCCATCTGGGCTGCCCTTCCGTTGGCTCATCAAATCAACCATCCCACTAGCCTTCTCATTACTCGCACTTGCGGGGCTTTCTAAGGTTATTCGCTCATTTGCCACAATTCGAAAAGGAGCCAACCGTGGAAATCAATGAAATTCTCATCATAAGCATGTTCGGCAGCTTTATCCTTTTGCTTTTTTTAGGCATCCCGGTGGCGTGGGTGCTGGGTGGAATTGGCATTATATTTGGCGGTCTGGCGTATTTCTCAGATCTGTACCTAGATACCATCACGGGACTCGACTTTCAAACGCTTGGGCTTTTGGTTAACCGCCTATATAAGATCATGGATAACTGGATCCTAGTCGCCTTGCCCATGTTCATCTTCATGGGAAATATGTTGGACAAGTCTGGGGTAGCTGATCGGCTGATGCTCTCTATGCAAGCGATGTTTGGAAAAGTACATGGTGGCTTAGCAATTACCGTTGTTTCTATTGGCATCATCTTAGCCGCATCAACCGGAATCATTGGCGCTTCCGTGGTGCTACTCGCAATGATGACCCTGCCTTCCATGCTCAAACAAGGCTACAGTAAACCTTTAGCGCTCGGAACCATTGCGTCTTCTGGTTGCCTTGGAATATTACTTCCCCCATCCATCATGTTGGTCATCATGGCGGATCAACTGGGATTATCGGTTGGTGATTTGTTCATGGCGGCGGTTTTCCCGGGGCTTGCACTTGGGGCAATGTACATATTCTATCTCCTCATTTCGGGGGTGCTAAAACCCAATGCACTGCCGTTACCGGATACCGCTGAAAAAGTATCCTTCAAAATTATCTGGCAAGTCGTCAAAGCAATCATCCCCACGTTACTGCTCATTCTTGCAGTGTTAGGGTCCATATTTGCAGGTATCGCCACACCAACTGAAGCATCCGGTGTTGGTGCGGCTGGAGCAACCTTACTGGCTATATACTACAAACGGTTTTCCCTCAAAATACTGAAAGAAGTCACCATTGAAAGCTATAAAACCACGGCTTACATCTTTGCCATTTTCATTGGGGCGACCTGCTTTTCACTAGTATTGCGAGAATTAGGGGGGGATGAGTTCATTGAAAGCATCTTTCAACAGCTCCCTTTAGGTCCCTACGGCATTATCGCTTTCATCCTTTTGATGGTGTTTCTTCTGGGATTTTTTCTTGATTGGATTGAAATCACGCTGATCATTTTACCGCTGTTGGCACCGGTTGTTGCGGGATTGGATCTGAACATTGGTCAATTTGCTGGCATCGATGACCCAACAACGGTTTGGTTTGTCATGCTTGTCGCCATGACGTTGCAAACCAGTTTCCTAACGCCACCGGTTGGATTCGCACTGTTTTACTTGAAAGGAGTGTGTCCACCAGAGATACAACTGTCGGATATATATAAAGGGGTAATACCATTTATTCTGTTGCAACTATTAGCATTGTTATTGATTTTATTCTGGCCGAGTATCGCGTTGTGGTTACCGTCTATCGCTTATAACTAAACGGATTATTTGCTTGATATAACTAGAAAGAAGGGGGACTTCTTCGGCTCGAAGCTCCGATTGGCACTGCATTGATTGGTGCGCTTTGTAGGAAACCCAGGCTAACCATTTAGCCTGGGTATTTTTTCTCTAGAAAAGAGTTAATAAACGGTACAGTTACTTAATTACTTAGTGCCGAAAATCTTATCGCCTGCATCACCAAGCCCAGGAACGATGTAGCCTTTGTCGTTAAGTTTTTCATCAATCGCAGCAGTGTAAAGCTCCACTTCTGGATGTGCTTTTTTCAATGCTTCTACACCTTCAGGCGCAGCAACCAGAACAAGTACCTTGATCGACTTACAGCCTTTTTCTTTTAAAAGATCAATGGTCGCAATCATCGAGCCGCCAGTCGCCAGCATTGGATCGACTACTAAGGCAATACGCTCATCAATATTTGACGCCAGTTTATTGAAGTACGGTACCGGTTCGAGCGTTTCTTCGTCACGGTAGATACCAACAACACTGATGCGTGCACTTGGCATATGTTCGAGTACACCGTCCATCATACCTAGACCTGCACGAAGGATTGGCACAACCGTTACTTTTTTACCTTTGATTTGATCCACTTCTACTGGACCATTCCACCCTTCAATCGTCACACGTTCCATTTCGAAATCCGCGGTGGCTTCATAAGTAAGTAGGCTACCTACTTCAGTCGCAAGCTCACGAAAACGTTTAGTGCTGATGTCACCTTCTCGCATTAAGCCCAGTTTGTGTTTAACTAATGGGTGCTTTACTTCAACAACTTTCATTTCCAACTCCAGCAAATTTTAATAAACTTTCAGATTATACCTAACTGGTCGGAATAGTTACAGAGTTGCAGACCTTTTACTTGCCTAGCTAACTGACTGTAAAAACAATAAGTACCCAGCCTTTACGTGGCTTGATTTGAGAGACAAAAACGCGAAGAAAAAAAACTGCGCAAACGTTTTCCTTTTCTTTTCAACCCCTGTTAGAATAGCGCCGTTTTTCACATCCAACCTATGACGAGGACATCCCCGTGAGTGGTAACAACTCTTCTCTAAGTTATAAAGACGCTGGTGTAGATATTGATGCTGGTAATGCTCTGGTAGACCGAATTAAAGGTGTGGTAAAGCGCACTCGTCGTCCTGAAGTAATGGGCGGTATTGGTGGCTTTGGCGCACTATGCGAATTACCAACTAAATACAATGAACCACTGCTAGTGTCTGGAACAGACGGCGTAGGCACGAAACTTCGCCTAGCATTGGATATGAAAAAACACGACACCATTGGTATCGACTTGGTTGCAATGTGTGTGAACGATCTTATCGTTCAAGGTGCAGAACCTCTTTTCTTCCTTGATTACTACGCAACAGGCAAACTAGATGTTGATACTGCAGCAGACGTAGTTGCGGGTATTGGCGAAGGCTGTATTCAAGCAGGCTGTGCGCTAATCGGTGGCGAAACCGCTGAAATGCCAGGCATGTACGAAGGCGAAGACTACGACGTTGCTGGCTTCTGTGTCGGTGTTGTAGAAAAGTCTGAAGTGATCGACGGTACTAAAGTTGCCGCTGGCGATGCACTGATTGCGGTAGGCTCTAGTGGTCCTCACTCAAACGGCTACTCTCTAGTCCGTAAGATTCTTGAAGTTTCTGAAGCGGATTTAAGCGAAGAGCTAAACGGACGCACGATTGGTGAGCAACTGCTTGAACCAACAAAAATTTACATTAAATCAGCACTTAAGATGATTGCAGAGCACGACATTCACGCGATCTCGCACATCACAGGTGGTGGTTTCTGGGAAAACATCCCACGCGTTCTTCCTGAAGGCACAAAAGCGGTTGTCGATGGCAACAGCTGGGAATGGCCGGCAATTTTCTCTTGGCTACAAGAGAAAGGCAACGTTGAAACTCATGAAATGTACCGTACCTTCAACTGTGGTGTTGGTCTGATTGTTGCTCTACCAAAAGACCAAGCAGCAGCGGCAGTTGAACTGCTTAAAGCAGAAGGCGAAAACGCTTGGGTTATCGGTGAAATCGCATCAGCAGCAGCTGGTGAAGAGCAAGTAGAGATTCGCTAAGCCATGAAAAATATCGTTGTCTTAATTTCCGGAAATGGCAGTAACTTACAGGCAGTGATTGACGCCTGTGAAAATGGAAGCATTGAAGGAAAAGTCAGCGCCGTTTTTTCTAACAAAGCTGACGCTTACGGATTGGAACGAGCAAAACGCAGCGGGATTGATGCCCGCGCTGTCAGCCACAAAGATTTTGAGTCGCGTGAGGCATTCGATTTAGCGCTAATGGGCGAAATCGACCAATACCAACCCGACTTAATCATTCTTGCTGGCTACATGCGTATTCTGAGTGAAGGATTTGTTCGTCACTATATGGGTAAGATGATCAACATCCACCCATCTCTTCTGCCGAAGTACCCTGGTTTAAACACTCATCAACGTGCAATAGATGCTGGCGATGAGGAACATGGAACCAGTGTTCACTTCGTTACAGAAGAGCTCGATGGCGGACCGGTTATTTTACAAGCAAAAGTCCCTGTGTTCGAAAACGATTCAGCGGAAACTTTAGCAGAGCGTATCCAAACTCAGGAACACCGTATCTACCCATTAGTTGCTCAATGGTTTGTAACCAACAGATTAGCGATGCAAGACGGTAAAGCGGTTTTGGATGGTCATATCCTAGGCGAGAATGGCTACGCGGAAGAATAAATTGCTAACATGTTTGTTGGCAGTGTTTATTCGAAAATACTTGATAGAAAAAAGGTGACCACTCGGTCACCTCAGATTGATGACGAACCC
>NZ_PIZL01000017.1:0-36860 GCF_002835515.1 Vibrio sp. vnigr-6D03
CACTGATTCATGGTCTTCTCCTGTTTATCTGGATAGTTATTTCATCTCTATCATGGCGCATTGTGACGCCGATGTAGAATGGGAGGAGACCATCTCATCAAGTAACCTCAAGATGCTAGGTTCAGCGAGAGTTAACTGGCTTTCAGACAAGACACCGATTTGATGACCTAGTGGTTCTAAATCAAGAATCGATAACGCCGTATGAAAGCCAGTTAAACTCGCCCTAGGGAGCCCATATTCTGCCTCACTTCATCGTCAAAGAACTTGAAAAGGACTCGTCATTCCACTGCGTTCTTTTCCTTAAATTGAAGCAGAATATGAGGCTCTGAATCCTGCACCTTGAGGTCACTTGGGTATATAAAGGAAAAACGCCGAATGACGATCATTCGGCGTTTTTATCATGTTTACTGGCTAACCCGCAGCTAGATGCGACTAATTTGTGCTGTTATCCATAGCTTATGCGTTCTGTTATCTAGACTGGGTTAGATTCGTTTTGCTAGATACGCATCGTAGTCTGGGATTTCTATATCCACTTCTTCATTGAGTAAAGTGGAAGCAAATAAAAAGTTGGCTGTCGCTCGGTTTGTTGCGACAGGAATATTCCATACGCTAGCAATGCGTAGTAGGGCTTTAACATCTGGATCATGTGGGACTGCATTGAGTGGATCCCAAAAGAACACCATTAGGTCAATTTTCCCTTCTGATATTAACGCGCCCAGTTGTTGATCCCCGCCCATTGGTCCGCTTATTAAGCTCTTTATGGCCAAGCCTGTCTCTTTACTGAGCATGTTGCCTGTTGTTCCCGTGGCATAAAGAAAGTGCCCTTGAAGCTTTTCTTTGTTCTCTGTTACCCAGCGCAGCAATTCTGGTTTGTGATTATCATGCGCGACCAGAGCAATATTTTTATGAGCGGGCATTTTTCTTATTGTTTTTTGCATTCTTAACTCCTTGAATGATTCGCTTCACTATTGTGCCAACCTTTTATGACAAAACACAACAAACGGGAAGCAATTCTGCAAACTAGCGCGAGCATACCTCTAATTGGTATCAGGAGTTGGTGACCACATATAGACAGGACGATATTCAGCAGGTGACAGCGAATCTACAACAATTTTTTTAGGCACGTCCCCTGCAGTAAGCGGCACGATTTTAGGGGTGTATACTGAATCGTAGGGCAGATCTCGAAGGAAGCGCGTTGCTTGCGTGATGGATGCTTTTCCTTGTAGAACCATCTTATCAGTAGGGGCAAATTCGACTCTACCTCGCCTTAAACCGCGATAAATTCCGTGGCTCAGATAGGTCGCAACCAACTTAACATCTTTACGTTTGGCAATGCGTACTTCACTGATTGCTGCTTCAACCGCAACAGCACTGCCAACGATGTATTCAACATCATTTTCTTCTAGAACGTGTTGCACTAGGTTACGTTGTAACTCTTTGTCATTGTCTTCCCACATCGATACGGCAACCTCAACATCGCTTTCTTTAATGGCATCAAGGAAACCTTGCGCTACGGGCTTTGTTCCACCTCTTTGCTTAGGGCCTGGCAGCCAAGCTATACGAACTTTCCCACTGCCTTTTGGGTGCAAATCTTTTAAGTATTGACCTGTCTCGTAACCCATGTTGTACCAATCAACGCCAACGTATCCGTGTACTATGTTTTTTGTTTCAGCATTCGTTTTGAGTTGGTTTACGGTTTGAAATACAGGAATACCTTGAGCCAGAATGTTGAGATTGTTTTGGTATGCACTTGGTGAGACAGTGCCCAATATGATGGCTTGAGCACCCCAAGAGCGACACTCTTGAATTTGCTGTGTTTGGCGCACGATATTTGGGTAGCCACCAGACTCCAGTACCTTCAATTCGACTTGCTGTTTCTTCGCTTCTTCAACCATGCCATAGTTAACGGAAAGCCAGTACGAATCTTTTAGGTGAGGGTAAATTGCGCAGATTTTTTCCGGAGCCGCAATATTTTCCACAGACAAAGTTTTCTCTACAGACACAGCTTTTTCCGCAGTCACGATTTTTTCCATAGCCAAAACAGGAAAAGCAGATAAGATCAAACTTCCAGAGACCAAGATAGAGTAGTGTATAGCGCGTATAGGCACTGACGTTGAAAAATGTGTGAGTGTTTTAAGCATGATGGTTAGTATCTACTGGATAATCACGGCAAAATATAACTGAATACCGCATCTTGCGGTAGCTTGAATATAAACACAATGTTTACCGTTGAATTCTATTTTTTCGCTTGAGGCAACTATGTTGTTATCCCCCTCGAGTATAGGCAGTAAGCTCCTATACTCCTTCATCGCGATCGCATCGCTGATGGTTATGGCATCTGTCATCGGAATTGCCGGATTTTCGCTTGTCGCCAAAACGGAGCGGCAGGTAACCAATGATGCGATCCCAGCGATGCTAGAAGCGCGTCAGGTGTCGGAATTAAGCTCGCGTATCGTTTATTCCGCACAGCTGCTCTCTAATTCAGAGAATTCAGAGGAAGTGAAGCGATATGGTCAAATGTTGTTCTCTGAGCTTAATCAGCTCCTCTCTCATATCAAGTTACTTGGCTCAGATTCTTTCGATAATACCTTGCTTGACCGCTTAGAGTTTAACGTTCAAAGCATTATAGATAACCTCGCGGAACTGGGGCTTTCCGTTGAAAAACGCCTAAAGCTTACCCGAGAGATTGGTCATTCAGTGGAATTAATGCGCTTGAAAGCCGATGAACTTGAAGGTCTAGCTCGTACACAGGTATTGAATTCAAGCACTGTGGCTGTTGCCAACGTTGCTCATGTTTACGACCTATTGGAAAACAACGACTCCGAATTGGCTTATAAAGCGTTGGATACCTTAGTTGAAGTGGATATGGATCTGACGGAAAGGCTTCACGAGCTTCATTTGTTGGCTTATCGCTTACTCACCCAGATTGAAGAAGTAAAAAGTGTCACCGTATTTCCACGTATCCAAGAGCTGAAAACCCAGTTTGATTCAAACCTTACTATTATGGAACGTCGAGTTCGATCGGTAGAAGATCCAACTCGCTCCGTGAAAATGAGCGCTCTAATTGATGAATTACAAGCCAGTAATCAGATCTTTGAACTGCTCATGCAAAGACACCAAAATGAAGAGTTAGCGAACGGTTTGAACGCTAAGACTCATGAGTTATTTGCCCAGTTAAACAATATTGTTAACCAATTGGTGGACTCTTCTAATAAGAGTTCTTCGATTGCCATTGCTAATGTATCTCAAACGCTCACTATGGCTCAGTGGACTTTGATTTTGCTTTCCATTTTGGGGCTTTCGATCGTGGGCATCATTATTTGGAAAGTGGTGTATCAATCTGTGGTTGTGCGCTTGAACCAGTACTCTTCCGCTTTATTTTCTGTTGCTGAAGGACGCCTCGATATAGACATGAAAGTACACGGGCAGGATGAGTTGGCAGATATGGGAAGGGCAATACTGGTTGCTCGTGATACAGCCCAAACGCTCAAAGTTGTTGCAGAGGGAGAAGCGCAAGCCAAACAGGAATTGGAACGACATAAAGAGCATCTTGAAGAAATCGTCGACCATCGCACTATAGAATTAAAGAACACCAACCAAAAACTCAACCTTGAAGTACTCAATCATGCCAAAGCGAGAAATGAAGCTGAGCGAGCGAATCGCGCGAAATCGGCGTTTCTTGCCACTATCAGCCATGAAATAAGAACCCCTTTGAACGGTGTACTTGGCACGGCCAATCTTCTTAAAGAAACACCACTTACCGATGAACAGCATCAATATACAGATATCATTGATCGAAGTGGTACGAGTTTGTTAAACATCATTAATGATGTGTTGGATTACTCAAAAATTGAAGCAGGGCATTTAAAAGTGGTGCCAAGAAACTTTGACTTGGTCAGTTTGGTTGGTGACGTCACTCAAATGTTATCGAGTCGAGCAATGGAAAAAGGGTTGCAAGTCTACCAAGAAGTACAAACGGACATTGGACGTTACTTTATCGGCGATTCGATAAGGATATGCCAAGTTTTGACCAATTTAGTGGGGAATGCTGTTAAGTTTACCCAAGAAGGTGAAATCGATATTTACGTTGGTCGAGACAAACAATATCCGGAACAGATCTATTTTGAAATCTCCGATACCGGTATCGGGATTGAACAATCATCGCTAGATACTTTATTCGATGCGTTCACCCAAGCGTCTGGAGGGGAAAATCAGGTAGGTGGGACAGGGTTAGGCTTAGCCATTAGTAAGAAGCTGGTAGAAGCCATGGGCGGGGAAATTGGCCTGCATTCTGAACTGGACGAAGGTAGCCGTTTTTGGTTTCGCCTGCCCCTTGAAGTTGGCAGTGAAGAATGCGAAGTGAAAGAGGTATCTATTTCTTTGAATACCAGACAAGCAAAGGTGCTTTTGGTTGAAGATAATCCAGTTAACTGTGTGGTTGCAGAAGGGTTTTTGCAACACCTAGGGCACATCGTTGTTACCGTGATGACTGGCTTGGAAGCAGAGCAAAGAATACAGCTTGAAGCATTTGATATTGTTATGTTGGATATCAATTTACCAGATTGTAATGGTGTCGATTTACTAGGCCGGCTTAGAAATATTGAAAGGGAAAAGTCTGTGAGTATCGGTGGTGAACTGACGCCAATTATAGCGGTTTCTGCGCATGTGTTTGATGAAGAAGTGACAGAATACCTAGCGGCCGGTTTTGATGCATTTATCCCCAAACCAATAGAAAGAGAATTGCTCGCCATTACGTTAGCCAAAATGCTCGACGGCGAAGAACCTTCCGGCAGTCTGCAAGAGTCTAATGTGAGCCCTTCTATTGATGCTGAGGAGAGCCTTAACAAACAAGATGAAGGTTTAGCCGTTAGCAATCAAAATAGCGTTATAGATGAGCCATGCGGAGATATCCCAGAGTTGATTGATGAAAAAGTATTGAAGCAAGATGTCAAAGTACTGGGAAAGCAAAAAGTGCAGGAGTTCATTACTGTATTTGAGCATTCATCTTCCGCAGAGTGGGCGAATATCCTAAATGCAGTACAAGAACGCGAACAAGAGAAAGTAGCGTCTATCGCTCACAAGTTAAAAGGTTCCGCTTCCAGCATGGGGCTTGTAGCACTGCGAAAAGGACTCGAACAAATTGAAATATCCGATCAACCGATTGAGCGTTTTGAAGCCTCGCGCGGTGACCTTGAGTCGACACTATCAAAGTCTTTGGCGGCATTGAAAGCACTAGACCTATAAGGCTTTGAAAAGGAGTAAGGGCAACAAATACGATACGCATTAAAAACCCCGGAGCTTGTTGACCGGGGTTTTTGATAAATGGCTATTATCGCCATTCGTTTGAATCGTTTGGATAATGCGTATGGGGCAATTTACCCTAGTCGTCGGTTAAGAACGAGCCGCTTAACGCATAAGGATCTTCCTCCATTCCAAAAGCAATTCGACCTCTTAGCTGTTCCAGTTCATTTTCTAGCAAGTACATTTGGTCGAAATTTCCTTCAGAACACGCGATGAAAATCTGTTGTTCCAAGTCTTCAATTTTGTCTTGAATACCCATGTTAAATCCCCCCACTTTGGAATGATTCTCAGAGCGAATAACCCGAACAAAAGGGTGACTCTCCATCGGATTATAGACAACGAATTCAAGTTAGATCATCAGATCTCGCCTTAGACCAAAATTGAGAAAGGTACAAACCAATAACTTACAGATGGCGGTGTGTAAAATTTAACCAATAACCAGCGACTTATAAACTTGTAAAAAATGCCAATTATTTTGAATTTTTTCTGGGAAAATTGACGTAGCAAACTTCTGCGTTTATTCCTATCTTCTGAAATGCATGTAACCAGCGGATTTGGTTTTGCTGCAGTTTATCCCCAGGTCCCTTTACTTCAATAAACTTAAATTGATCACCTTTAAACGCGACTAAGTCGGGTTGTCCTGCACGGAAGTTCCGCATGTCAGACAGCATCACTTTAAATAAGTCGGCTAATTTTTCTTTAGGCAATGCGTGCTCAGCAAGTTGGATATGTTCTGGTGTAAACAATTCCCAAATCACGTAGGGGTTAGCTTTTCCTTGCTTTTCTATATAACGTTTTTCTAGGGTTTCGTAGCCACAGTTCAAAAATTCTTTAAAAGCTTGGTCTAATTCAATTTCTCTAATTTGTGAAAACTCGGGACGATAAAGATCTAATGGTCGATATTGATAAGCATGGTTGAACGCACCTTGCACAGACGCAAAAATACAATCCCAAAACGCTAAGCCAAACAACCCATTTAAAAAGCCGTTTTCGAGATAAAATACATCCCAGCCCTCATGGCTAAAATGCTGCTGAGAGGCGATCTCAACCCTATTTTGAGACAAATCCAACTCGATGAATGTTTCCTCAATATTCGGTTTCTTTTGTGGCTTGGCTTTATGCCCCAATTTCCTAAGTAACTTTCGTTCAATTCGTTGAGCTACTTCCTTTTCGTCGACATCATAGGGAGATTCAATCATCTCTCTCACAAGTTGTAATGCTTGTTCGTTTTTATCTTGCTTCTCCCATATGCGGGCTCGTCTCTCCCGGCTAGGGGGGAGGGTGTTTTCGCTAAACCAATCTACCGCAGAATCGTATTGTTCGAAGCGCTCTAAATCGCGTGCCAGTTTATTAACTAAGTGAGATCTCTTCTTGTTGATGTCATTGTGGGCGCAGGCTGGTGGGAGATCGCTCAGCCAATGACTTACTTGTTCTAACGTTGGTTTTCGCTGTTCATAATATTGATTGCTGAGTTCACCGATTTGGAGCAGTAAATCCAGTTCTTCGCGCTGGTTAAAGTAGCGAAGCTCACGGCTAAGTTTGTAGCTTTCGAATTGATTAAGACCAAGATCGGACAACACAAATTGAGTGAAATCTTGGTGAGTATTGGTGAAAAACAGCGATGTGAAAATCGGCATCAAATTGGCGTGAAGCAGTTGAATGCAGGAAAATTGAAGTTGCCCTGTGTTTATTTCTTCTTCTGGTAATGTGGCTATGATGGTTGCTTTCGGAAGCGATTTACCGGTTGAAGGGAAAAGAGTGACGATTTCTGGTTTTGTGAGTAGTTCATGCGCAAGCGTTTTTGCGCTAAGGGAAGCGGGTAACAGAATAAGTCTTTGCTGTTCGAGTTCAATTAAGCTCGTTTGAATATCTTCTATTTCTTCGTAAACGAGCTTATCGCTTCGAAACCACTCACCTTTACGCGATAGCATTCTTATGAGCAAACATAGAGACGAAACACTCAGCGATTGGAATCGATCGATCCATAGTAATTCCTCTTCCAATAAAAGGTCGCCATAGATACCAAGCGCGTGGTCGAGTAGAAGCTGAAAGTTTTTGTGGTAATAGTCTGGTGCGAGTTCGGGAGTAGGGTGCATTAAAATACATATAAACAAAAAGAGCCTACCCCTGAGGGTAAGCTCTTTTAAAGAAGATATTCAATAAGATTTAAGCAGAAGCTTTAAGTAACTCTGCTTTCTCTTCAGTGATTGGCTTGGTGACCAGTGCGAGCACAACACAAACGCCCATCATGACTGCTGAGATGGTGTAAGCCAACCCAAATCCAGTGCCATTCGCCATTGAATAGCCAACAACCGCAGCACCAATTGCACCGCCGATACCCCAAGACGTATAAAGTACACCATAGTTAGTACCATAGTTCTTAAGGCCATAGTATTCCGCAGTAATAGATGGGAATACAGCAAGCAACGTACCGTAGCCAACCGCAGCGATAGCTGTTCCGATGATCAATGTGAATTCAGAGGTGAAAGTTGCAAACAGAACCATGTTAACGCCCTGAAGAACGAACGCTAAAAGAAGCGTACGCACGCCACCGATTTTGTCTGAAAGTATACCGGCTGCAACACGACCGCCTGAGTTAAACACGGCAAGTACAGACGCTAGGTAAACCGCGTTAGGTAGGTTTGCTTGAACGCTGGCAATGTTTGTGATGTTACCGATGATCATCAAACCAGCTGATGCTGCGAACGCGTACATGATCCATAAGGAGTAGAACTGAGGCGTTTTTAGCATGTTGCGCCAAGTGATGTCGGTTGGCGTTTTGGTGACGACAGGGGCTTTACCTGCTTTCACTTTTGGTGCTTCTGGTGTGTAACCTGCTGGTGGGTTATTGATGGTGCAAGCCAGTGGAACAGCAATGATCAATACACCGATACCCAAGATCATAAAGCTTGAGTTAATCCCGTAAGAAGAAATAAGTGCTGATGTCACTGGGGCTAGGTAAACCGCTGCCAAACCAAACCCAGCAGCAATCAAGCCATTGACTAAACCTTTCTTAGAAGAATGGAACCACTTCATTGCGGAAGGAGAAAGGCAAGCGTAGCCAAAACCAATACCAGCACCGGTGATTACGCCGAAAGTAATATTCAACATAAGAACGGAATCCGCAAAGCTTGAACCTATCATGCCAAGACCAGTAAGCGTTGTGCCCAAAATAAGAATGTTTCGCGGACCCATACGGTCCTGAAGTACGCCAGCAAAAAGAAGACAGATAGAAAAAGTAATCGTGGCGATTGCGTAAGGCTGCGATGCGTCGGAAGCGCTCCAACCAAAGTCACTTACTAATGCTTTGTTAAAAACACTCCAGGCGTACAGAATACCTAGGCAAAGGTTGATACAGAATCCAGCCAGTAGAATTCGCATCGCTCTATCGATTTTTTTCATTTCTTATCTCAATCCACCCGTGAGGGTTTGTTAGGTTCTAAAATATTTTTTGTCTTTATCAAAAAAAGACACAAGAGGTGCGCGCGGATTATAAACAATCCCGATGTGATTGGAATCCCTTTTTCAACATAAATTCGGAATAATATCGGGATCAAAGTTTCATTAGTTAGGAGTAGGTATTGACAGTGTTGGAATGATGTTAATGAAAGGTTGAATTAGCTATAAAAGTCGTTGTCTGTGGTGACGATGCAATTTTTACCCAATCTTTTCGCTTCATACAATGCGCGGTCTGCTCGTTGGATCATCGTGTTGTAATTGGAGTCTTCGTCACTAGAACAAGCGACGCCAAATGAAGCTGTTGTGGCCTCTTTAAAGCCCCATTTGTTAACCTTAGATCGTATTGCCTGAGCGTAGCAAAGTGCTTGCTCGTATTTATAGTCACTCATGCATACAATGAATTCTTCACCTCCCCATCGTGCGCTAAAAGCTTGGTCGCCTAACACTTCGTTTAATACGGCAGCAAACGCCTTGAGCGTTTTATCTCCACCGGAATGCCCATATTTATCGTTAACCGATTTAAAGTCGTCCAGGTCAATCAAAATACAGCTCATCGATTGGTCTAGGGAGTGGCGATTTTCCAAAGTCGTTGTCATGAAGCGTCGATTATGAAGCCCTGTGAGGGAGTCGTGATTCGCCTGATAGGTGAGTTTTTCTTCCAAAAAGAGCTGCTCGGTAACATCCAGAACAGAAACTTGTACGGCTGGCTGACTATCCCAATCAATTAAGCGTTCGCAGAGCTTAAAATAAGCAGTGGAGCCATCTAGTCGTTTGTTTCTTACGGTGACGTTTTGGCTTGTCTTTTCTCCATCGAGCAACATTTGATATCGAGACAGCGCAACTTCTTGGTAATTGGTCGGTATATGATCGAGAACAGAAGCCGTCTGCATAAAAAATTTAACGTCAGAATAGCCCAGCATTTTCACGTATGTTTGATTGACCAATAGCGGATTAAAATCGCGGTGAACAAGTATGCCTTGTAGTGAGCCTTCTACTAATTCACGGTAGCGTCTTTCATTTTCGCGAAGCTGTATCAACGCTTCTTCTTGAGCGGACATGTCAATAACGGTCACCTGCAAAGCAGGTTTTCCTTCCCACTCGATAACATGATCGATTGCCAATACTGAAAACTCCCTGCCATTCCTATCGATATTAATAGAGGAGTGCATTCTTGGTCGTTGTTGATCAGTCAAAATCTTTCGATAGGTGTCGATGGCTTCTTCGTGATCACTCGGAGCGATGAGATCAAGCAAGCTGCTTAACTTATAGATTTCATCTACCGTGCTAAAACCGTAGATATTGGCAAAAGCTAAATCGACGTAGAGCGCTTTGAAGTTGCGCTGAATGACAACGCCATAAGTACTATCGAACAAAGTAAGACTCTAATGGTTGCGAAAATTAAATGGTAACTCACAACTAAGGGGGGCATGTGATGATCGAGCTCTCGAAAACAGAATTTCCATTGCTTTAGTGATGAGAATTTAGAATGTTAATTTTGTGTGAATATATTTTTATTAAACTGCATTTCAATAGAAAAATCAGGCTTTGCGAGTGTAAGTAAATGTTTCTGGTGTTAACCGTTTGTAAATACGTGTTTATGTGGAGAAAAAATCCACGTTATGTAACATTTTTTTACTTGAAATTGAGCGATAAATGCGCAAAATGACGCTGAAAACTAAGATTTCGATAATGAAAGGACGCATTCCCTTAATTTAGGTAATGGTGAATATATGAAACTGATTTTAATATTACTGGCTTCTGTATCTGCGGGTGTTGCTTCTGCGGATCACTTTCATTCTTTCATGCTAGGGCTTGCTGTTTCAGCGTTGGCTGTCGGTAGCTGCTACTGGTTCTGTTTCCGTAGTACTCGTTTCCCAGCATTGGCTGTGGTACTTCTTCTTTGTGGCATGCTTTCTAAGCTCACCATTACTGTTTCTGGTGTAATGATTGGTGTGAACGAAGGCTTAATGACTTCTCCTTTGGTGTTTTCATTAACCTATCTTTACTTCTCTATTGTTATTACCTATTTGTGGTTCAGCTATCGCCAAAGCGTTACAGAGGTTCCTAAGAAACTCGCTGCTGCAAAAGCTTAGATTGCAATATTGGTAACGCTCGTAACGTTGCCAAAGAAAAGAATTAATGAAAGGCCTTCCTAAACGGAAGGCCTTTTTGCATTTGCAACAAAATGAACTGATATCGTAACCCTAAGACTAAGCGTGATAAAACCGCGATATTGGTAAAATATGATTAATAATTAATCGGTTACACAATATGCCGTTCCTTAGCTTATTTATATCCTATATTGTATATAGAAGTGGTGGGAATCTTGCGCTGATTTTCTCTTTAGATGTGTTAAAGTTCACCATTCTGTTTAAAGATGCCCAAGTAAAAATTTAGTGAAAAAAGTACTATGGTTTGGGTATAAGCAATTATTTTAAGTATGTATTTCATACGCGACCTATGGTGAATCAATGTCATTTCCTATTCTTATCTGTGACGACTCCGCATTAGCCCGTAAACAGATGGCACGTTCACTTCCTGCTTCGCTTGGGGCAGATATAACTTTTGCTGTTCATGGACTCGATGCATTAGAACAACTTCAAACGCGTGAATTCAAACTGATGTTTCTCGACCTGACCATGCCTGAACTGGATGGATACGGTACGCTAGAAGAGATTGGGAAACGTGGAATAGACATTAAAGTGGTGGTGGTATCGGGGGATATCCAGCCTAAAGCAAAAGAAAAAGTGATGTCCTTAGGGGCAAAAGCGTTTTTGCAAAAACCGATTAACAAAGACGATTTAAAAGACGTACTTAAAACCCTCATTGAGCCAGCTACGCAACCGCAAACTTACATGCCCACAGCGGTCGAGCTCCCTGTTCTAAAAAGACGCGACATATATATGGAAGTGGCCAACGTGGCCATTGGTCGAGCGGCCGATGCGCTTGCTCGGCATTTCGATGTGTTTGTGCACTTACCATTACCTAATGTAAATATTTTTGAAGTCAGTGAGTTGCACATGGCACTACGCGATTTGGCTGACAATGACCAAGTTTCGGGGGTTTGCCAAGGGTTCAGTGGTGAAGGGATCGCAGGGGAGGCACTTGTACTTCTAAGCGATTCTTCAGTTACCGACATCAACAAACTCATGCAATTGCCAGCGGATAATGAGCATGAAGAACTTGAGTTGTTAATGGACGTATCCAACATTCTGGTGGGTTCGTTCTTAAACGGATTAGGCGAGCAGTCCGAAGTGCGCTTCTTCCAGAGTTCTCCTGTTTTATTGGGTCAGCACATCCCAATCGATTCGATTATTCAGTCCACGTCTGGATCGTTCACCAAAACCATGACCTTCGAAGTAAGCTACAACATAGACGGCACGAATATTAATTGTGACTTGTTGTTTATGTTTGTAGATGAATCTCTTCCTTTGTTGGATAACAAATTAGCTTACTTAATGGAGGATGATCTGTAATGCTGAATCTACCTGCAGAATTCGAACAGTTCCACTGGATGGTGGATATAGTACAAAACGCAGAAATGGGATTAGTGGTACTGGATAGTGAATACAATATTCAGGTTTGGAATGGCTTTATGACCCACCACAGTGGAAAACAAGCGCACGAAGCTATTGGTAAGTCTTTGTTTGAGGTGTTCCCTGAAATCCCAAGAGAATGGTTTGTTCTTAAAGCCAAGCCAGTATTCAATATGGGTTGCCGTAGCTTTATCACTTGGCGTCAACGCCCGTATTTGTTCCGTTGCCGTAATGTTCGCCCAATCACGCAGCAGGCGGAGTTCATGTATCAAAACGTCACTCTTAACCCGATGCGAACACCAACTGGGCAGGTTAAATCGATGTTTTTGTCGATTCAAGACGCCACAGCAGAAGCAGTGATAGCGGGCGAAACAGAAAATACTCGATAACGATATAAGTACGAAGTGTAGCTTTTAAAAAATACAGCCCGATAGAGTATGACTATCGGGCTTTCTTTTATGCGGCAAAGCCATAGGGCTACGTTTCTGTGCTAAGTACTTAGATGTAACGTCCCTAGGTGCAAAGACCTATTGGCTACTAAGTCACTTATGAAGCAACTTCATTTATGCTGCTGCCATTTTTTATTACGTCCGTAATGTTTTGTAGTGTTACCGAAGCGATACTACTTAGGGCGTCTTCTGTTAAAAACGCTTGATGCCCAGTAAAGATGACGTTGTGGCAAGCAGACAATCTTCTGAACACATCATCTACAATCACATCGCTCGATTTATCTTGGAAGAACAATTCCTTTTCATTGTCGTAAACATCTAACCCAAGTGCCCCTATCTTACCTGACTTAAGTGCCTCAATAGCGGCAGCAGAATCGAGCAAGTCTCCACGACTAGTATTAACAATCATGACACCGTCTTTCATTTGAGCAAATGCGTCGGCGTTCAACATGTTCTTGTTTTCTGGTGTAGAAGGGCAGTGCAGGCTAACGACATCCGCATGTTTATAGACGTCCTCTAGTGCGCAGTACTTAACCCCTAAATCGATAGCTTTAGGGTTTTGGTATGGGTCGAAACATAAAATTTCCATTCCTAACCCTTTTAATATTCGCATGGTCGCCAAACCAATTTTACCCGAGCCCACAATACCTGCGGTTTTACCGTGAAAGTTAAAGCCGACCAAGCCTTCAAGGTTGAAGTTAGCATCACGCGTGCGTTGGTATGCTTTATGATATTTTCGGTTAAGGCAAAGCATTAAACCTACAGCGTGCTCGGCAATAGATTCCGGTGAATACGCTGGAACGCGTACAATCTTAATGTTTAATTCTTGAGCTGCATTGAGATCCACACGATCAAATCCAGCACATCTCATAGCAACAATCTTCACTCCGATATCAGCAAGCTGTTGTAGGACTGGTTGAGAAAAATCGTCATTCACGAATGCGCAAACCACCTCGCAGCCGGAGGCTAGGCGAGCAGTTTGTTCAGTTAAACGGAAGTCATGAAACTCAAAAGCATACGAATAATGCTCGTTTTCGTGATTAAAACTTCGCTCGTCGTAAGACTTAGAGCTGAAAAATGCGATCTTTAGCATGACTGTACTCCTCAATAATAGAGTTAGTTATTAGTATAAGTGCTATTGATACAGTTGATTGAAAGAAAAATAAACCCCAAATTTAATGAGCGTTAACTGGTTGTTATTAAAGAGATTGTAGTGTTGTCGAAGAGGTAAAAACTAGAGAAATGAATAGGATAAAACGCAAAAAGGTAGGGTTTTGGGTATGATTTCTTCGGTAAGGTAACACAAAAAAATTACAATTATTAGTCTTGTCAGGAATCTTTAAGTGCCTATAATGCTGAAAACCGGAGCGTCTGCCAACGCTCCGGTTTTTTTGTGTCCGAAAAACGTGAAACTCTTCTGCCAAAGAGATTCGCGCTTGAAAGCCGGCCTGCCAGCCAACTTTCTACGGGCATGCAATACACAGTTAAAGGAAATTGCATACCATGCGTATCGAACAAGAACTCAAGTTAGGTTTTAAAGATGTCCTGTTTCGCCCGAAACGTTCTACTTTGAAAAGCCGTTCCCAAGTAAATTTAACCCGCGAGTTTACATTCAAGCACAGTGGTCGTCAATGGTCGGGTGTTCCTGTCATTGCGGCGAATATGGATTCTGTCGGCAGTTTTGAAATGGCGAGAGCCCTTGCCGAAAATGGTGTCATGACCGCAATTCACAAGCACTACACCACAAATGATTGGGCGGAATTTGTTAAAACCGCTGATAAAAGCGTGTTGAACAATGTCATGGTGAGTACTGGTACATCTGATGCCGACTTCCAGAAAACCCAAGATATTCTAGCCCTAAGCGACGAGCTGATTTTTATTTGTATCGACATAGCTAATGGTTACTCCGAGCACTTGTGTGAATACGTTTCTAAAGTGCGCGCCGCATTTCCAGATAAAGTGATTTCTGCTGGTAATGTTGTCACCGGTGATATGACGGAAGAACTGATTCTCGCCGGTGCGGACATAGTGAAAGTAGGTATTGGCCCTGGCTCAGTATGTACGACACGCGTAAAAACGGGGGTAGGTTACCCGCAGCTCTCGGCCATTATTGAGTGTGGCGATGCTGCACACGGTCTGGGCGGCACAATTATTGGTGATGGCGGTTGTTCTTGTGCGGGTGATGTATCCAAAGCATTTGGTGGTGGAGCCGACTTTGTAATGCTTGGTGGCATGCTAGCAGGTCATGAAGAATCAGGTGGTGAGTTACTTGAAAAAGACGGCAAAATGTACATGAAGTTTTATGGCATGTCTTCCCAATCTGCGATGGATAAGCACTCCGGCGGCGTCGCTAAGTATCGCGCAGCAGAAGGTAAAACCGTTTTACTGCCGTTCCGTGGCCCGGTTGAAAACACCATTCAAGATATTCTAGGCGGCGTACGCTCAACCTGCACGTATGTAGGCGCAGCAAAGCTTAAAGAACTGACCAAGCGCACCACGTTTATCCGAGTTCAAGAGCAAGAAAATAACGTATACGGCAAAGAATAAGTTTACGATTTTTCTTAGTGAAAAGTGAAAAGTGAAAAGGCCGCTCTTAAAATGAGCGGTTTTTTATTGGAGAGGATATTACCAGTACTATTGCGGTAACAAGCCTCGTAACTATTTTATAATGATCTTGCAGTTAACTTTTGAATGACTTGTAGCCAGTTAATACGCCGAACAATGGTAATTTGTTGTTAAGTCGGTAGAATGTTTCGGTTGAGTTTTTTTGAGTGATTTGAATGACAGTTAAAGCGATAGATTTGTTTGCCGGCGCCGGTGGTTTTACACTTTCTGCTATAGATTCAGGAGTGGATGTGCTTGCAGCTATCGAGTTTGATAAAGCAGCTGCCAATACGTACAAAAAAAACTTCATCGATACACTAAAGTTAGATATTGATTTAAGAGCAGGTCCGGAAGTTGGGGACATAAATAACGTTCAACCATTAGAACTTAGAGCGTCACTTCAGTTAGAAAAGGGTGAGCTTGACTTGATTCTTGGAGGTCCTCCATGCCAAGGTTTCTCAACTCATCGTATTAATGATGCTGGTGTTCACGATCCTCGAAACCTTCTTTTGTTAAGATACTTTAAGTATGTAGAAGAATTTCAACCTAAGGCGTTTCTAGTGGAAAATGTAGTAGGTTTGTTTTGGAAGCGGCATAAGGACTATTTGAAACGGTTCCTAAAGCTTGCGAAGAAGCACGGTTACATTATCAAGTTTTGTGATGTACTTAATGCGAAGGACTACGGTGTTCCTCAGAACCGAAAGCGCGCGTTTATATTAGGCGTAAGAAAAGGCTGTTTTGAGAAGAGTTTTCAATTTCCGCCTGACGTTACTCACTTTTCGCCTGCCTCTGGTAAGACACCACATTGGGAAACAGCCGCTAGCGTATTTGAGAAGGTTCCTACTGAACTTTATGAGAAGTATTGGGAGCACTACTTCAAAGAAAAATCGAAGCTTTCTCATGAACAAACGTTTGAATTGCTATCTTCTTTGAGTTGTGGCCAGCCTTTCAAAGCGAATGACATATGCGATATCCATATGAAGCCTTCCGATAAAATGGTGGTGAAGTTGAGTGATACGCCTTTAAATGGCAGCCGTGAAGACGCAGGTGAGAAACACAGATTAAAGTGCCACTCTAATGGATACAAAGGTCATAAAGATGTTTATGGTCGAATTTTTATTCACCAGCCAAGTAATACAATTACTACAGGGTGCAACAATCCATCTAAGGGGCGTTTTGTTCATCCTTGGTTAAACCATGGTATGACCCTTCGTCATGCCGCTAGGTTACAATCCTTCCCTGATTGGTTTGATTTTCATGGTAGCTCGACTGAGAAGGCTCGGCAGATAGGAAATGCGGTCCCTCCATTACTTGGGAAAATACTGATTAGTGATATATGCAGTAGATTGAACTGAAAAAAGTGCCTACAATGCTAGGCACTTTTTTTATGCTATTGAAAATAGGTCACAAAATTGAAATCAAACTCTTTTGCGTTTAAAGCACGAGCTAGAACAATTGACCACCTCGGTAAGGGACAAATTGCTGATGCCCCAACAGCAATAAGTGAGCTGTGGAAAAATTCTTATGATGCTTATGCTCGTGATGTAGCGCTGCATCTATTTGATGGACAAATCAAATGCGGGGCTATCATCGACAACGGCTGTGGTATGACGTTCGATCAGCTGATTGATAGCTGGATGGTTATTGGAACTGAGTCCAAGTCTAAAAAGAAAACTTTACCACTTGAAGATCGATTTGGGCTGCCCGAGAGATTTACACAGGGCGAAAAAGGAATCGGTAGACTCTCCTCTTCATTTTTAGCTCCCGTAACATTACTAGTGACTAAGAAAATGGACTCGGATTATTCCGTAGCATTGATAGACTGGCGAATGTTCGAAAACACTTATCTATCTCTTAGTGATATTCGTGTACCTATGGTCTCCGTATCAGAACTTTCAGAACTTGTTGAGCTCTTTGACTTTCTATTAGAAGATTTGAAAGAAAACTTGGCTTTAGATGTTAAAGAAGACGGTATTGAACAAAAGAGAATTAGAAAAGCATGGAGCCAGTTTTCGGAAGATGAACTAGATTTTTACAATTCGAATAATGCAAATCAATCTGTTCCTTTCCTGTCTACAGAAGACAAAATCGCAAGATTTTGTGATTCTTTTGAATTCAATGAAAAGCATATAAATAGCTGGAAAGTACTACTAGATAAAGTTAAAGGTCCAGATGGCGCTGAGCACGGTACCGCGTTATACCTACTAGATTTAGAGCGTGAGCTTGCTCTTTTAACTGGTAATCATGACTTATCACTGGATGACCCAGAACTAAAAGAAATTAAACGTGACTTAATTGATACTTTACGCGCATTTGTAGACCCCTTTGAACATGATAACGTAAAGTTTAATTATGAAATTAGTTTATTTGATGACAACGGCTTTTCGAAACCTATTTTAAACCAACTAGACAACTTTAATATTCAAGATTTTATGATGCTGGAACATAAGGTTGTAGGGGAAGTTGATGAAAAAGGTTGGTTTAGAGGCAGCGTAACAGCATTTGGTGAAGAGCATAAAGATATCGTTCTTAACTCAAATGTTCGTTTGACTGCTGGTAAGAGTAGAGTAGGTAAATTCAATCTAAAGCTCGGAACTTTTGAAGTTTTGGCAAGTAAGAGCTCACTTGAACCCTCTATTCACTCAGGCATAGAACAGAAAGCTAAAAAATACAGCGGCATATTAATTCTACGTGATGGATTACGCGTTCTGCCATATGGACGCTCAGATAATGATTTTTTAGAAATAGAGGAAAGGCGTGGTAAAAATGCAGGTAGATATTTCTGGGCGAATAGGAAGACATTTGGGAGCATCTCTTTAAATCAGGTTGAAAACCGAAATCTAAAAGACAAAGCGGGGCGAGAGGGGTTTGTTAAAAACCAAGCTGCACGTGAGTTTAAGTTAATTTTAGTTGATTTACTCATTCAACTAGCAGATAAGTATTTTGGAAGGAATTCTGATTTACGTAGGAATCACCTTGACTCAATTCTTGATAAAGAAAGAGAGCAACAAAAAGAATCATATAAAAAAGCAAGCAGAACTAATTCTCGTGAGTTTAAGAAATTTATACGAAATAACAAAAATAACATTTCTGAAAATGTAAAAATTGCTAGTGTTCTACAAAACAGGCTAGAAAGTAATGATATTTCAAAGGTAGATCTTGACTCAATTAATGAAGACCTTTCAAGTTTAGAGTTATCTAGAACCAGCCTTAAATTGCCTTCTAAACCATCAAAAATAGATGGAGATGTAGAAGAGGATTATCGAAACTATCGTGACCTTTTCAACGAGCTGACCGAGTATATTAGAGTCATAAAAGTTAATGTGAATAAAGTAGAAAGCAGTATTGCTAGTTATTCTCCATCAGAAATGGCTAAGAAAAAGTTTAACAGTAATCAAGCCTCTTTAAATTCACAAGTAGTCGCGTACGAAAACTTGATTGAGCGGAAAATAGACTCACTGCTTTCATCATGGAAAAAGACCGCTACTGAGGATAGGTCAAGGTTCTATGTTGAGGGTATATCGGTTCTAGACTTAGTAAATGAAGATACTGACGCAGAATCAAGCTTGAATGCTCTTGACGCGATATATTCTAATTTAGCAGACAACTTTACAATAAAGTATGAATCTGTTTTAAGAGCTTTAGAGAGACTATCTAATGGTATTAATTTAGACTCAGCTTTTTCACTAGCAGAAGAAGAAAGAGCTTATTTTGAGGATAAAGCAAATAAACTGCAGGCATTAGCTCAGCTCGGTATTAGTGTGGAAGTATTAGCTCACGAACTTGAACAACAGGATATGCTGGTTACGAGAGGGCTTAAATCTTTACCGTCTGAAATACAACAGCACCCAGGTTATAAGACTGCTTTCGAAGCTCATAAAGCTTTGACTCATCAAATTCGCTTTTTGTCACCTTTAAAACTTTCCGGTTACCAAGCTAGGCAAGATATTACAGGTGCTATGATAGAAAAGCACATAGGGTTATTTTTCAAAGATAGATTCGATAGGCAGAGAGTAAATCTAAATATCACTGATAACTTCAGAAATATATCGATATTAGATCTACCTTCTAGAATCTATCCTGTTTTCGTCAACATTCTGAATAACGCATTGTATTGGGTAACTTTGTCGGAAAATAGAGAAATTATAATCGATGTCAAAGAAAATCATGTTGTGATCGCGAACAGCGGTCCAGAGGTTGATGAAGAGGATATCTCAAGATTATTTGAACTATTCTACTCCCGTAGAAGCTCGGGGCATGGTGTAGGTTTATATCTCTGTAAAGAAAATTTATCAGTTGCTCATCATAAAATTTGGTATGCGACAAAAGAACATGAAAAAGCTATCAGTAATGGTGCTAATTTTGTGATCAATTTCAATGGGTTGGAGTATTTATCATAATGCCAAATTATAACGGAAAAGTAGTAAGTGCATTTAGAAATGACGCGATTAAATCAGTTATTTTAATTGATGATGATTATATTCCATATGAAGAAATAATTGATATAAACAATGAAAATAATAATAAAATTGATCAATGTCTCATTGGTTTGAGAAGTGGCGATATAGAAGTTGATCAATACAGAGAAAAGCTCAATGAATTAAAGTTTTCACTTAAACAGTCTGGAGTAGCAAGAGAGGTAAAAGAGTATTTCAATGATCTGTCTATCGTCTGTGATGTTGAAAAAACGACAAAAGATATCTCTGCTGATAAAATAAGAAAAAGCGACTTAATAGTACTAGATTACCAGTTGGAAGATAAAGATCCAACACAAGCTCTTGACTTGATTTATAAGCTAAGTACAAATTCACACATGAATATAGTTGTTGTATACACTAATAATAATCTGGACCAAACATGGCTTGAAATTGCATCCTGTTTAAGGGGGTCATACAACGGTGATCCTGATGATTATTCTATTACCGAAGGTTGGGATGATAAATGGAATGATTTTGTTGATGATAATAGTCCTGAAAATTGGAATCCTAGTGATAGTGCCAAGGCAGACTTTTTGGTTAGTGGAAATGAAAATAAAATCAAAGGCGAGATAAGTAGGCTCCTAAAAAACAAAGGTAAGTTTCCAGAATTAGAGATACTAAAATGTTATCTAGAAACTGTAGTTTCTAAACACAATAAACTTAAAACGGATTTTAATCCTACTAGCTCCATTCAAGGAGATTTTGATAACAAAGAGTGTCAGTGGCTTATCTCTGGTAACGTATTTATAACACTATTGCAGAAAAATGAATCTGAAAACAATCAGCTGGGTATCCCAAAAGCTGAGCAAATCTGGAGTCAGGTTGAAAAAGCTCTATGTCATTGGGGCCCCAGTTTATACAGGGTTGTGGCTTCAGAGCTACAAAATAAGATTGAAGATGGAAGATTTTCTTTTGAGGCTGGTCATTCTTCTGATCACAAGAGAGAAGCCGCATTATTGTGGCATCTAATAAACAATCATAAAGATAATATAAACGTTGCTGCAGAAAATTTACTGGATCATATGCTACAAGATTTTTCTCATGATTTATTGAAAGAAAGAGACCTTGTCAATTTTATTAAAGAAACTGCCAATCATGTTACAAAAGATGCCAAACCTCACGTTGAATTTGAAAAAGGCAATGAGGAACAACATAAAGAATATTTACTTTCACTGTTTGAGATAGCATTCTCAAATACTAATAGAGGTAACGACAAGCTCAATGACGCATATCATTCTGATGTTATACATACTCTAAATGAGGAGCTGTCTACCTATAAAACCCTTCCTAAATTTGTGACAACAGGTTTAGTTATGGTCGATCAAGACGATCCACAAAGTTGGTATTTATGCGTTACACCAAGTTGTAATTCAGTTCCTGGGCAAGTTTCAGATTTAGCATCCAAAAAGATGACCCCTCACCGAAACCATACTTTACTGAAGTTAGAGAAATTTACTAAATACAAAGAAAAGCTGGAGTGTGCAACTCACTCTAAATTTATATTTGTTACACATGAAACTCAAAAAATAGCCTTGGGAGTTTTAGATAGTAATACTAATTTGCCAAAAATTGAGAAGGTTGTTGTTATGCATCATGACGATCAGCCGCTTGAGGTAGATGGTAAGCAAGTTTCCTTCCACTCTGTTTCAGGTTCAAAGTTGGAGTATACAACCAAAAAGTTGATTCCAGTCAAGATGTTACGTCCTATTTATGCTGCTCGATTCCAAAATTTTCAGAGTCACTATGAGGGCAGAATCGGGGTAGATTATGTTGATTTGAAAATTTAGAGCTTCCTAAGCGACCAAAGGTCGCTTTCTTTTCTGAGTCAACTTTGAAGTTTTAAATTCTTACTCGCCTCCAAAGTACTTAATCCTGTAATGGTTGGTAAAGAGGCACATTAGGCCTTCCTGTGTCTCTTATAAGCTGCGCTTACCCAAACAAATTGTGCTCGCTCTCATAGAACTGGGAAAATTATCTTTTTATCAAAGAGTTAAATGATAAAAGAACTACTAAGAAAATTTTGGCTTAGGTATCAAACCCACCGGAGGAATAGAGTGGTAGACGTAATTAATAAGAATCTGTTTTTGGTAAAGGAACATGTTGGCATGTTTAAGGCAGCCAATAACTTCGATATATACGACCCAGAATCAGGTGACGTGATCATGGAGTGTCGAGAACCCACCCTAGGGTTCTTTACCAAGCTATTGCGCTTTACAGACTATAAGCGAATGACACCGTTTGATATTCAAATAAAAACCCCAGACGGGCAACGAGTTGTTCGTATCCAAAGGGGGATTTCGCTGTTTTTATCTAAAGTGACAGTGACTGACCACAATAATGAATTGATTGGTGAATTCGAGCAGAAACTGTTTTCAATAGGTGGGAAATTTGCACTGCTTGATAAACGTGGTGAAGAGATGTGTCAGCTAGAAGGTAAGTGGACTGGTTGGGATTTCTATTTCAAAAATAATGAGAAAGAGCTCGCTCACGTATCCAAGAAGTGGGCTGGGATCGGAAAAGAAATGTTTACTAGCGCTGATAACTATGTGTTGGAAATTGCCAGCGATGTTCCGGAAAATGACGATGTTAGAAAGCTTATTCTGGCGGCTGTTATGTGTATTGATATGGTGTTAAAAGAATAGAACGAGTGCGCTAAACGAAAAACGCAGCACCGAATCGGTTGCTGCGTTTTTACTACGATGCGTACTAAGTTGAACGGCTATTTGTACATGCCTTCCACCTCTTTAAAAAGGTTGGTGATCTCACGTGTTCTTGTGATACCGCGTTTTTCTAAGATCCAATCCTGAACCCCTTTATAAGCTTCTCTGAAGGTGCGATTTTTTAACTGCCAATCGGTAGAAACTTGCTTGCCATCAACAGATACTTGCGCTCTGAGTACTTCTACCACGCTTCCGTTATTTGTGCGTCTAAGACGTTTACTTAATCCTTTAACAGAGCCGTCAGCATGGAATATTTGGTTTACATCGAGTGTGAGCCGAATTTCACGTACTTTTCGTTTTTCAGAGAGTTGTTCTTGGAACTCACGAGCAGATTTTTCTGCTTTTTTGGGCGTTCCAAATTTAGAAAAAGGGAAGTATTTCTGAACATTGAGTACTTTATCTTGTACACGATAGCCTTTTGGCGATGTTTTGGTAGGGTAAAGCATTACTGTCATTACTTAAGTCTCTTTCTAAACGCTTTCTTTTATTTTGAGCTGCCAGGATAAGTTACTGGCATTAAGACTAAGCGTTGTGTTGCTTGTTCACTAAGCCACATATGTCGGTATTTCATTAGACCGCACAAGCAGCATATCATTCAGTTAATTGTACACCAAAAAAAATAGACTAATGTTAATGTTCTAACAAAAAACAAGTTAAGTCTTTTATTACAGGATGTTAAGTTGAGCTTTCGGACATAGGAGAAGGCTTTGGATATAAAAAAAGTAGAAGAAAGTGATATGGCTGCAGTCGTTGAGCTTGTGGAGAAGGTTGCGAATTCAGATATCTTACCTCATTTCAACGAAAAAGGAAGATTGACCTTTATATCAAAAGTGCTTCCAGACTTAAAAACAGCTTTTGATGAAAGCAAGTTTTACAGTGTTAAAGCTGTGGAAAATGGAAAACCGATTGGTTTCGGTGCTCTCCGGGAAGGTTCTTACATCACACACCTTTTTGTTGATACAAAGCAGCAAAGAAGTGGGATAGGCAAAAAGTTGTTGCAGCACCTCTTAGACCATTCTGAACCGTGCCACGTAAGCTTAAAAGCATCAGTTAATGCGGTTTCGTTCTATGAATCACAGGGGTTTGAAATAACAGATTCTGAATCTGAAGTTAACGGTATCCGATTTGTTCCTATGTGTTACTTTAATAAGTAAAAGATAGCCCAAAAGCTTGGGTACATTCAGATATTAAGTTATTCACGCAGTTAACGTTTTGTGGCATTTTAGTTTTCAATGATTAGATTAGGTCTATAGACCCTAGGCTTTTGTTGTTGAAGCAAAATCGTAGATAAGTATTTTGGAGTCGTTTTGTTAGAAAAGATAAAGTTTATTGCCACTGATATGGATGGCACATTGCTCGATAGTTCAAAAAATCTTCCCTCAGAGTTCTATGATGTTTTTCATGCGTTACGCGAAAAAGAGGTTCTTTTTGCCGCAGCGTCAGGTAGGCAATATTACAGCTTGCTGAGTATGTTTGAGTCTATCGCAGATGACATGCTTTTCATTGCAGAAAATGGCGCGATCGTCATGCATCAGGGGAACGAGCTGTATAGCGCCGTTATTCCTAAGAAAGAAGTGCACGATATTGTTGTTACTGTTCGTGGTATTGAAAATTCAGACATCGTTTTATGTGGAAAGGATTCAGCGTACATTGAAACGAATGACCCGAGTAAGTTCGAAGAGATCCAAAACTATTATCACCGTGTAAAAAACGTAGAGGATTTACTCGATGTCGATGATGAATTTATTAAAATAGCCATTCTGAATTATGAAGGTACAGAAGAGCATGTATACCCAGTCGTATCTGAAAAATTCGGAGATTCGCACCAAGTGGTAGTGAGTGCCAAAATTTGGCTCGATTTTATGCACAAAGACGCGTCTAAAGGCACTGCAATACGGCATTTACAGAAAGTGTTCGATTTTGATTTCGAGCAGAGTATGAGCTTTGGCGATTACTTTAACGATGTCGAAATGCTGAAAGAAACGTATCACAGCTACGCTATGGAAAACGCCCACCCTGAAATAAAAGCGCTAGCTCGCTTTGAAGCGCCTCATCAAGATAAACAAGGCGTTTTAACGGTAATCAAAGAGAAGGTGCTTGCCTAGAACAGAGGCGAAAAAATTCAATGAGTGCCTGTAGGCTTAATGCTACGGGCTCTGAATCCCGCATCTTGAGGTTACTTGGGTATATACCAACCAAAGACCTGTTTTCACAGGGTAGTTAATTTATATCTCGATTCTCATCTAGCCAATCTTTTAACTTATTGGAATGCTTTAACATTTGCAGCATTTCGTCATTATCCCAATTCTTAAAGCAAGCTTCGATTGTGGGCATAAAACTCATAAAAGCGAGATGAACCTTATCTAATCCAGCGCTGTTTATTTTAATCCACTTTTTCCTTCCATCGGTTTCGTCTTTTCTTATTTCAATTAGCCCATCCTTTGCGAGCTTGTTGATCACCTTAGTAATGCCAGGCTGGTTCATTTGCATAACTTGAGCTAATTGGCTAATGGTCTGTTCGCGTTCTGGCTGGTGCGAAAAATGGTTCAGCAAATTAAATTGTGACTGGTTAATTCCAATTGGCGCCAGTGCTTTGTTTAGCCAAGAGTCGGTGAGTTGATTAATTATTCCTAATGTAATCATTATCTTAATGGATGCTTGCTGTTTTTCTGTCGACATTATGAACAAAACCTCTTGATATATATTCCGTGGAATGTATATTTATTCCATGGAATATAGTTTAGCAAATGAATTAAAGAGGGTATAGCAATGGATAGAAGGAATTTCATTAAAGTGATGGGCGCTGGGGCAGTCGTTTTGGCTGCTGCACCTGTTTTGGTTAGTAACGTTTCAGGTTCTTCTGATCTTTCATTTAGACCGGCACTGACTTACTCAGATCTTAGGAAGACACTCATCAGCTACGCAATGCTGTGCCCAAATCCTCACAATATTCAGCCATGGAAGGTCGCTTTTAAAGGCGAAGATACAATTTTGTTGTATGTCGACGAGGATAGGTTACTGCCTGAAACGGATCCGATTCATCGCCAAATCCATATTGGTCAGGGTACGTTTATTGAAAGTCTGGTCGTGGCTGCAAGCCATTTTGCAACGAGGGCAGACGTGCAATATTTTCCGCTAGGCGAGTACGGTAATCAGGTGTTGGAAAACAAGCCAGTTGCAGCGATCAAACTTGTTCCAGATGCGAGCATTCAACCGGATCCCTTGTTCCCTTATCTTGTCACACGTCAATCTAATAAAACTGAATATACTGATGCAAAGCTTAAAGATACTGAATTGAACGCTATCCTTAACGTTGTAGAAACGAAAGGCAGCGAATTAAGATTGGTGCAAACGGAAGAATACAACCAAGAAATGCGACACTTCCTTAATCAAGCGATGGAAATTGAAGAACAAAAAAGTACGCGCAGCCTTGAAACAATAGGCATGTTCCGTTTTAACGATGATGAGTTCAAAAAGCATCGAGATGGTTTTGGTTTGCCACAAAATGGTGTTCTAGGCGCGAAGCGTTGGGTCGCAGAACAGTTCTTTTTGAGTCGTGAATCGGCTGAAAAAGATCCGGCTGCTTTTGGCAAAGAAGGGATCAAACTTACAAAAACAGTTACAGCAAGCACACATCATTTTGCTATGTTGATTACCGAAGGAAACACAAGGAAAGACCAATTAAAGGTGGGGCGCTTATACAACAGAATCAATCTGGTGACGGCTTCATTGGGTATAGCGCAACATCCAATGAGCCAAATACTTCAGGAATATCAAGATATGCTTCCACTGCAAGAAAGCTTCAAACAGTATTTTAATATTAACAAATCTCATACAGTACAAATGGTGTTTAGGCTGGGTAAAGCGAAGCCCACACCTGAATCTCCGAGACGAGAAGTTAGCGACTTACTGGTTTAGTTTGAGCATCCGTTATGTTTTAGGCGAGTAAAAAGATCGGTAGTGGTCACTACACGCTATCGATCTTTATTTCGTAACTTGGGTATATCCACATAAATACGCTTTGTCTTATCTCTGCTATTAGAAGTTCCAGCCAACTGTAAGTTTGCTCTCATATTTTATCGGTGTACTCACATAGACTGAGTTGGTGCACATTGCACATTGTTTGCTCACTTAAAATGTTTACAAGGAGGCAACATGAATAGAAGTCATAGCTCAAATGGTGGTGGTCATAGAGGAAGCCCAAGAGGACCTTCTTACCAACCCTGTACGGGAGTCAATTGGCAGCGTTCCTCAAGTAACCCACCGAAAAAGCCCCAAGAAGCTGAGGGTAATGCCAAATAATTCTGTAATGTAAAACCATTGGAGGCATCTATGAGTCCATGTTTTTCATAACGATACCTAGGTGCCTCTTCAGGCGATGTACACGAGTCTAAGGTGAGAATGCGAGTTACTTAGCATTAATGTGTAACGTTAACCTAGATTTTACGTTTTCGTGACATACTTTTAGCTCTATCGAAGGTTAAGACTCAGGATCATGGAATTGTCAGACATAGAAAAAGTGAAACGATTTATCACTTCACTGATTCAAAATGAATTTAACGATGAAGATCTTATACGTGGATCTAATGAGTTTTTAAAAGACGCCGCAAATTTGCTCAATAAAGATTTCATGGAAGCGCTTCTTTCTAGAAGAGTGAACAATGCTTTAGTAAACGTAAACATCATTGTTGAATATGCTTATCGTGGTTCACCTTTTGCCCAGTTACTTACAGGAGTAAGTCGGCTAACAGGTTTGGGGGCAGAGAAAAACGAAAATGAAGGTATTTTTTGGCTGAAGCGATCGTATTGCGGAAAAAACACCAATGCCGCAATGATCCTTTATACCGTTTATGCGAGTGGAATCGGTGTATTTGAGGATATGGCGAAAGCGAGAACGTATTTAAACGGTGCTGCCGACCTCAATGTACCAAAAGCACAATACATGTTTGCTCAAATGTTATTCAGTGGGGAAGGCGGTGTAGTAGATGAAGATCAAGCCATTGAGTACATGTACAAAGCGGCCAAGAACAACTGCCAGGATGCTATCGAATTTTTGTCTAAGAATGAGTTAACTCTATCTTAGCTTTTCTAATTTTCTACTTATATCGAGCCGCTTTTTAGCGGCTCTTTTTTTTAGACACGATTTTAAGTTTGAAACACGCGACTTATCTCTTAAACGAGATGATGTAAAGTTTCTGAGCCTTTTAGGTACATTTACATAACTTTACACAATACGGTATCGAACTTTAGCGGGTTGTTGTGCATGATTTACTCATAATAAAACCATACAAATATAGGTGATATATGAGCAATCGTCTTTCAACCCCTACAGTTATTTTTCATTGGCTTGTGGGCATCAGTTTTATCGTGACATTGGGAATGGGTAAGTTTGTTGAAGGGTTACCTCGAGGTCCCGAAAAGTTTGAATTGCTTGCAACGCATAAATCACTCGGATTGATGGTGTTATTAATGGCTACCCTTAGAATCGCATGGCGGTTAAAAGAAGGGGAAATCGTCAGTGCTTCTGTTATGCCTAGGTGGCAAGTAAACCTGTCTAAGATCATTCACTACCTATTATTGATTGGTACTGTGGCTATGCCTTTGTCTGGTGGACTAATGAGTGTGGGTGGAGGTCACGGTTTGGCATTTTTTGGATTGGAGTTGGTTGCAAAAAGTGAAAAAACAGAATCGTTGAGTAATTTGGGTGGTACCATTCATGGAATCGGATTCAAGATATTACTTGCCGGGCTACTTTTACATATTGTCGGCGCTCTGAAGCACCAGTTTATTGATAAAGACGGTACACTAAGCCGAATATTAGGAATAGCCAAGAAAAACTGAGTTCTTAGGGTCTGTTGACCTTTCGAGATGATTTTTGCAGCAATTTGTGGATGATTTATACAAGGCAGAGCTCATTCGGTGTAGTCACTCTACATCAATGAGCGATAACGCAGTAGAAATAAGCCACAAATGCTGCCCGAAGGGTTCGACTAGGCGTCCCCGTTCCCATGCCTTTTACTCTTTGTTGCAAGGTATTTGCTTAGAATGACTAGGCGACACACCTTGCGCCGCGATTAAAAGGCATAGAAGTCGAACAAAATTTAACCACGAAAGATCAACAGACCCTAATATCAAGTTTGAAAACAATGCGATCTTGAATGTACAGCCACTTAAGATCGCATTGGGTTAACTCAGACGAGATGTGATTCTCAATGATAGATTAATCTACAATTGGGTATACGCCGTTTTCATCGTGAACTTCGTTGCCAGTAATCGGTGGGTTGAATACACAAGCCATTACCATTTCTTTGTCTTTGTACGCTCTAAGGTAGTGCTCATCATGTTTGTCGAGAATGTAGAGCGTACCTGGTTTAATTGGATAAGTTTTACCGCCAATTACCTCGATTTCGCCTTCACCGCTCATGCAGTAAACAGACTCAAGATGATTTTTATAGTGGATGTGAGTTTCCGTATTTTCATAAATAGTAGTGATATGAAACGAAAAGCCCATCTTGTCATCTTTAAGCAACATGCGAACGCTTTCCCAGTTGTCTGATACGACGCGGCGCTCACTGTTTTGACATTCTTCTAAAGTTCTTACAATCATTCTAAATTCCTAAGATGCTTTCTTTACTATCTGTTGAGCGACTGCTTCAGAAGACGCTTCAAATATTTCTAAGCCTTGAGCCAGTTCCGCCTCTGTAATGGTTAGAGGGCAGAAGAACTTAACAACTTCATCATTTGCTCCCGCAGTCTCGATGATCATACCGCGATCAAAGCAATTTCGAGTAATAAGACCAGCGACATCAGGGTTTTTACACTCGATACCAATCATCATTCCACGACCTTTTATTCTTTCAAATAAGTGAGGGAAGTTAAGAAGTGACTGTTCTAAGTGCTTGTGAATTTGGCTGGCGCGTTCAGAGATGTGTTGTTCGAACTGACTGTCTGCCCAATACAATTCCAACGCTTTTGTTGCGGTAACGAAAGCATGATTGTTGCCACGAAACGTACCGTTGTGCTCTCCTGGTTTCCAAACATCTAACTCAGGTTTAAGCAATACAACCGCCATTGGTAAACCAAACCCGCTAATGGACTTAGATAAAGTGACGAGATCAGGTTTGATACCAGAAGGCTCAAAGCTGAAGAATGTACCAGTGCGTCCACAGCCGGCTTGGATATCGTCGACAATCAGTAAGATTTTATGTTTTGTACAAATGGCACTCAGTTTTTGCAACCACGCATTGCTAGCAACGTTTAAGCCTCCTTCTCCTTGAACCGCTTCAAGTAAAACGGCGGCAGGCATATCTAGGCCACTTGAGTTGTCTGAAAGCATGGCTTCGAATAACGCGAGCCCATCGACGTTGGCATAATTTTCGAAGGGTATACGAGTTACACCAGTGAGCGCCATTCCTGCACCGCCTCGATGGTGTTGATTGCCTGTTGCTGCAAGAGCACCCATAGAACAACCGTGGAACCCGTTTGTAAACGCAACAACGTTTTGTCGACCAGTGAATTTTCTGGCGAGTTTTAATGCAGCTTCAACCGCATTGGTCCCAGTAGGACCAGTGAACTGCACTTTATAGTCCAGATCACGTGGTGCGAAGATATGCTTGTCTAATGCATGCAGAAACTCCGCTTTGGCTTCAGAGTGCATGTCTAAGCCATGTGTAATACCGTCGTTAGTTATGTATGTCAGTAAAGCGTCTTTCAAAACTGGGTTGTTATGCCCGTAGTTTAGAGACCCTGCGCCTGCGAGAAAATCTAAGTACTTATTGTTATTTTCTGTTTCTAGCCAACTACCTTGCGCTTTTTGAAAAACAACTGGAAAGTTATTTGAATAGGATCTGACTTTAGATTCCTTTTTCTTAAAGATATCCATTGTGGGACCGCTTTTTCCTTGGGTTAAATTTAAAGTAGAGGGATGCGATACAAATACTCGGTATCGTGCTTGCCTTTGAAATGTTCGGCTTCATCCAAAAATATGGTTTTGCTTCCGGTGTTTCCGTTTTCTTTATCCAATTTCTTAAACAGACTCCAAGAAGCCTGATTTGATTCGGTAATCGTCGTTTCCACGCACTCTATCGATTTCAAGCTTTCTCTTTTCAATAGCGCTTTCAACATTGAAAATGCCAGCCCTTTCCCCCTGTGATTTGGGGAGACGGCAACTTGCCAAACAAACAAGTCTTTCGGGGAGCTAGGTTTACAATAACCGGAAATGAACCCCGCTAATTCCCCATCAAATTCTGCAACGATACATGTGTCTTTGAAGTGAAAGGACTGTAAGAAATTACAATAGGAGGAGTTGGTGTCTAGAGGAGGACAGCTCTCTATAAGTTGGTGAATATCATCGCCGTCCTTTTTGTTTGGATTGCGAAATATCCACTTTGTTTTTGCATTGTCTAATATGTCTGGGTTATCTACCCATGGGGCTGCAATTGTCATTTGATGCCACACATTCCTTTAGAGGTCTAAACATTATTGCTTCGCAGAAGGGTACATTATTTAGGGATCAAATCAAGCTGAACTCAATATGTTGGATTAATTGCGATCCGTGTCACAATTAATGCGGTGAAAATGGTTGAATTCTAAAGTTTAGTGTACGAACTAAAAAATAACTTATTTGTCACTAGAGAATCATCTGGGTGTCAAATTAGCGCAAATATCGAGCGCTTTTTATTACGTGGCTTATGGGTAAGGGGGGAATTGTTTGAGGACGGGGGAGCGTCATAACCTCAAGGCTTGCAATGCAAACCTGAGGTTACGAGCAAATTTGTTTAGAGCAGCGAATCTGTTTTTGCTGCGCAGATAAAATCATTTTTATGGAGACCTTTGATCGAGTGACTCCACCATTGAACGGTCACTTTTCCCCATTCGGTAGTCAATGCCGGATGGTGCCCTTCTTCTTCAGCCATATCACCTATGCGATTAGTAAACGCTAAAGCGAGTTTGAAGTTTTTAAATGTATAGACCCTTTCGAGTTGTGAAATACCGTTCACATTGATGAGTCGCCATTCAGGGATCTGGCTTAGTAACTCCTTGGCTTCTTCGGTTTCAACTTGTGGTGCATCAAAACGGCACGCTTCGCAAGATGACTCTAACAGTGCTTCTGACATGATTTTTCCTTAATCGTGTTCAAGTTCGTACATGGGCGAATGTAGACCCAGTGTTTTGGCGTGTTCAATAAGCGACATAATATCAAGATTAGCGATTTCGAAAAGCTCGCTAATATTGTCGATGTAAAAGTATTTTGGTTGCATGATGTTGATTCGGTATGGAGTTCGCAAAACATCAAGTGGCTTTAGTGGGGCGAATACGGGCTGGTCGCTGTAAACGTATTGCGTTTCACCTGGGCTAGAGAGTATTCCACCACCATATATGCTGACTCCGCTGCTATTTTTAATTAGACCAAATTCAACTGTGAACCAATATAAACGGGCTAGATAAACTCTGTCCTCTTTAGAAGCCTTTAGACCTAATTTACCGTAAGAGTGGGTAAAAGCAGCAAAGGCAGGGTGAGTTAGCATCGCGCAATGACCAAATATTTCATGGAAAATATCAGGTTCCTGAAGGTATTCCATTTCTTCTCTTTTGCGAATAAAAGTGGCAACTGGAAATTTTCGTTCAGATAACATTTCGAAAAATTTGTCGAAGCTTATTAAGGCTGGTACCGCTTCGCATTGCCAACCTGTTTCTGAAGAGAGTACAGAATTAATTTCGTGAAGCTGGGGAATGCGTTCGTGTGGAAGGTTTAATTTATTTAGTCCTTCCATGTACTCATGGCATGCTCTGTTTTTAATACAGTTAAGTTGCCTGTGAATGAGTGTTTCCCACACATTATTTTCTTCGTCAGTCCATTGAATGACACCGTTTTCATCTGCTTTCTTTGACTGATATTTGCTCTGTTTAGTCATAAGTCACCACGATGTTGCAAATATGTTGCGTTGATGTGGTAACTATCGATGAAAAGTAAATTGCCGTCTACAAATTCACCAATTTCTCGAAATCATAATCTGTAACAATTAATTTACATGCGCATTTGAACGCCTTAGCCTAGCTAGTACCAAGGATAATAAGGTGTTCTAAATCACGTAATGAAAATAAGAGGTAATTTGTTCAGCTAAAATTCATAAATGACTCTATTGATATGCATATTAGTTGTGTAGAATCTCGCGCGCTCAATCAATAATGAGAATTTGATGCCATTGTTGGAATGTTTTCTTGCAAAGCTCAATTTCTTTACACAAAACCCAGTCAGATTATTTGGATATTGTTTTGAAAAAACAGTTTGCTTTAGTTTTTGCCAGTGCAGTCGCATTATCCTCACATGCTAGTGCAGAACCGCGCCCAGAGGCTTATCAATTATTTACTGCCAAGGTTGGCGGGTCCAGTTTCCAGTCTAAAGTGGCGAGTGTTGGCGATTATGAATTGGTAGGGCGATCTTTGTCGCTTGAATATTCGCGTATGACCTCAAGTTGGACTGAGGCAGAGGACATTTATTTGGGCGTTGCGCTATCTGGCGATATTCATTACAACTCAAAGAAAAAGTCAGACACGTCTTCCCTTTACGAAGTAGAAGAAATTAGCTCTGTTGTTTTGAACGCAGCGCCAAAAATAACGTATTCGCTGACTGACTGTATCGATATCTACGGTAGCGCTGGTTTATCTTATGGGTATGTCGAAGCGTTGGAATACAAAAAAACGTTAACGGTTGATAAAGACTCCAAACCAAAAGCAAAAGGCTTCGGTTACATGTGGGCAATTGGAAGTTCCTACCGATTGGATAACAATTTTGAGTTTGGTACTGAGTTACGGGGTAACCACCTATCGCTTAAAAAAGATGGGAAAGAAGGGGACGCAAACCTATATGCATTATACGTGACTATGGGATACGAGTTTTAACCCATTAATAAACCCTATTTAAACTCGTTATCACTTTTGTATACGATGATATTTGAGTCGACAATCAAACTTGCAGTAACTGGCGCGATTTTGTCTATCCATGTTTTTTAGCTAATTTGGATTTACTAAATGGCGCTTTTTAATTGGTGCTGTTTTGTCCAGTAAACAATATTATCTATTGTTTGTGCACGACCATTAATGAACCCTTGTACATAGTCGCAGTTCGCAGTGTCGAGCAATGCCATCAGTTCTGTTTCTTCAACGCCTTCAGCAATTACGGTGCAGTTCAGCCCATGTGCCAACGAAATAGATGAGCGGACAATGGCATGATCAGAATCGCTCCTGTGCATTCCAGATACAAAGGAGCGGTCAATTTTAATTTGGTCGATCGGGAGTTCTCTAAGCAACGTTAGCGAAGAGTAACCTGTACCGAAGTCATCTAAGCTGATCTTAAAACCAATCGCCCTCAGTGCATCCAATACTTGTTTAGTATTGTTCAAATCTTTAAGCATATTGCTTTCCGTCACCTCTAGAACAAGTCGGCTTGGATTGATTTGATTGCTATCTACCAATTGTTTTAGATTGTTAAACAGTGCTCGACTATTTAAGTCTTTAGCTGACAGGTTTAAGTGAATACTGGCGTCGATCCCCGATTCATTAAAGATTTGCAAATCAAGTATGACTTGATTCACCACCCAATCTGTAATGTCGCGAATAATGTGCGATTGTTCTGCTATTGGAATGAATTTTTCGGGTGATATGAACGTACCGTCGGCTTGAGGCCACCGAATTAGTGCTTCATAACCGTAGAGAGAATTGTACCTTGTGTTAACGATAGGTTGGTAGTGAAGCTCAAATTCTTGATTGTGCAGTGCGGAGGTTAGCTGGCTGGATATCGCGAGTTGTTCTTTGGCTTGATCCGCTAAGTGGCTTGAGTAGAAATACAAACCGCAACCGGAGCGTTTTGCTTCATACATCGCAACATCGGCTTGTTTGAGGATCTGATCTTTCTCTGTGCTGTATTCCGGATAAATGCTGACGCCAGTACTGATGGAGGTGATGATGCTGTATTCACCAAGATTGAATGGATGGCTCAACTCCTCTGATATTTCATAATAAAGTTCTTCAATTGGCTTTCTACCGCCAGTTCGTAAAATTATGACGAATTCGTCCCCCCCGATTCGAGAGAAAAAAGCCTGTTTAGGCAATACCATACTTAATCTTTGGCTTATTTGCTGGAGTAACATATCTCCAAATTGGTGACCCATTGCGTCATTCACGTATTTAAAATTGTTTACATCGAACAACAAGACAGAAAACGGTGTTCTCCGCTCAATACGTTTGTCGAGTTGACGCATGCAAAACTGGCGATTGGGCAGTTTGGTTAAAGAATCGTGAAGCGCGTTGTAGCGCTCCAGTTGAGCTATATCATCAATCTGATTGATGCTTTTTTGACTGTAGTTGACGACCAAAGCAACGAATAAGCTCCCCCCAAACAAGATCGCCGCCATGCCTAATTCGATATAACTTACAGAACGTATGCTGAGTAAATACAAGAGAAATAAAGTGTAGCCGAGCGTGAACGCAATAATGAGTGTTAGTAATATCTGCCAACCTAGCTCATGAGTCTTCTGGCAAATTTGGATAGCAGGCCTGAGCCCAAAACCCAAAAATACAATCCCCAGAAAAACGAGCAAGTCAGCAAATAGAATCACATTTAACCCTTAACAATGGCTGCGCGAATAGGCGTTGCGAATAAGCTTTAGATGAACAAGAAACTCTCTTCCTACATCTATTACAGATAAAGTATAGACAACGTTCCAAACATATTTCGTAAAATGGTCAGCTTGGTGGGTTCATTAGTTAAAGAATTCAATACGCTTAGCCATTGTGGTGTTTCAAGCTTAAGAGAGTGGATGTTCTATATATGTATTCAGATGCTTATCTATTGATTTTAAATTTTCTGTATGAAGTAAATGCTTTGCTGCGCTAGATCAACAAAACTCTTAATTGCATGACTTGTTAATTAAAATAAAGTTGAAAGATTCAAAAATCATTGAATAATGGATTCATCTTCGACGAAAGCATATCGCTTTAGAAAATTAGCTAAAAACAGGATTCATAACCTTATGTCTCATTCCTTTGTTCTAGTTATAAACTCAGGTAGTTCTTCTCTTAAATTCGCTGTCATTGATTCCGAAACGGGCAGTGCCGTTGTCAGCGGTTTAGGCGAGTGTTTTGGATTGCCTGACGCGGTAATCAGCTGGAAACACGATGGTAATAAGTTTGAAGAGAAGATTGATGCGCCCGAAAATCATCATCACTACGCAATCAATCGAATTGTCGGGCTAGTAGAAGAATATAAGCTAACAGAAAACATTGTGGCTGTCGGTCATCGAATTGTTCACGGTGGCGAAAGGTTCACTCAAACGGTACGAATTGATGCAGATGTCTTACAAGAAATAGAGAGCCTTTCAGACCTTGCACCGCTACATAACCCAGCAGGTGCGACGGGTATTCATGCTGCGATATCTGCTTTTCCTACCTTGCCACAATTTGCTGTGTTTGATACGGCATTCCATCAAACCATGCCTCAAAAAGCGTTTACCGGAGCTATCTCTAACGAATTGTATAAAGAATATGGTATTCGTCGATACGGATTTCACGGTACAAGCCATTATTTTGTTAGCCGTGAAGCTGCAAAAATGCTCAACAAACCAGTGGAAGAATCCAGCTTTATTTCAGTTCATCTAGGTAATGGTGCGTCAGTATGTGCCATAAGCAATGGAGAATCTGTGGATACCTCAATGGGCTTCACACCATTAGCCGGGTTGATGATGGGAACGCGCTCCGGAGATTTAGACCCCGGTATTATTGAGTTTTTGATGAAGAAGGGCTGGAGCCAAGAAAAGGTGTTTGAAACCTTGAACAAGAAATCAGGTTTTCTTGGTGTTTCAGGGCTTACTTCCGATGCTCGTGGCATTCTAGAAGCTATGGATGAAGGGCATGAAGGGGCAAGGCTCGCATTTGAAGTATTTACGTACCGTGTTGCAAAATATATTGGTTCTTACCTAATTCCACTGGGTCACCTTGACGCCATTATTTTCACAGGAGGCATCGGTGAAAACTCGTTACCAATTCGTAGTGAGATTTTAAATAACCTCAAGCTTCTAGGTTTTGTGGAAGATGAGCAAGGTAATGAAGCCGCAAGATTTGGCGCGTCTGGCGTGATTGCTCGTTCAGAGGTATTGAATGCAATCGCAATGGTTATACCGACCAATGAAGAATTTGTTATTGCAAAGCAGTCGGTAGAATTGCTTTAGAGTTACGATTCAATAAGCGTGTTTTACTGCGCGAAAAATACTCAAATCAAAGCCCCTATTATTAGGGGCTTTCAGACTGCTGACAAAG
>NZ_PIZL01000018.1:0-655 GCF_002835515.1 Vibrio sp. vnigr-6D03
ACAAAACAAGCTGCTGCATTACGCCTTAAACACTAAATTCACCGCAAACTAAAAATGCCACGCGTTGTTTGTCGGTTTGAAGCTTTTGTTATGCTCAAAATCAACCCTAACTATTTATTTTGTATACATAACTTAATTAGCTCTGCAGCAGAATGAACATCTGAACCATCAACTTCCACTGAAAATTTGTATCGATTGGCGACATTTTGCATCCAGTTATCGTAAAACTCGCTTACTTGGCTCGGCTCAATAACAGTATGACTTCCAGCATTTCTTTTGGCGACCCTTTCCAAACTTACCTCTTTTGAAACAACCACTTTTACTAGAGCTAATTCGTATTGCTTCATAACTTCAAGTAGTAATGGGCGCTGAACCAGACCCGTAGATTCAAAAATCGGCATATTGATTTCTGAGGAAGAAAGACTGTTGAAATAATACTGCCTAATGAAAGCTGAAGCCTTTTCAGTATCCAAATCATCGCCATCTGAAAATTTTTCGTATAAAACTGGCTCCAACTCTGAATAAGTTCCGATTTTTTCATGGTGCAAGAACCTACCTAAATAAGACTTACCAGCACCAAAAGGTCCCATCAATACAATTCCATCAAACTTTTTAGTATCCATTTTGCCTCTTGAGCATAACGCCAGCTTAAACC
>NZ_PIZL01000018.1:712-175505 GCF_002835515.1 Vibrio sp. vnigr-6D03
TTAGCTTGCATTCAATGAACAACATCTTAGCCAACAAAACCTGCTGCAACCAGACCACAGAACCCAAAACACCGGATCAGTCGAAAATTTAGAAAAACGAACCAAGAGCAAAGCTTCAAAATTCACTGAACCCAATTAATTTTGAAAGCTTGTAACGACTTGGTTTGCTGAGAATTTCCCACTTTGAATCAAGTTAAGGAATCGAACTCAAAAACCCTAAAGCCAGCAACTTTCGAGAACCTGACAGCCCTTGAATTATCAAAGCGCTATAACGCCCAGTTAAGTAGCCAAAAACACACAAATGCTGTTTCTGCAAACTACCCTAACCACTAAACTCAACGCAAACTAAAAATGCCACGCGTTTTTGGTCTGCTTGAACTGTTTGTTGTAGCGCAACGAATAACAAACTAACTTGGCAGTGACGCATTTAACTTGCATTCAATGGACGCCATCTTAGCCAACAAACCCTTCTGCAACCAGACCACGAAACCCAAAACACCGATTCTGTCGAGAATTTAGAAAAACAAACCAAAAACCAAGCTTCAAGATACGATGACCTCTATTAGCTTGAATATCCTACAGCAACTTGGCTTGCGGCGCTTTTACCACCTTGATTCAGGTTGAGATATCGAACGAAAAACGCTGAAGCCAGCAATTTTCGAGAACCTTACAACCCTTAAATTATCAAAGCGCTATAACGCCCTGTTAAGGGGTTAGCAACGCAATACTGAAGCTGCCGCAAACCACCTTAATCACTTTAACCAACGCATAGTAAAAATGCCACGCGTTGCGAATCCCTCTTGAACAGTTTGTTAGCTTAATTGCCACGATAAGGTATCGGTGTTTTTGTTACTTGCACTGCCGATAAATTGGATTTAGCAAGCAGCAACTCGAGTGATTTTTTCGCAAGATCCGAATGAGGGTTTGGACCAATGATCAATTCCTTTACACAACTGCTATTAACATTTAGCCGAACATAAGGAATTAAGAAATAGTCAGAACTACGTAAGTGGATATTTATATGTTCTTGCCCATAGACAACGTACCGCCACTCACACTCTTCCTTAAAGCCTGCATCTTTCATTAGTGTACATGCAACTTGAGCTTTCGAAATAAAGTCTGAGATTGCGGACTGATTATCACCGTTCGGAGACATGGGTTCATTGATATAGTCTGTCAATAAATCTTTAGCATATTCATATTTAAATTCATCATCATATATAACTGGGTAAAGAAGGCTCTTAGTATTAAGCTCTGATTCAAAGTTTGGAGAAATACCTATAGAGACACCATGCCCATTAGGGGTATAAGCTCTCCACTGACTCAATAGATCTTTCTGACTTGTCAATGAAAGAACAAAAACTCCAGCGTCCTGCGCGAAGGACAAGTTTGTTCCAATTGTTTCAGTGAATCGGAAAAAAGATTCTAAACCACCTAAATGTTGTAGGATTAGGGGATTTCCTTGATTTTCAACTTTAAACTCAGTGAAAACATCTTTGAGCACTCTGAACCCATGAAAATACTCCTGATGATCATTGAGAAAATTTATTTCACTAACCCAAAAAGATAGTTTCCCACTTCCTTTTACAATGTTATTGATTGCATCAAATGATGTGTAATGCCAAAGAGCATCAGGTTTGTCTTGATGCAAGTATTCAAGGTAGTCTTTATACAACTCTATCTCCATTACCTAAATTATTAAGCTAACGCCCAGTTAAGTAGCCAAAAACGCACAAATGCTGTTTCTGCAAACTACCCTAACCACTAAACCCAACGCAAACTAAAAATGCCACGCGTTTTTGGTCTGCTTGAACTGTTTGTTAGAGCGATACAAACAAAAAACTCGCTTGGCAATGAAGCACTTAGCTTGCATTCAATGAAAGGCATCTTAACCAACAAAACCTTCTGCAACCAGACCACAAAGCCCAAAACACCGATTCAGTCGAGAATTTAGGGAAACGAGCCGGAAGCCAAACTTCAAAACCTGATGAAGCTGAATGGTTTTGAAACCTACAACGGCTTGGCTTGCGAGGATTTACCACCTTGACTCAGGCTAAGGAATCGAACTCAAAAACACTGAAGCCAACAACTTTCGAATTCCTTAAAAACCTTTAATTATTAAAGCGCTATAACGCCCAATTAAGTAGCTGACAACGCTACCAATACACTCAAATTTACCACCATAATCACTGCACCTAAACCGAGTTGAAAATGCCAAGCGTTGGCAGTCTGCTTAAATTGCTTGTTAGTTTGCCACCGTGATGAAGCCCAGGTTTAGCGCCAAGGTGCTGAACTAGAGACGAAATCACTGGCTTTGAACGCAGAGATAAAACTGGAAACTACAGAACTCAAATCCAATCAACAGACGAACTTGGCTAAGAAGACTTTCGTAGAACTTAACGACCACAAGCAGCGAACTTCAAAGCTTACCGATGATATTTCAGAACCAAAGAGACAGCGCTAAAGAACGTTGAGAAACGAACCTTACCAACGCAAAAGAAATGAATAACACGGCAGCCAATTAACCACAAAATTGGCTACGTGTGATGAGAATTCGATGACAAATATTTGGGGGGGCTTACAGGTGAATAGCAAGGATGCAGAACCAAGCTTTTAGACCATTAATGCTTTTCTACCCTTTGCAAACTAACGCCCGCTTAAGCCGCTGCCAACGCAATACAACGGCTACCGCATTGCGCCTTAAACACAATTTTTCCTGCAAACCAAAAATGCCACGCGTTGGCGGTTGGCTTGAAGCGCTTGTTAGAGCGATACAAACAAAAAACTCGCTTGGCAATGAAGCACTTAGGATGCATTCAATAAACAGCATCTTAAACAACAAAACTTACTGCAACCAGACCACAAAGCCCAAAACACCGATTCAGTCGAGAATTTAGGGAAACGAGCCTAGAGCAAAGCTTCAAAATTCAGTGAATTCAATTGGTTTTAAAACTTTCAGCAACTTGGTTTGCGACGACTTTTCCATCTTGGTGCTGGTTTAGGAATCAAACTCAAAAACACTGAAGCCAGCAACTTTCGAGAACCTGACAAACCTTGAATTATCAAAGCGCTATAACAACTTATTAGACAGATACAATCCGCCTATCTCTATAGCTTGTATCCACCTAACATGCTTACGCTCTGTTCTTAAACTATTTTAAATTCATACGATTATGCCACGAAATTGATTTCATAGGGTTGTGAAGTCTGGAAAATGTCGAGCTAAAACGAGATTGTACAAAAAAGTATCAGATTGGTTGTATGTACAGTAAGAAATGATGAAGTATCGCAACGGTGAAATGTATACGTATAAAGCATAAAAAAGCTGCCTGCCTTGGGGGAGACAGACAGAAATGTAGTGCTCGGTTAAGGGTATATGCTTTTATTGTTCGAGCCGCTTCCCGTTCGGAACTCTAAGATCCTTATGATCTGAAATCCTTAGTATTTTCCTGAAAGCAGTGACCCAAAATCAGGAACGTGGGTGTCAATGCCTAGCTCTTTCATCATTTTGTATGCGGTAGCAACGGATGAAGAAATAACAGGGATACCAATGCGATCTTCGATAGGCTGTATCGAAGGTAAGGAAGGCATCTGTACGCATGCAGACGCCACCAGCACGTCTACCCCAGAAGTTTGCAGCTTCTTGGTTATCTCAATAGGCGCTTTCGGATTTTGTGTACCTACCTCTAAGTTATTCGATATCTCCAATGAAAGGCTATCAACCACTTCAATCCCCTCACTTTCAATATAATCAATCACAAGCGCGGTGAGCGGTTTCATGTATGGTGCCAACAGCGATATTCTTTTAGCTCTTAATGCATGAAGCCCTTCAACCAATGCGCCAGCGCTCGTCACTACAGGGCAGCTAGCCCCATTTTGTGTCGCCACATCACCCAAGCGTTTTTCCGATTCTCGGTGATACTCTCGCCCCATACTCATTATCGCAACCAAGCAGGCATACCCCATCACATCCACGTGCGCATCGGACAATTCCAACGCGCACCGCAAGCTGTCGCTGTCCATTTTTTCCAATTCAGATTTAGTCACGTTCTTCATTCGCATTCGCGAAGAATGAAAAGTAAATCGTTCAGGGTGAACACTTTCTCGCGCTCGGAAAATCGCGGGGACTTCCGTTTCCATTGTAATGTTGGAAGACGGAACAATTTGACCAATACGGAAACGTTGTTTTGCCGTCATAAGTCACGCTCCTTTACTGAATGAGTTTTATCTGTACTTGTTTCTGCGGAATTATCCAAGGCGACATTATTCGAGGCTTGTTCATCACCATCGTAAAAATGGGCAGGCTGAATCGGATTGCGATTCACATGAAGTTGGAACACGTCGAATCGATTGTAGTGCCCCGTTATGTCATGCATCTGCCTTGGTTGAATACACTTGTTTAGATCAATCTCCGCATAAACAATACCTTCTTCATCAATGAGAGGCTCACCTATTACGCGTCCATCGGGGCCAATAAACCCAGTGAACGCACTGCTATTTCGCTTCAAGAGCGCTTCAGATTCTGGGTGCGTCTCTTTAAATGTGTCGATGATTTCCTGCGAAACGGTCGAGCAAGACACCGCCGTAAACACCTTACCTTCAAACGAATGCGCAGAAGATCGGAGCTTTATGGCTTCTGCCATATTGTAATCTGGCGGTGCGACGGGCAATGAAATGTAGTTTGCGACATGCATCAGTTCCCCCTGAGCAAGCAAAGAGAAGCGAGCCAGAGTATTGGTATTCTCACCACAAGCTAACGCCCCAAGCGGACCAACCGACGTTTTATGCACTTTCAGTTGCGAACCGTCTCCCGGTGCCCAAGTGAGCTTTTCCGCCCACGTTGGCACGAGCTTTCGGTGCTTCCCTATTATCTCGCCCTCATCGCTGATAATTACAATCGTGTTATAAAGCGTCCCAACGCCCACCGAACTTCGCTCGTTCACACCAATCACTACATTCGCCTTAAAACGAGCGGCTTGCTGAGCAATTTTCTCGATTTCCGGACCAGGGATCTCAATTGCACACTTACACAGCTTTTCAAACCATGGGCTGCCTTCTGGCGGCGTCATGATCCAGTTCCAATAGGGGTAACCGGGAATGAAGACTTCAGGAAACGCAATCAGTGTAGCACCCTCTAACGCCGCCTCTTCGATGAGATCGCATGCCTTATCAACGGTCGCGTCTGTATCGAGGAAAACAGGCGCAGCTTGAATGGCGGCAGCTTTAAACACATTCAGTTCTAATGCTGGCATAACGCCCCCTCACTTTGCCGCAACAACGGAATGTCTGAGGCTGCCTACGTGCTCAAGCTCAGCCTCAATTACATCACCGGGCCAAACCCACTCTTGAGGTTCACGCCCAGCCCCCACACCTTCTGGCGTTCCCGTTGCAATAATGTCGCCGGGTTCGAGTGTGATCCCTTTGCTGATGTCGTTGATGAGTTCGTTCACTTTAAAAAGCATATGACGAGTATTCGAATCCTGTTTCGTCTCACCATTCACCTTTAAACTCAAATTCAAATTCTGTGGATCAGGGATTTCATCTGCCGTGACAATGCACGGGCCAAAGGGTGCGAACGTGTCTTGCCCTTTTGAATAGATCCATTGACCTGCACGGCGGCAATCTCTGGCACTCATATCAATAAGCAAGCTGTAACCAAACACGTAATCCAGCGCGGACTCTTCCGACACCCCTTTGGCTTTGGTGCCCATAACAACCGCCAGTTCGACTTCCCAATCCAACTGTTGGGTGATCTCGGCATTGTGCTCAATCACATCATTCGGGCCTATCACCGTCGTGGGCGGTTTTGAGAAAATCACTGGCTCTTTCGGCAAAGCTTTGTCGGTATCCAAAGTACGGCTCGATTCAGCAACATGCTCAACGTAGTTCAAACCAATTCCAAAAATGTTCTTCTTAGGACGGGGGATCGGAGCGAGTAATAACGCATTAGCAAGCGGAGTACAGCTGTCCGCTGGCCAATTTTTATCGTGGCTTTCGAGCAGTTCCGTAGCAACGCGAATGGCATTCGGTCCTAGCTCGATAAAAGACTGCATGCAACTGGGTAAATCAATATTGTTGTGGCTTGCGAGTTTGGATAGATCAATCACTTGGTTATCGACTAATGCCCCCAAACGCGATTCCGATTGAATGTGTGGGCGAAAAGTAACGAGACGCATAATAAATTCCTTTTTTTCGTGTGAATATTTGACTGAATAGCCTATTTGTTTAGGCTGATTAAATTAGCTATTCGATACGGGTTGATGCCCATCGTTTTCTGCGAGTGCTTCCTCTCGATACAAACCCAGAGCTTCAATGGTGGGCAAATCGCTGAAGCAAAACAGGCACGCATCTTCCGTATCAGAGGCGTTCACATGTTCATGAAATGCCCACGAAGGCACACAGAAGATGTCTCTTTCTTTCCAATCAAAACGTTTGCCGTTAATGATGGAATGCCCCTTCCCTTTTGCAACATGGTAGATAAAGCTGCCTGTGTGGCGGTGCGCTTTGCCCTTGAACCCGGGTCGTAGCATTTGCATACTCGCGCCCATGGTTTTCATCACGTGCCCCCCTGTAACAGGGTTGGTGTAATGCATTAAAATATCGTCGTAAGGGTTACCATCGGACACCGCCGCCATCTTAGTTAGCGCGTCGTAGGTGGGTTCCCATTGGTATTTAAATAATGGGGAATAGGGCTTATCCCAACTCACGTTTTGAGGGCGCAGTGCTCGCCCAGCCCAAAGCCCAATGGAGTTATCAACGGGCTGCGTGATCGCCTGATTTAAGTCTGGGTGAACTTCATAAAAGCCCGCTTCAAATGCGTTAACCAAAGGAATGTCGAGCCCATCTTGCCAAATACACGGCGTGCCACCTTCTTCAACTCCATGCTCGTGCCACGTACCATTGGGGGTGAGTACAAAGTCGTTAGCGCCAAGAGGCATTTTTTGCCCGTCCACAATGGTGTAAGCGCCACTGCCTTCCATAATAAATCTGAGAGCAGAAGAAGAATGCGCATGAGCACTGGCTGCCTCTCCGGGGAACATCACTTGTAACCCTGAATACAACCAACCCACTGCAGCGGCAACGTCTTGGCGACCCGGGTTATTTAAGTAAACAACGCGTCTGCCCGCTTGTTCTGGGGTGACCAGCTCCGCCGACTTAAGTACTTTGCTGCGAAGTTCTTCGTAACGCCACAACACAGGTTCAGACTCCGATTTTGGCTCCCAAGGTTCTATTTTGTTCGCCACCGTCCAAAGTGCGCCCGTATTAAGCGTTTTAAGATCTTTGTAATAAGAAACCAATTCAGGGGTATCGGCCACATTGGCTCGACCGATCACGTCTTCAAGATAATCATCGTAATTTTCGGTAGACATGGTGTTTCTCCTTTAAAGGGATAACGTTTCGCGTTAAGTAACGTTTATTTGTTGGATCTTTCCGTTTCAAGCACTCTGCGATCTTTAGGTAAAGCCGCTAGATAAGGGCGAGGCAATGGCAAAGGCCAATCCATACGGTTGCACTCTTCTATCAACCAATTTGGGTTGAGCATAAAAGGGCGAGCTAACGCACACAGATCGGCCCGACCCGCCGCGATAATGCTATTAACTTGGTCCGCGTCTGTAATGTTGCCGACCGCGATGGTGGGCACGTCGCCTTCGTTGCGGATCCGATCCGACATTGGGGTTTGATACATACGCCCGTACACGGGTTGCTGCTCTGGTGTTACTTCACCAGTTGATACCACGATCATGTCGGCACCCGCTTGTTTAAAGAGGCGAGATATTTCTATCGCTTCATCGACTGTGGTGCCGCTCTCCACCCAATCGGTTGCAGAGATACGAACGGAAATTGGTTTGTCTTGTGGCCAAGCTTCACGAACGGCAGCAAACACTTCGATAGGGAACCGGACTCGGTTCGTTAACGCGCCTCCGTAGCGATCTGAACGGGTATTACTGATAGGCGAAACAAAGCTCGACAGCAGATACCCTTGGCTTGCTTGAAGCTCTATCCAATCAAACCCCGCTTCATCGGCTCTTTTGGTGGCGTCCACAAAATCTTGAATAATATTGACCATGTCTTCGCCCGTCATTTCTCTCGGCACTGGGCTAACGTTGGGTAAGTAAGGAATAGGAGAAGCAGACACCGTCATCCAGTTGCCTTCTTTTAGCGGGTGATCCGGTTTTTCCCAGCCGAGTTGAGTGGAACCGCGACGCCCTGCGTGCCCTAACTGAATCCCAATGCGTGCTGAGCTGTTTTCGTGAACGTAGGCGGTAATGTCTGCCCACTTGTGCTGCTGTTCTTCATTCCAAATCCCAGCGCAGCCTTCTGTAACGCGGCCACTTTTCGACACCGACACCATCTCGGTCATCACAAGCCCTGCACCACCTAGGGCACGGGCACCTAAATGCACCGTATGCATGTCTGAGGGCATACCATTGTTGGCGCTGTATAAAAGCGTTGGCGACACAACCACTCGGTTAGCCAAGGTAATACCCCGAGCCTGATAGGGAGACAGCAAAGGCGCCGAGCTACCATGACTCGTTTTGTCACTTTGAGCCTGTTGCAACCATTTTTCGTAGCGATTAATCCACGCAGGATCACGTAGACGGAGGTTTTCATGAGAGATCCGCTGAGAGCGCGTCAGCAAAGAATACGCAAACTGCTGCGGCTCCATGTCTTCATAACGTTCTACGTTTTCAAACCACTCTGTCGAGTTCCTAGCCGCGTTTTGGATCTTCATGACTTCTACGTTTCGGATTTTTTTGTAGTATTCCAAGCCCGATTTAATGTTCGATTTGGACTGCCTTAAACATTGAGTCAGCTCTATGGCATCTTCTAAGGCTAACTTGGTGCCAGAACCAATCGAGAAATGCGCAGTGTGAGCGGCATCGCCCATAAGAACCAGTGGTACGGTTTTCTGGGAATTTTCATCCGGTTTAATCCAATGCACCCAGTTCTCGCAAATCACTCTAGGGAATTGAATCCAAATGGCAGAACCGCGCAAATGGGAAGCATTAGATATCAGTTTGTGACCATCCAGCCATGGGGAAAACAACTGTTCACAAAATTCGATGCCTTCTTCTTGGCTCATCTTATCAATGCCGGCTTTGTGAAACGTGTCGTCTGTAGTTTCGACAATAAAGGTAGATCGCCCCTCTTCAAACTGATAAGCATGGACCTGAAACCAACCGTACTCGGTAGGCATAAACAAAAAGGTAAACGCATCGAAGATCTTTTCAGTTCCTAGCCAGACAAAGCGGCACTTTCTTACGTCGATGTCTGGCTTAAATTCCGATTCGTATTTAGTTCGAATCGCACTGTTAATGCCATCGGAAGCGATAATCAGATCCGCGTCGTATTCACGAGCGATGTCTTTTTCGTTCTCTACATTGGTTTCAAAAACCAACTCGACCCCGACTTCTTCACAACGGGCTTGCAGAATATTGAGTAATCTCTTTCGCCCGATACCAATAAACCCATGCCCTGAACTGCGTATGGCCTCGCCTTTAAAATGGATATCAATGTCGCCCCATTTGCTGAATTCAGATTCAATGGTTTTTGCAGAAACCAAATCGGCTTTTTGTAAGTTCTCTAACGTGGCGTCGGAAAATACGACGCCCCAGCCAAAGGTGTCGTAGGGTCGGTTCCGCTCTATCACTACAATCCGATTTTCGGGGTTCTCCAGCTTCATTAATAAGCCGAAATACAGCCCAGCTGGTCCCCCGCCAATGCAAACAATATTCATAGAGTGCTCCTTTGTTTTTGCGTCCCTTCATTGGAAGAAGAGAGTTCGTTAGTCGTAGTAGGCTCTTGAGAAGAAATCGCTTGAGGAGAAGACAACTCAGAAGACCGCTCTTGGGCAGAGGTATTTAGAAAGTATTGGATAGCCACATTCAGCTCTTCAGGAATAGCAATCGAGCAGTGCGTTTCTAGCGAGGTTGTTACTAAGGTTTGTTGAACCTTCATTCTTGGATCGCCGTTCTGCCCGATGCAGCGGTATTCAAGGGTGAACGATTTCGTTCCGAGGCGTACCACATCGAGCTCTAGGTAGACGTCGTCTCCCATCTGGCTCACTGCGGTAAAATCTGCCTCTAAGTGGACAATGGGCATGCCGAATTTAGCTCGCCCAATGTAGCCAGCAAAACCGCCTTCTAATATGGAATCGACCCACGCTTCTAAAAGATCATTGAACATGACGAAGTACTGCGGATAGAACACGATACCTGCCGGATCGCAGTCCGAAAATCGTATTTTATAAGGTAAAGAAAACGAACGTTTCATTGTTCCTCCTAATTAATCTAATGAGTATTGGGCTTTAAGGGTGTTCAGCTTGGCGCCATGTTCGTCGGCCAGTGCGGCTTCCCTTAACTCCCTTAAGAGATCTGGTGTTAATTGTTTCGGGTAGCGCTCGGCGACAGACATAACTTGTCGGTAGTTATTCATCCCGCGTTTGTGTGTGTCTCCGTAACCCTTCACCAACCGTTGGCACAAGGCGATTTCTTTGGCTATCGCAGGGTTGGTGAGCGCGGCACGTTTGATCCGCTCAACCCAATCCAAAATGGCGGCTCGTTCGTTTTTGTAACGCAGAGTGATTCGGCGGCATTTACGCCAATTCGCCAATGAAAACAGTAATAAAAATCCCGATAGCGAGCTGGTTCTCACCACTCGCCCCTCTTGGGTCAGCTTTGTGACCAAGCCTGATAGCATCTTCGAACGCTTTAACCAACGCCCTAAGGAAGCGGGCAGCGGATCGCAGATTTCGTCCAACCCAGGGTGCATGAACTCCTCGATTTGCAGCAGCTGCGCTTGGGTCGCGCCCACCTCTTCTCTTACCCGTTGAAAACGCGATGCGCGCACTTTTAAATCCGCGACTCTCATTACGTCTTCATAGCTGAGCCAAAGCGCCAAGTGCCTCGCCACAACTTCTAGAAGCTGTGGGTGCTCAGTCAGAGACATTTCCTTCAGCAAATCGACGTATTCTTGTGCGTAGTTCAGATCCTGATAATCCAATAGTCGTTCAATGCCATTACTGATCGTCGCTTGGCACTCTTGCGGAAAGGTGCGGCTTAAAGGGTGAAGCGAAAGGCGTTGATATGTCGGCTCGGCGTCGGGCTGCTCTGTCGACCCATTCGATGTAAGAAGACACGCGGCGTTAAACGCATCTAAGCTTTCTTTTACTCCAATGCCACCTTGTTTGATGGTGTGTTCAAACGCTTCTTTAGAAAAAGGCAGTACACCCGATTCGCTCAATGCCCCAAACAGAACAGAGCTGATCACGCTTTTGTTTTCCGCCGCGACTTTTGCCATATCGAACTTGATCAAGCGCTTGGAGGACTTTTCTGCGTGCGCAATCAGAGAATGGCTGTCGACACGCCCGTCGCCCATATCGGAACGTTCTTGATAGGAATACACGCGGTGTGTTGAAGAAATCAGAACCGTTTGCGCTCGCGTGACCAGCCCACGTTGTATTGCTCGCCCCGCTTCCATGAGTTCGGAAGTGAGAACGATATCGACGTCTTCGGGAATAGGCATTAAAGCCAATACTGGTACGGCGTTATGCTTTTCCGCAATATCTCGGGAAAAGAGCTCGACATAATAGATGGTTGAGCCGGTTCGTTGGGCAACCCCAGGCACGGATGTCGTTTGGGCATAAAACCCATTCGCTTCGGCTAAATGTACGATCCAGTCGGCTAACACGCCTCCCCCTTCTCCGCCCATAGCAAGAATGGCAATTTTAATGGGTTTGTTCAGATTCATAAGTCCTCCTTACCCTTCTACGCGGCTAATTTGGCGCTCATAGATATCTTGAAGCCAGTGAATAATTTTGTTTTGAATGCGCTGCCACATGGCCTCTAGTTTTTTAGGGTGGGTAATGATTCGTGCGCGATAAAATGACGGGCAAAGCACCGCAGCGTGGGAAACCTCGCCACATAAGCCGCACCCAACGCAGCTATTGAGCACGGTGGCAACGGGGTCTTGCCTCAATGGATCGGGGTTTGTTTTTATGGAAAGCGATGGGCAGCCAGAAAGGCGAATACACGAATGATCACCAGTACAGGTATCCGAATCTATCCCAAAGCGTTCGCGAATGTTTCTGACGCCATTGGCAATGTCTTTTCGAACTTGTCGCTTCACCCTTCTCTGCTTATTGAGCATACATTCACTTTGGGCAACGATGACTTTAGGACCTCCTTCTTTCGTTGTGAGCGCTTCGCGGAGCGTTTTCATCATGTTTTTCAGGTCATAAGTTCGCTCAACGGTTTTTATCCATTTCACGCCAACGCCTTTGGCCGCTTTTTCAATATCGTGCCCGGTACTGCGGCTTTCGTTTTTGGCGACGGACGACAAAATATCTTGCCCGCCTGTTGCTGCGGTATAGCGGTTATCGACCACCAGCGTCACGTGATCGCTTTTGTTAAAAACAGCATTCGCGATACCACTGGTTAATCCGTTGTGCCAGAAACCTCCGTCGCCCATCACGGCAATGGCTCGCTTTTGAGATTCGGTGTGAAAAGCGGAAACGCCGGCACCGCCCAATCCATAACCCATTGTGGTGTTACCAAGATTGAAAGGCGGCAAAATGGAAAACAAATGACAGCCAATATCAGCACTGACGTGATGAGTTCCGATCTCTTTTTCCAACATTTTTAATGCCGTAAATACTGGGCGTTCAGGACAGCCCGTACAAAAACCAGGGGGGCGAGGGTTAATCAGGGTGTTAAGCGGCTCGGGCTCGACTTCCTTTACAGGGCTTGGCTCACTGATTTCAACAACCGAGATATTGGAGCCGATGGATTTGCAATCGGTATTGTGTGAAATGTCATACTGCCCCAAAAACTGCGATATCCCTTTGATCAGCGTTTTGGCGTTGTACTCACCCGCTAGTGGCAACACATCTTTACCGTGCAGTTCTGTGGTGATTTCTCTTTGCTTAAAAATGCTGGCTATATTCTGTTCGATAAAATTGGGTTGCCCCTGCTCGATAACCAGAACCGCATCCTTACTTTTGCAGAAGGATTCGAGCTCCTCTTCCACCAGTGGATACGTCACGTTCAACACGTATAAAGGGATGTCGGACTCGCCATAAATGTCGCTCACACCCAGTTTTTCGAGGGCACGAATCACATTGTTGTAACAACCGCCTTGGAGAATAATGCCAATGTTTTTTTCTTTGCCGGAAAAGAATTCGTTGAGCTGGTTTTGCTGAATGTATTCCACCGCGGCGGGCCAGCGCTTTGTGATCTTTTCTTCTTCATGCAAAAAGCTCGCAGGGGGTAAGACAATTCGGTCAATATCCCGATACGGGTTCTCTATTGCGTCTTTGGGTGTGTATTTCGCGCGAACGTTATCGGATGTTTCAAACTGCCCATGTAAGTGACAAGAACGTATGCCAATTTGCAACATAACAGGCGTGTTACTGGCTTCTGAAAGCTCGAATCCCGTTTTTACGGCATTCACAATGGCGGGAATATTGGGGCGCGGATCCAATAACCATATTTGCGATTTCATGGCAAAGGCGTGGCTTCGTTCCTGCATGATAGAAGACCCTTCGCCGTAGTCTTCCCCCACAATGATCAACGCCCCCCCCTTTACGCCACCCGAAGCCAAGTTGGCGAGCGCATCACTGGCAACGTTGGTGCCCACTGTCGACTTAAACGTGATGGCACCGCGAAGAGGGTAATTAACCGACGCCGATAACGTTGCCGCAGCGGTGGCTTCACTTGCGCTGTTTTCAAATCTCACATCGTATTCCGACAGCACTTCTTGTGCATCGGCTAACACATCCAATAGATGCGATATGGGCGAACCTTGATAACCCGCTACGTAATTCACACCGGATTCCAAAAGCGCTTTCGTCACGGCGAGTATCCCTTCGCCGCTAAACACTTCCCCTTCACCTAAACGAAGTTTGCTCATTTCGTTTACAAAAGATCGTTCAGCCATGTCTTCCTCTCACTTCCTTGTTGACCGTATTTTTCAACAGCGTTTGCTGCGTTGTGTGCGGTGCGATTGCAGCGCCATTGCGGCAATATTGGCGACAGCACTTTCTGCGCTCGTTGCAGTATTTCTGTTTGCTGTGTCCTATTAGTACAAAGCACCAGAGGCTCAACATCAATCGATAAGAAGGGGTGAAAATCGCTTTCTCGCGAGTAGTGGATAGAGGGTGCAGAGACTGGATAACTTCTTCGTGTATAAGAAAAAATTAAGTTTGGATGTGCTGGCAAAATCGCGCTGTAAACGAAAAAATCACACCCTAACGAAACGATAGAAGCGTGATTTGATTGAGGGGAAAATCTCTATTTATCGAAGCAAGAAATCAAGACGAAGAAAAAATCAAGACGAAGAAAAAAAGCGTTTCTTGAGCAGTTGCCGCGCGACCAAATAGCCCGACGTGGCACCTAAACCGGGGCCGGGGTGGGTGCTCGCGCCAATATGCAGCACATTTTCAACCGATGTTTGATGACATTTAGCCGAGCCAGCAGGAGCAAACGGTCGCAGCCAGAAAAACTGATCTGGGCTACACACACCAGAATACGGGTCGCCCCCCACTAAGTTGCAGTTCAACGATTCCAAGTCGGCAGGGCTGTAGGATTTACGCCCTACAATCAATGACGATAATCCCGGCATCACGTTTTCTAGTCGATCTTGCACACGCTGTGCGACCGCTTCACGGACTTCTTCTGTCCATTGACCATCTTCGGGTATTGGGATTTGATTGAGTTCATCCCCTTTCAACTTAGATGGCAGTTCTTGCATCTGAACCCACAGTATCCAGCCTCCTTCGGGTGCTCGGCTAGAATCGACAGCGGTCGGCTGACCAATTCCCAGCGTCGGTTTTGCAGGAATAACGCCGTTATTAGCTTGTGTGACCGACAAGCACACTTGCTCCATACTTTCGGTTAAATGCACAAGAGGGACATTCACCAGTTCCGGCTCGGTCCAAGGTGGTGGCGCACTGAGTGCAAAATGCACTTGCATGCCTCCCCGACCGAATTGATAGCCTTTTGCTCGTCTTCTCACCTCTAAAGAAGCCTGTTTTTTGTTTTTTAAAAAGCGCCCGTAAAGTTGATCAGGAGCGACGTTGCACACCACGTATTCCTTCGCAGAATAGAGGGTTTGGTTTGCCACAACACCCTTAGCTACCTCGGAGTCACCTTTAGCTGAAAAGAGACGTTTCTTTGGTTGGGTGACGATTTCATCTACATTTGCGTTGTGAATAATAGCGCCACCATACTCTTCGATAACTTGCGTTAGTGCATTCACGAGTTTGTTGCTGCCGCCTTTCACAACGGGCATTCCACCTGCGACAACCGCTGCGAACGTGAGCTTTCCAATCAGAGCCGAACTGGCTTCATCTGGTCCTAAACCGGTATGAAGAACCCAAGGCGCAATCAGCGCTCGGGTCTTGTCATGCTGAAATGTTCTAAGCGACCATCGACGGCAGCTTTCAAGGGAGTCCGACATAAAAGAAAGTAATCCGTTCGTTCCGCGCTTTCTCCATTCGCTAACAATCAATCGAATGAGGTTCCAACTGAACGGTTGGTTGTTGAGTAAACCAAAGGTAAGAGAGGCATCTTTCCCGAACAGCGTTTCTGCGCTTGTCCCGAACGCGCTGCCATCTCCCGGACAACAAGCCTCTAACCTTTTCACTGTGTCTTCAATATCACTTTTAAGCGCTAACCCAGTACCATCTGGAAAAACAATACCGGTTGAGTAGTCATTTTGAACAAACTCTACCCCTTTGCCATCCAGCGCTCCCTTTAACTCACCATACCCAGCCCCTCCCACAAATAAGGGATACCACATCGACATAATGTCGTGATGAAAATCCGGAAAAAGCTCTTCAGTTCGAATGCACCCGCCAGACACCGAATTGCGCTCTAAGATCAATACGGATTTGCCGTTCATTGCGAGGATCGCGGCACACACTAAGGTGTTTATGCCGCTGCCAATAAAAATCACATCTGCATCAATACTGCTTTTTTTCATGCTACTGCCCCTCTGCCTAATCCTTTATTCAATGAACAGATATACTCGATCTCAGATTCGTTAAACCTTGCTTAACCGCCGACCAAAGCAAGAACACGGAGCGGGCTACCCGAACCCCCTTCTATTTTCAGTGGCGCAGCAACAATCAAAGCACCAGTGGCAGGAAGCTGGTCCAAGTTTTTGAGGCACTGCAACCCGTATTTATTGGCGCCATGCATTAGGGTGTGGCAAGGCAGTGGCGTCGGCCAAATAAAGGACTGGCCCGCATCGGTATTAATGGTTTCGACACCGAACCCCAGCACGTTTCTCTCGTTGATCATCCATTCCACTGCGTCTTGAGTAGGGCCTGGGGTGTGAGTGCCGTCTTCCTTCATGTTTAAGAAAGCAGTAGGGTCGTTCACTCGTTTCGACCAATCTGTTCGAAACAGAACCCACGCCCCCTCTGGGATGGTGCCGTGTTGGCTTTCCCACGATTCAAGAAAATCTACCGTAAGTAACCAATCAGGGTCGTCAGTAACCTCTTGGCTAGCATCCACCACAACAGCAGGGGCGACAAAGTTATGGACGGGAATGGTATCGACCGAGTTTTTGGGGTGATCTTTTCCGCTGATCCAGTGGACGGGGGCATCGAAGTGGGTGCCTGTATGTTCCCCACAACGGAAGTTATTCCAGTACCAGCCCGGACCATTTTCATCGTATTGAGAAATCGTTTCTTTTTTAAATCCCCAAACCTGACCAAATTCTTCCGGTAATTGAAGGGCTGGGAATTCTTCATTCAATGTTTGGGTAAGATCGATAACCTTAACTCCACCATTACCCAAACTTTCTGATAGTGCATTTAGAATTGCGTCCGACATAGCTCTTTCCTTGTAATAGCAACCATGAGTTATGGTTATAGGAATTGAAAATGGCTTCTATCCGGATCAAGAAAACTGTATCCAATCGATGCACCAAACTGTTCAAACTGAGTACAAAAGAAAGGGAGATAAAAATAATAGGATGACGACAAGCAATATGAATAACTGCACGCACTTGCTTCTTGATAGGCTCTAAATTGTGGATTTATATAGCGTTTCAAAACACGTTTTTGAGTTACTTGTCAATTGATTTAGATTTGCGCTATGCTATTCATTCTCTCCTTTCGCACCAATATCACATCAAGTTGCACAGAACTCGCATTAATAGAAATCACCAATTGATTTTATAGAAGAAACCTATTTCCAATCATAAATGTAAAGACCCTATACTGCTTGTTGGCAGAAAAGAGCTTTGAATCTTGTATATAAAGGAAGCAAATATGCAGGTCGTCAAAAGCTTACTTATCGTCTCAATTGGGGTTGCGTCTAGTGCACATAGTACAACAATGACACGTGACAACGGCGCACCAGTTGGCGATAACCAAAACTCGATTACCGCGGGTCCTACAGGTAGTGTCTTACTTCAGGATGTGCATTTAATTCAGAAACTTCAAAGGTTTGCTCGTGAGCGCATTCCAGAAAGAGTCGTACACGCCCGAGGGACTGGTGTGCATGGTGAGTTCGTGTCTAGTGGGGACTATACCGATCTCACTTTGGCTGCACCGTTCGCCCAAAAAGGGAAGAAAACGCCTGTTTTTGTGCGTTTCTCTACCGTTGTTCACTCAAAAGGTTCACCGGAAACATTAAGAGATCCTCGCGGTTTCGCGACCAAGTTCTATACGGATCAAGGTAACTGGGATCTGGTTGGGAATAATCTTCCTGTGTTCTTTATTCGTGACGCCATTAAATTCCCGGATATGGTGCACTCTTTGAAACCATCACCTGTATCTAATGTGCAGGATCCGAATCGCTTTTTTGACTTTTTCAGCCATGAGCCAGGGTCTACCCATATGTTGTCTTGGGTTTATTCCAATATGGGTGTACCAGCAAGCTACCGAAAAATGGACGGTTTTGGCGTTCACGCATTTAAGTGGATTAATGCCGAAGGCGACGTTAATTACGTGAAATTCCAGTGGAAAAGCCAGCAAGGCACGCAGGGATTACGCCCGAAAGAAGTGGTTGAAATGCAAGGTAAAGATTTCAATCATTTAACCAATGATCTGTACAGTGAGATCAATAAGGACAATTTCCCTAAGTGGGATTTGTACGTAAAAGTTCTAACGCCAGAAGCTTTGATGAAGCTGGATTACAACGGTTTGGATGCCACCAAAATGTGGCTCGATGTCGAAGATAAAAAAGTCGGTACCATGACGCTAAACCGAGTACCCGATAACTTCTTCCAAGAGACAGAACAGTCGGCGTTTGCGCCTTCTAATCTCATTCCGGGGATAGAACCTTCAGAAGATCGCTTATTGCAAGGTCGAGTTTTCTCGTATGCCGATACTCAGCTTTATCGCCTTGGAGCGAACCACTCGCAGTTTCATATAAACCGTGCCCGTGTGGATGTGCTTAACCACAATCAGGAAGGGGCATCGAACAACGGCAACACTAAGTCGGACATTAACTATCAGCCAAGTCGACAGTTAGCGCTGGCAGAAGATACTCAGTTCCGAGCCGTACAAACAGAGTTACAAGGGACGGTGCAACAAAAGGCCATCAGTAACCCACGTAACTTCTTCCAAGCAGGTGTGTTTTACCGAAATCTAACACCTCAGGAGCAAGAAGATTTGGTGACGAATCTAGCCGGCGACCTTGGTCGAGTGAGCGACGAGAAAACCAAACACATCATGCTCAGCCACTTCTATCGAGCAGATGAAAACTTCGGTATGGCGATCACCAATGCTGTTAATGGTGACATCAATAAAGTGAAAAAGATCGCAAACATGTAGCTGATTTAAAAATGAAATAAGTACATCTAAGCCCCGTGCGCCACTTCCCCTGCTCTTTTCTGCCAATTAGAGTGGTGGCGTACGGGCACCTTAAACTTGGCTTTTTACTAAAACTAAAAAGCCACTAAGAACAGAAAGTCACTGAGAATAGATCGCTACTACGAACAAATCGCTACCGAGAACTAATCGCTACTGAGACAACTTGCTACTAAGACAAATTGCTATTGAGAATAGGAGGTTGCTATGAAATCCCTACTTATCCGAATCTTGCTTGTTAGCACTATCTGGCTGCCATCACTTAGCTTTGCAACTCAAGCATCCCAACCCGATTCGCTGGAGAGTCAGCAAAAGTCGTTAATTCAATATTTCTTTGCTGCAGCTCGAACGGGCGAAGAAGAGGTTATACGTACCTTTGTGAAATCGGGCTTCCCCATTGACCAAATAAACGCTCAAAGTTACACCGCACTTATGGTCGCCGCCTACCACGGGCAATCTGAAATCGTAAAAACATTGCTCCACTATGGCGCAGATACTTGCATCCAAGATAAGCGCGGTAATACCGCCATCATGGGGGCTTTGATTAAGGGAGAATTTTCTATCGCTACTACCTTGTATGGCTATGATTGCGACCCTACGTTACGAAACAAAGCAGGCATGACATTAGAAGAGTTTGCTGAGTTTTGGGGGCAAAAAGACTTGTTAGTAAAGTAAGAAGCAGGTTGCGTGTTGCAGGTTGGAAGTAAAAGGTAGGTCTTGAGGTAAAAGGCTAGCTCGTCAGCAAACAAACCAGCCTTTAGCCTCGCATGTGAACCATTGAGTTACCGAGAACTAGAGCTAGAAGCAAATATGCATTGCTGCTGGTTGGCCAATTTCGCTTGATACATGGCGCTATCGGCCGCCTTTTTCACTTGCTCTAAATCCTGCCCATTTTCCGGCGCAATGGCAGCGCCAATACTGACACCAACGGTATAATAGTGCCCATCGTACATGATGGGCTCACTCATCAACGTTTGAATTTTACTGGTTATGGTTTCTATATCCTCTTTTTCACGAACCTGTTCCAGCACCACAATAAACTCATCACCACCCACTCGGCTCGCAAACCCTTCATGTTTCACGACGGTTTTTAGGCGCTCTGCGGTCACTTTCAAGCAGTGGTCTCCAGCATCGTGTCCATAGGTGTCATTCACTTCTTTAAACTTATTCAAATCCAAAAATAAAAGCCCGACATGATACTGAGTATTTTTATTCCGCTTGAGAGCCTGATAAAAAAGATCTCGCATTAATTTAAACGTCGGTAACTGAGTGAGGTCGTCGTGATTTGCTTGCCACTGAATATAGTCTCTTTGAAGCTGCAGCTCGTGCATTAAACGCCGAGTGGCATCTCTATATTTATACAGTGAATAACTGGTAATACTGAAAAACATCATCATGCAAATCACATAACCCGCCCAATGTGCAGGGCTGTGAATCAGGTCGACCACCAATATTTTGGGCGTTAGATAGTCCATTATAAAGGCAATTCCCACCAGCACCGTAAAAATGGACACCGCCGCAATATAGCGATTCGTCCACGTTTGGCTGAAACACATTGAGACAACAAAGATAGACAAAGGAAAGAGCAGAATACTGCCAGCCATAGGCCCTATCGATATAAACCCTAAAGCAAAATTAATGAATAGGATCACTACAATAAAAATGGCTTTCTTATGCGTTCTGATTTTTTTACGGCGAAACGTTATGAGTAATAAGCAACAAACCAAAAAAAAGTTGATGGCTAAAGTCAGGTTGAGCCCATAATTCCATGTACGTATCGCAAGAGCAGATAACCCAACGATACTGTACAAACTGCCTAACACGAGAATGAGATTAATCAGCTTCCTTCTCACCGACGCTTCTAAATGAGCGACTTTATTGTTCTTCAGGTACATCTTGATTCCCCACCAGATAAAGCAAAAAGCTTCTATAGTCTTAAGCAAAGTGTGGGTAATTTGGAATGGAGAACAGATTCAAAGCTGATATATTTTTCATAATTTCTCATTTATTAAGCAAATGAGAGACCTTGCATGAATTTTGAGTGACGAGAAATTGAAACTGACACGAGATTGAATTGCCTAACCTTAATAGACTTCAGTGAAAAAGTTGTTAATTTAGTCTCTTGGTTTGCAACCAATTTTTTACATATAAAGCTCAAATATAAGATATCTTACAATCTAGTTTTTATAGTTGAACAGTCATCATAGAAGCCCTAAACCACCATTGATAATGGTATTTTATAAAATTAACATCCTTGGCTGATTATTTATTAATTAGACCAGCAAGGATCTTTCTGTGACACTCTCTAAGCCCTTTTTCACCATTTTTGTGGTATCGACATCACTGCTTTCTGCGTTCAATTCCAGTGCTCAAATAACCCCTAAAGAGCCTAGTTTATTTGAACAATACAGCTGGGGTGCAATACCTCCGAAATACCAATCTTTCCTATCCGATCCGAACAACCAGCACATAACAAAAGCCGTAGTCACCGCCATTGGTACAGAAGACTACCTCGCGAAAGAACCTGTACTAAAACGAATCCAACCTGTGGTAGATGATTGGATTCAAGGCAGAAGAATGTTTTTGACCACAAAAGTGGGCGATGCATTAGAGCTCCTAGAATCTGGACAAGGAAACCATATAGACTTTCAACCAGAGCCCAATATTCAGCGATGCGCGATTATTTCTGGTGAGACCTGTTCTGAGAAAACGAAGCACCTACCCTATCAGGAGCGGCATAAGGCAGAACTTACCTGCAAAATTAACCATATTGAGCAAAACTGCCAAGATTGGCAGGAACACGCTACTCCTTTTTATAAAACGACTCAGATCATCGCAAGTCATATTGCCTTAGCACTCTGGATGGATCTAAATGACCGTGTTCCATGGAGCCTTACCAATAATACTTCTCAAGAGCTGCATTCTATGTGGAAAGAGAAAAACGTTCTGATGGCTTACACACCTTATGAAATGTTGAATACCAAGTCTCGTCGTTTTATCAACGCACACCCTTCACTCGATTCGGTGACAATTACTGATATTGCTTCGTTCTTCTCACCTAAATTTACCTATATCTACAATTCAGCTCCCTATGAGAACTACCAATGGTTAATGAAAAGCTTCAGCTCGAAAATTTCATCTTCAAGCACTCAAGAAGACGTGCTAAGAGAACTGTTTACACTGACTCAGAAATTTGAACACGGATCCAGCACCGACATCTTCTACAAGAACAAAGCTGGACAATCCAGCGCTATTGATGTGGAAAGTAGTATTGATGTACCCAGATACATGCCAGTTCCGTTTTCTTTCCTTCGATTGAGAACTCCGCACATGGCAATTAAGGGCTGCCACAGTGCAACTCGAATTGTCCACTCGTTAGCAAAAACGCTGAATATTCCATCATCGATTATTTTGGGTGACAACAAGTTGCCTGCCGATGTATCACCATTTTCTACGAGTCACTCCATGCTGTATTTTCCAACGATCGACCGTTGGCTTAGCCACGGTGATGATATCTATGGTGAAAGGGATCTTTTCCGATACATAGAAGATAAACTGGACATCACCATCCCGAAATCCCAGTTTACCCAAGCATCTGAGCTGGCTGCCTGTCGTGGGCAAGAAAGCGTTGGGTTGTGTATTTCTTCACGTTGGAAAATCAATAAAACACTCGACGGTTACCTCGCTGACCCAGCCAATCACAAGACCTGTCTGGAAGTCATTCGCGGTACTCTTCCAGGTAATCACGACGCGCTTATTTTCAGTGACAGTGAGCGAAGCGCCATGCTCTCAAGGCTAGGTTTCTCAAACGATGCGTCATTCGAGCAGGCATGTAAAAAAAAGTGGAGCGATATCTTTGGTAGTTAATGTCTGTTGGTAATTAAAGGATGTTGGTAATTAGCTTTGTTGATCCAAATCTTAGCTTTTGATTTTTCGAAAACACATCAATTCGTGAAGTGCCTCATAGTTAGTTGATTTGGAAAAAGAATCTTGATTGAAGACGATATGCATTAAATATAATATCAATGAAATTTTTATTCTTAGTAATCATAATGATAGAAGTAATATATAATTTCATTTGGGTAATGATTGGCATATCGTTTTTTTTCAGTATCGCCATGATATTTGTAAGGAAAGATCACAAAAAAAGCATTAATACCATCCGGAAAAGTGGCTCGTTTAGAGAGCTAAGTGATGAGGAGCATAAAGCATTCAAATTTTTGTATGGCTCTGAACCCTCGGATAGCAAAGTTTATTCATTTAACGGTCAAGTAAGCCCTGTTTACTTTGATATAGAGGAAACAAAAAGAGTACCTGACCTCATTCATGTAGATGGTTTTCCAGTAACCATTCATCCTCAAGCAATTGGTTTTGCCAACAAAAACCGCTCTAGCCAAATCACCTGCGTTATACACAATGGTCATCTATACGCAGTAATGCTGAACGAGTACACATTGGAAAAAGTTCATGGGTATTTAGATGAGATAGACCCAGAGCTAGTGGCGGACCGTTTAGAATTAGAAATACTCGATCAGGAAAGGTTGGTCACTGAAGATGAATTCAACGCGCTAAAGTCGCAACATTCTGTCTGGATATACCTATTCTCTTTCGTCCCTCTTTGCCTACTTTTATACTTCGGGCTTAGCAACGAAATAGTGCTTCCAACCGTTGTATTTTCTTCTCTGTATCTATTGGCGATATATTGGATTTTGTATTCAACGTCCAAAACCACAGCTAGTAAACAAACAGTGACAAAGGCAAAAGGGAAAGTTGAGTCCATCCGCCAACATTCAAATCACACCACGATTGGATTCGAGCATTTTGAGCAAACGGTAGAGTTTCAAGCCCCCATACGCTGGGCTATGGCAGTCAATGTCGGCGATATTGTCGAGTTTGAAACGATTCAAGATACTCGGGAAATGCTTTCTTTAAAAAACGAGTGGTTTCGAACGTACGATGATCAAAAAACCTCATGTGCCGAGAAGAAGCAATGGGGATTCATGACGGGTTTTCTTATGCTGAGTATCATCGCAACCAGCACAATCAATTGGTCTGACATCAAAATAGGATTAAGCCTAAAGGATAATAAGAATGTACTGATCATTGATTCCACACCGCAACAAGTAGCAGAGCAAGCCGAAATGGGGCAATACGTCAGTTTAAATGGATACCGACACTGCATTGTTGGAGAAAACGCTCACGCGAGATGTGAATTCTTCGGTTTCAGTTTAACCCAACCCGATTTTCACTTTAATGACATTGCACCAGGTTACTCAAAGCCCTTAGATACATACCATAAGCTAGACCTCTACCCTCTAATGTCTGAAGGTGAATACCAGTTCTTAGCATCTATGGCATTAGCTTCTGCTGGCAAAGATAAATACAAATATACGGTCGTCGATAGAAAAGCAAACACCTATTACGATGAATATAAACTCCAAGAGCTCGCTCAATTTGTAGAAAAATACTGCCTGACAGAAATTGATTGTGACCGAGCTAAAAATGCCATTATTTCAATCTGGAAGAAAGACTCGTCCGGGCGTTGCCTGAACAAAGAATGTTGGGCAGATATACTAAATGGAGAGACCGATTTTGGTTTTGCATTAATGAGCAAAAAAGACGCAGAAAAAAGTCTAGGCACCGCGTTTAAAAAAATACACTTCACTCAAAAAAGGCAGTTATTTTCAGCCTACATGGATAAACTCAGCAGTCAAAGCCAAGTGTTTGTTTATCTTACATCTAGAGAGCGCCTTTATTCTCCTCCAATTGGATCTATGATGAAAAAATGGTCTGGAGACGTGAACAGTAACTTAACTTCAACAAAGCTAAATACACTTTTAGAAGACATAAACACGTCTTCAAAGATTCAAACGCGAGGCTACATTACCGAAATCGGAAACCACAAAGGTAAACCTGTTATTCACATCAATACCAACATCGCTGAATCTCTAAAAACAACCATGCTGGCAGTGCTAACTCTGGTCATCGTTTTTGTTTCGGCACTGACCTATCACCTATTCCAACTTTGGACCTTGCGACGAACACGCAAACCGCATAAGAACAATGGCGATACTGTCGAAGTCGCCTAACGGAACGACCAAGGAATAACCGAGCCATCGTAAGCTAGTAACAACTCACTTTTCGATGGTTCGGTACTTTTGATCACTGTTAGTAAATCATACATTCTTCATTGAAGTATTCATTGAGCTTCTAACCAATTGGAAAAAATGAGCCGATTAGAAAGGCATACTCAATAAACACCTAAAGCTAAACCCCATAATCTCGTGCTAAAAAAATAGTACAAAGCCTAGATATTTCCGACTATTTCCTCGAAATGAAGAAATGGTCGAAACTCTTCTTTTTAATGAACATTCAATTTCATATTTAATGAGCCAATAATCAAACTATTTTTCATTCTTTGTTCAAAATAAATACTGATAGCACAATCATTTTCATAATTACTCTTAATTGAGCTCGCAAAACAAAATCAAACAGTGAGCCAATAAATAAAGCAATGTCAGCTTAGTTAGGAGAAAAATATGGAGAACTTGACCCACCAGCAAGCATCGCGTTTTCTGGACATGGCTACCATGGGCGTTAAACAGGATGAACTCGCAACATTTCAAACACTGGACGACAGAGATTCATGGATAAACCTACAAATCGAACTCCCCCATTTTAACCAATTAGAGCGTACTCAGTACCAACAAACACAACGCAACTTGAACGAGCCTACCCAAGAGTGTCGCGTCGGCGCTTGGTTCGATTCCGCGTTATGGGATCCGGCACAGCTAAGGCAGCGGGTCGCATTCGCACTCAGTGAAATCTTTGTCGTAAGCGATCGCGACGCTAATCTCACCGAGCATCCTGAAGCACTAGCCCATTACTATGATCTACTGCTCGATGGGGCATTTGGTCGATACATCGATTTACTCAGAAGCGTAACGCTTTCCCCTGTTATGGGGACATTTCTGACCATGGCTGGCAATAAGCCCGAAAACATGACTGGGCAGCTACCGGATCAGAACTACGCTCGGGAAGTGATGCAGTTATTTTCAATTGGGTTATATACCCTAAACGATGATGGCACTGCCGTATCGGACGGCACAGGAACCCGGCTTGAAACCTATACCGACCAAGACATTGAAGCACTTTCTCGCGTGTTTACGGGTTGGGAGATCGACGGAGAAAATCTGATCAGCCCCATGGTTGAGAATAATGAATGTCACGACATGAATGAGAAGTGGATTCTGGGTGAGCAATACTCTGCTGGGCAAACCGCTTTGCAAGATCTAGAACAATTTTTACTTCAAATCAGCCGCCACCCAAACACTGCCCCATTTATCTGCACGCTATTGATTAAGCGCTTAGTCACTTCCAACCCCACCCAAGATTACGTTGCCCGCGTCGCGAGTGCATTTACCGTATCAGATGGTGATTTGTCTTATGTTATTCGAGCAATACTCACCGACCCTGCGACTCTGGAGCCAGCTAGCCCTGAACTTGCCAAAGTACGAGAGCCCATATTGGCAATGACCTACCTGTACCGCGCAATGGATGCCTACCCCGGCAAAAATGGCGATATTGTTTATAACCCTATGGACTACAAAAACACGTTCAGGCAATACCCTCTCGGCGCGCCGTCGGTGTTTAATTTTTTCCAACCCAGCGATACCCCATCGGGTGGCTTGCTGGATCGGAACCTTACTTCTCCTGAGCTTTCAATCATCGACTGGCAGTCACTCATTGATTTATCGAACCTCTTTTACCGCTCGCTATTGGATTTTGGTCAAAACCGCAGTAACTCGAATGCGCAAACAGAGCTCTACATTGCCCCCGTTGACTTAGAAGAACTGGCGGAAGCAGGGAAACGAGATGAGTTAATCGAAGCCATCAATACACGTTTTCTCAATGGGAGTGGATCGCCTAATGTCCTTGAGCGTGTTGCTGCGATTTACGATGGACACAACAACAAGTATTACGCCGTGCCAAAAATGCTGTTTATGGCGCTGATTTCCCCAGAATTCATGGTACAGGAGTAACCTTATGTCTATTACACGCCGAGATTTTTTAAAAGGTTCATCAGCAACTGCCCTTTCTGGCATGGTGCCTCTATCTCTAACGATACCCACATCCAATGCGCTGGCAAGTGAACATAACGATTACAAAGCGCTTGTCTGTCTATTTTTGCATGGCGGCAATGACTCTTTTAATTTGCTGATACCCGATGGTGGTGCCCACTATTCCGATTACGTTACCGCCCGACCTGATATTCACGTATTGCCAGAAGACTCGTTGCCCATTCCCAACACAGAGGCAAATCAAGCAGTCGCACTTAACGCAGCGATGCCGAACCTCGCCGCCATGATGAACGAAGGCACCGCCACCACATTGGTCAACATTGGTACCCTGATAGAGCCGACAGACAAAACCAATTGGAGTGATGTTAAAAAACCCAGCAATTTGGGCGCTCACAATAAACAGCAAAAAGCGTGGCAGACCAGTTGGGGGGACGGCGAATACCACCCATATGGCTGGGCAGGCATGATGATGGATATTTTAAGTAACGATGCCGCCATTGTGTCGGATTCTATTTCCTTTACCGGAAATTCACTGCTCACCGGAAGCAGTTCAAACGATATTCAGGTGTCCTCCGGTGGCGTGAGAGCAATGTACCCAATCAGCCATTCGAACGGAGTAAACAATCAGTTTAAAAAATTAACTGCGACAACGTTTGATTCTCCCTTCCAACAAGAATATGTAAATCGGTTGCAGGGCATTCTCGATTTCCAAGTAGAAATTGACACCATTCTTAATACTTACCCAGCTGATACGCGTATCCCCAGTTCCTATTTAGGGAAGCAACTTCAAATGGTTCGCCGGATGATGCAAGCTGCGAGTTCGTTAGGGCACAGCCGGCAAGTATTTTTTGTTCACATGGGCGGGTTTGATAATCACAGCAATCAAAGAAGCAAACATGATGGGCTACTGGGTGCGATAGACCAAGCGGTGGGCGCCTTTCACATGACCCTAGATGAGCTCAATTTATCTGACCAAGTGGTGACATTTTCGATGTCGGACTTTGGTCGTACGATTCAAAATAATAGCAATAAAGGCACCGATCATGGTTGGGGCAGTAATCAAATTGTGGTGGGTAACGCCATTAATGGCGGCGTGAATTACGGTACTTTCCCTGAGTTTGTACGAGATGGAGAGAACGCTTACGAGAATAAGTTCATTCCTACTCAATCTTCCGAACAGATGGGTGCGACGCTCTGTCGATGGATGGGACTAAGTGAAGAAGGGGTTGATGTGATTTTCCCATCACTCCACCCACAGAATACGAACCCATTTGACAGTCGATATTTAGGGTTCTTGGGAGATTACCGCTCTTCCTCTCTAGAAAGTGAGTTATTGATAAAAAACGTAAACGCCTCTGTAACGCGCGTCAATCACACACCACAAATGGCAATCGACGGAGACATCACCACGAAATGGACAGCAAAAGGAACAGGCATTCATTTCCTTGTTGAACTCTCGAGCACAAGCTACGTGACTCAACTGCTTATTGCACAGGCTAAAGGGAATGTTCGCCAATACTTCATTGATGTAGAAGTCAGTAATAATGGCATCGATTTTGAGCCGTTAAACAGCACAGTTACCCCCGGAAACACAACGGAGTTCATTCCTATTTCCATTCAGAGATCTGGCGTTAACTTTATTCGCCTTACCTGCAACGGAAACAATGATCCTGTAAATACACACTTGCAAGCGTGGAATAATATTCAAGAGCTAAAAGTGTTAGGTAAGGTGAATTGAACGGGAAAGCATTCTACCAAGGAATAACCGAGCCATCGTAAGCCAGCAGTTGCCCACTTTGCGATGGTTCGGCACTTTCAATGACGGCGATCAGATCGCGTGCAACTCGCTCTGGAGTAAACAACTTACCTTCAGGAACATTACGCTGAAAAGGCTCAGAGAGATGAGTATCGGTAGTACCCGGATGCAAAGCGAGTACAGTTGCTTTGGGAAGTGTGCGACCCCACTCGATACTCAGTGTTTTAATGATCATGTTCAGCGCCGCTTTGGATGCTCGGTAGCTATACCAACCACCTAAACGGTTATCGCTGATACTGCCGACTTTGGCTGAAATCGCGGTAAACATAGGGTGGCGACTTTTTCTGAGTAAGGGAAAGGCGTACTTGGCTAGCAAAAGCGAAGGCAGGGCATTCGAATTCATCGCTTCTATAAAATACGCACTGTCTATTTGCTGAATATTCTTTTCTGGTGAATGGTCGTGTGAATGCAAAAAGCCAGCAGCGTTGATGACCCAATCTAGTGTCTGAATTTGACCTAAGGCATTTTTTACGGAATCGTCGCTAGCAGCATCCATTTGTATCCAACGTAAATTCGGATCAGATAATTCTGGCAGGTTGCGTCGATACGTCGCGAAAACGCTATCTTCGGGGTATTCTTTTAGCAGGTGTTTCACCATTGCAAAGCCAATACCTCCGTTTCCTGCCACCACCAATCTATTCAAGTTAGAGCTCCTCAATACGTTGTAAATTCATATCCGCGGTCTTTAAGATCGCCTCTTGCACTTCTAAATCCATGTTGTCCCAGCTTCTGTAGATCATTCCGATACGTGGGTTCTTACTAAGCAATTCTCGGTGTTGATTCATGAATCGCCAGTAAAACCCATTAAACGGACAGGCTGTATCACCGCTTCGCTGCTTAACGTCGTAGTGGCACCCTTTGCAGTAATCACTCATTTTATTGATGTAAGAGCCGCTGGCTGCATAAGGTTTGGTCGCAACAACGCCACCATCAGCAAACAGTGCCATCCCACGAGTGTTCGGCATTTCAACCCATTCAATCGCATCTACGTAGATACCCAAGTACCAAGCATCGACTTCATCAGGATGACACCCCGTTACCAGCGAGAAATTCCCCGTGATCATCAAACGTTGAATGTGATGGGCATAAGCGTAATCTAACGACTGATTAATCGCTTGTTTCATGCAGTGCATACGGGTCTCGCCCGTCCAAAAGTAACGGGGAAGCGGGCGCGTGGCATTCAAATGATTCTTCTGTGCGTATTCCGGCATGTTTGCCCAATAAACCCCACGAATATATTCTCTCCAACCGATTATTTGACGCACGAACCCTTCGATTTGATCAAGTGATACCAAGCTATTGGGTTGTTCATAACAAGTGAGTGCGGCATCTACGACTTCCATAGGCGACAATATTTTTGCATTGAGCGCAAAAGATAGGCGGCTGTGATACAGACTCCATTTGGCTTTATGTTGCTTGGTCATCGCATCTTGAAAAGTGCCAAAAAGGGGTAAGCAAACCTGGCAAAAATGCGCCAACAAGTTCAGTGCTTGAGAACGATTTACCGGCCAGAGCAGGGAGCCATCGATATGCCCGATGGTTTTTACATCGTGCCTTTCCAAACGCTGCAAGATGCCATTAACATCGTTAGCGAACACAAGTGGCTCGGGAAGCTGTTCAATATCAGCGGGTTTGAGCTTCTTGCGATTATTAGCGTCGTAGTTCCACTTACCTCCAACAGGCTTATCGTTCGCATCCAGCAAAATGCCATATTGCTTACGCATGCGCCGATAAAAGTGCTCCATTAAAACATGCTTCCCTTTAGGAAACTGGGCAGGAATGAGCTCCGCATTCAGCATGAAATGTTCTGTGTCTGCATTTCGAACTTCTACTCCCTCAACGCTTAAAGATTTTAATTGCTGAGCTAAGCGAAATTCATCTGGATTTTGGTATTCAAGATATGTTGCCCCAGTTTGTCGACACAACTGGGTCAAAAGTTCAGAGAGGTCTTTGTAGGCTTGTGTGTCATCCAACGTCATATACTTAACTTGATGACCCGAATCTAACAACCAACAAGAAAAAGCTTCCATTGCAGAGAAGAAAGCACATACCTTTTGTATGTGGTGTTGCGCGTAATCCGTTTCTTGTTTTAGCTCCGCTATCAGATAAAGCGTCGATTCATCCACTTGGCGAAACCAAGAATGCTGATAGTTCAGTTGATCGCCCAAAATTAAGCGGATTTTTTTTGTTTTCATAAAACCTCAAAAGTCGGTGTTTTGATTTCACCCTCTTTTCTTACGTCCTACGAATTCAACCGATCACCCATTTTTTCTATCTACTAATCAATCGTTTTTCTACCAACTAATCAATCGCTTTTCCACTCTCACTAAAAAGGCAGCCGAAGCTGCCCTATCTATACGCTTATAAAAGCGAGCAATACACGATCACTTTCCAAGTAGTGCGTCCAAATTGACTTTGTTACCCAAAGGCTGAACCTGAATATCGGCATAGTTCATACGAATAGCTTCAAATTGTTTTGCTAATTCGCGGACATGGGCTTCATCTTTGGCGATAAAGGCAACATGGTAAACAGGTCTTGTTACGCCGTCACTTACCTGTTGAGTATTCAAATATGCAGAGGTCAAAAAGCCCGCTTGATTTAAGCTAACCACACGCTGCAGATCAATCCCCAGTACTCGGTCTATTTCTATTGGATCAACACCTTCTTTCCAAGTCATGGTAATACCATAGTTGTACACCATAGGCGTTTTATCTAGCCACTTTTGCCCCAATGCTTGTATCGCGGCAATCTTCACTAGATCTTGTTTGTACAAAGGCAGCTCTTTAAGTGTTGCTCTTACTTGCTGTTCATTGTCTCCACTGATCACGAAGCGAATCAAGCGAGTGGGCTTTCCGTCCAATTCGCTATCATAAATGTACATATCTTTAACATCGCCTTTTTCAATCAATTGTCCGAATGCTGCCTTTTGCTCAGGCATCGCTTTCAGTACTTTGGATTGGTCTTTCGTGTTCCATGCCAATTCAACACCAAAATCGACCGCATTGGCCGACATTGTGAACAACATAGCGCCTACCAGAAAAACAGCTTTAGAAAATTTATTCATGGTTTACCTCAATTTATAATGATTTTCGATATCTTCGCTGGGTACAGAGTTTGCGAAGAGACCGAGTGTTTGCCTTCCAGCAAATATATTTTGTGCCTACCAACGCGATCGATAGCTTCGGTGACAAGAGCGACAAGTCTTTTCTGCCTGCTTTAACCCTTGTTCCGCTAACGATAAATCCTGCTCTTTACTCCCTTGCTGAAAAGAGACATACCCGTTGTGAAGTTCAACCAACAGGGCATCAAACTTTTCAGGCTTACTCCAAACTAATGCTTTTGCCTTACTCCCACTCTCGCTTCCGTGTGGAAACGCATTGAACAATAAACCGCTGTTTTCAACCAGAACATCACTCGCTTTAAGTGCCGCGTTCCAATCTATTTCAGACTTCCCGATCAAATCGACGGCTTCATCGGTCTTGGTTTCAATAATCGAAAATGCTTCTTGTCTCGATTCAATGGCATCGCCGTGCTTTGCCAATACACAGGCTGGCATAAACAACGCCACGTATGTCACTAGCTTGGTAAACCTTTTGTTAGACGCTCTCATCTTTTGGACACCTATAAGTTCGATTGACGCCGTTATGTGCGCCTTTTTGTTACGACCAAAATAATTTACAACACAACAGTTGCATTTGCAACAGTTGCAAATTACATTATTGGGAAAGCAACCAACTAAAGGGCGACATTATGAAAATTTGGGATTTACCAACTCGTATTTACCACTGGCTACAAGCCGTATTATTTATTGCACTGTTAGGATCAGGTTTTTCAGGTAATGGACCGCACATCCAAATAGGACTAGTACTTTTCACCTTGTTGATGTGGCGGATATGCTGGGGGTTAATAGGGAGCACAACCAGTCGTTTTCAACAATTTTTGGCATCACCCAGTACTGTCGTTAGGTATGTTAAGACCGGAAAGTCGAACCAAATTGGACACAACCCAGCAGGCGGGTGGATGGCGTTCTTGATGATATTCGCGTTGTTATTTCAATGCTTATCTGGAATGGCAATCGCAGGGCAGTTTGATGGGTTAGCATTTGCCGAAAACGTCTTAACAGACGATGTATTTTTCGTTATTGAAAGCATGCATATGATCTGTGCTAGGCTCCTTCCGGCTCTCATTGCTTTGCATGTCGGAGCCATCGTTTTTTATAAATACAAAGGAATACCACTGACTTTGGCAATGGTGACTGGCATTCAAAAACGCCTAAACACTAACGTAACCGTCTATTTTGCTTCGAATATTCGTGCCTTAGTGGTGCTAGCCATCGCAATTTCCGTTACCATTGCAATAGTTGCACTTGCATAAGAGATGACTATGAGCGAAATATTTGAAAGAGAAAAAAGCTTTGGGTGGAAAGTGAACGTTGTCGCAGCGCATGTCGCAAAACTACTGGAACAAGAACTGGCTAAACACGATTTTCCAAAAAGTTTTTGGCCCACCATGATGTGCCTTTGGGAACAAGAAGGCATGACTCAGCGAGAGCTTTCAGATAAATCTCGTATCGAAAACTCTACGACCACCAGAACCCTCGATAAACTGGAAGAGCGTGGCTGGGTTGAAAGACAAGCCGATCCAAATAGCCGCCGTTCTTACCGAATCTATCTAACAGAGGAAGGTCGAAAACTAAAAGGGACTTTGCAGCCTTTGGCTAACCAAGTGAATCAAAAAGCGTTATCTCACTTAGAAGAAAAGGAACAGCAAGAATTACTTCGTCTACTCACAAAAGTCATGGACGGTGTCGCCGGAAAGTAAGCGGATTCGGCTAGAATATATTCAAGGTGCTAGAGCTTCTTATCTATAGATTGAGTATTGCGGTAGGGTAACAGGCAAATTTCTGTTAGAGTCCTGCCCTTCTGAACTAGACCCAACCTGCTTCGGTAAGCGTAAGAATTTAGGAACTTGCTATGATGACAGATGAAGAAAGAATTGAACTACAACAAAACAACCCATTGCACGGGCTTAAGCTAGAAACCTTGCTGCAAGAATTGGTCGATTTTTACGGTTGGGATATTCTTGATACTGCAATGCGATTCAACTGCTTTAATACCAAGCCATCGATAGCAAGCAGCGTTAAATATTTAAAAAAGACCGATTGGGCGAGAGAGAAGATCGAAAACTTCTACCTTTACCGCTTCAAACGTATGCCACGAGCTTCCGCTGAAGAATATGACTTGCCGCCCCGTGCTCGCACGTTTCCACATGGTCTTAAGCCGAAAGATCCAATGGTATTAACCGTTGATTCTATTTTAAAGTCACAAGCTAAAGCGGCTTCTGCTCACAAAGAGCGCTCCTCGAAAAATCGAAACTTCCGCCGCCAGAAATAGCACGGACTAAAAAGCCAAACAGAGTTATTCTTGTTTGGCTTTTTTGATCAGGTATTCCACAACTGAGGTTATTTATCCGGTGCGTTTCCTACCTGCTTTTCTAACGCCAAAATCGAAGCTCTAACACTCTCTGGAATATCGGTTTTAACATTGTCTTTAAAATCAAACATCACTCCTGTCGCGGTGCCGATTGTCGCGACTTTTCCCCACTTCTTACTGAATGCCTGGTATTCCATCGTAATACGATCATCTTGGATGTCGATAACTCGGCTGCCAATAAAAAGGGTGTCTGGATAGGTGATCGGCAATTTGTACCGACACTGTGTATCTCGTAACACGGGACCTATGTGCGTTTTAGACATATCGACTAAAAGACCGATTTTATTGAAGTAATCGAGTCGAGCGGTTTCAAAATAGCGGAAATACACCACATTATTCACATGCTGAAGTGCATCCATTTCTCCCCAAGCAACTTGAATTTCAGTTACCACAGGAAAGTCTTTAAGCATTGAATCCATACTATCCATCCTTGATTTAGAGTTTTTATACTAGTTCCTAAATTCTGATATGTAATACAAATGTTTGAAAATTGTGAAATAAGTAAATTAAAAAGCACCGGTTCGGATTGCGGTCACAGTGACTTCAATCAATACATCCCCTTCTAGATCCACACCTAAGCACGCTCTTTGCGGCCAGTGGTCGGGGTTGCTTCCCATCCAATCGCACCAAACTTTGTCCATTTTAGGCTTATCGGACATGTTAGCGATGTAAACCTGAGCAGATACGATTTTGGATTTGTCACTGTTCAATTCATTCAGGTTATTTTGGATGGTTTTCAACGTAAGTTCGGTTTGCCCAATAATATCGAGAGACGTATCTGAAGACGTGGCTACCGTCCACACAAGATCTTTGTAAGCCGATGATTTGTTTCTTCCCTGGTAATTACCGCGTTTCCTTTCAATCATGGTCATTGCCCTTTCTCATTTCTGAAGCACGCATTATTCCTTTTTCTCGTCAACATTGCTGCAAAAAGTCGACGTTGAATGCACTTGAAAAACTATATCAAAATACGAGCAAGCAAATATCTCGGCAACCATTTGATATAAAACAAATTTTATTAACATTGCTATCAATTATGGTTTATGCCGTTCTAGAGCTTGTTAAATATCGCTTCCATCCTTTACTACATTTAACTTACGGATGTTTTAAAAGACATCATGAGCCTTTCATTATGAAAGGATGACATAAAGCTAACCCGTCTCTAACACAAATGTTTGAAATAAGGACTAATCCTAATTCAACATCAAAACTCTGCTCATTTCTCTAATAACATAGAGCTCAATAAGCAAGGTGGAAATTTGACATAACGACAATATGAGAATTAGAAAAGCGATATGAAATTTAGAAAAGACATAAATGGGCTGAGGGCTTTAGCCGTAATCGCAGTGGTGTTATTCCACTTTAACCCGAGTTGGGTACCTGGGGGGTTTGCTGGGGTTGATGTATTTTTCGTCATCTCTGGTTTCTTAATGACCAGTATCATCTTTAAGGGGTTAGATTCTGGCGACTTTTCCATACTTCGATTTTATTTCGCCCGCGCTAACCGCATTATCCCTGCCTTAGCGGTGATGTGCCTTTTCCTACTTATCTTTGGGTGGTTTTACTTAACACCAGTCGACTATAAAGACCTCAGTAAACACACAATAGGAAGCATCGGGTTCTTCTCAAATTTGGTGTATTGGAAAGAGTCGGGTTACTTCGACGCCGCCTCTCACGAGAAATGGCTACTTCATACTTGGTCACTGTCCGTTGAGTGGCAGTTTTACATTATCTACCCTGTTATTTTAGTCGCGCTCAAAAAGACCTTATCGCTAGAAACATTAAAGAAAGCCGTATTAGCGGCTACCGTGATTGGCTTTTTAGGCAGTGTTCTGATGACCTATCGCTGGCCAGATGCGTCTTACTACATGTTGCAAACTCGTGCTTGGGAAATGCTTCTTGGCGGCGTTGCATTCTTGTACCCACTCTCTTTGAGTTCAAAACACAAGGCAATTACCGAATATACTGGTCTGGTGCTCATACTGGCGTCGTATTTTCTGATGTCCGAGCATTCTTTATGGCCTGGGTATTTGGCACTATTTCCTGTTCTTGGTGCGTATCTCATTATCGCCGCGCAACGAGATAGCAGTGCGATAACACATAACGTATTCATGCAAAAAATCGGACTTTGGTCTTACTCCATCTACTTATGGCACTGGCCGTTAGTGGTAGCAGGGGTTTATTTTGAATTACCTTATTGGATGTGGATCGGCATTCCAGTTTCCGTGCTATTGGGATTTGTTAGCCACGCGCTGATTGAATCAAAGCGTCGAGCCATTCCTGCATTTAGCATTCGCCCATTGCTCACCTATCAGCCACTTTGGTTTGTAGCCATTGTAGGCATCTTAGGCTCCGGTATCTTTATTACCAAAGGGGCTGAGTTCCACTATGATCCAAGCGTACTGGTTGCCAGTAACGAAGCGAATAACAAAAACCCAAGAAGAGACGAATGTTTAGTTCGAAACAATCGAGATGAGTTTTGCCAGTATGGCGAAGGAAAAGTGGGCGCCATTGTATTGGGTGACAGCCATGCCGCCAGCATTGTGCGAAGTGTCGAAAAGGTGTTGGATGGTGAAAGCTTAGCCGATTGGACGATGATGGGCTGCCGAACTATCAAGGGGATCTATAACACTAGAAACCATGGCATCCCTGATCATTCCTGCGGCGATTTTATCGAAGGTAAGCTCGCTAAACTGCCTCAATACCCTAACGTACCGGTGGTGATTCTTAATCGTTACGCCACATTGCTACAAGGTCCAAATGAACCTGAACTGGCTCATCGAAAAGATAAGGTAGAAGAGTTTTTCGAAGGTGAAGAGATCATTGATAAGCGCGGCGAGGCTTATTCAACACAGGCGCTCGGTAAGATGTTCGACACAATATGCGCGATTTCTGAATCGAATCCAGTATACCTATTGGAACCCATCCCTGAGTTAAAACGCAATGTCCCAAAAACCATGGCAAAAGAGTTACTCTGGGGAAATACCGAATTTAGGGTATCCATTTCAAGAAGCGAATACGATGAGAGAAACCAAGCCGTATTTCACATGTTAAATACACTGCAAAATCAGTGTAATGTGCAGATTTTGCAGACATCCCAATACTTCTGTGATGATCAATCTTGCTATGGCGACATTGATGGTCGTCCAGCTTACTTCGATGATGATCATCTTAGCGAATACGGCAGCATCGCGCTTTTATCTGAATTTCGTAAAATTGTTAACTAACGGCAGTCTAGGCTACGTCGCTTTCTACACAAACCGCGCCTACTAGACAATATACTCAAACCACCTCAAGGTGCAGGATTCAGAGCTCTATCTTCTGTGTCAGTTCAAGGAGAAGAACGCAGTGGAATGACGAGTCCTTTCCGAGTTCTTTGACGATGAAATGGGACAGAAGATGAGCTCCCAAAGGCGAGTTTGCTTGGTTTTCATACTGCGTTACCAATTCTTAATTTAGAACCACTAGATCTGCAAATTGGTGCCTTGCCTGAAAACCAAGCAACTCTCGCTGAACCTAGCATCTTGAGGTGATTTGAGTATAGAAGGCGAGAGATACATTCGCGAGTTACTCAAAACCCGTGCTCACTCAAAAAACCTATTTGTTCAAAACCTTGATTCACTCAAAGCCCCTATTCACTCAAAACCAGAGTATCGAACCCCCGAAAGCTGTGCCATTTCTTTATGCCATGTGGCCAAGTCTTCTTTATTGAACTTCGAAAACGAATCATGACCACAAGCGCGCGCCATTACCTGCATAAGCTCCGTAGAGGCTTCAAAGAAATTCTTCAACTGGTTCGATGCTTTAGCTACATTCAAACGCTGACGCAAATCGGCTTTTTGAGTGGCAATACCGGCCGGACAATTGTTGGTGTTACACATACGTGCAGCGACACACCCGATAGATTGCATTGCACTGTTCGATATCGCGACACCATCGGCGCCAAGCGCCATCGCTTTTACAAAATCCATAGGGACTCTTAGCCCACCCGTTACGATCAATGTCACCCTGCCGCTCGCACCTACTTCATCCAAGTAACGTCTTGCACGTGCTAGGGCGGGAATAGTCGGAACGCTGATATGATCTCGGAACATTTCTGGTGCCGCGCCTGTGCCGCCCCCTCGCCCGTCTAAAATGATGTAATCAGCGCTGGCGTCCAAAGCAAACTGAATATCTTTTTCGATGTGGTTTGCACTGAGCTTGAACCCAATGGGAATACCGCCGCTCACTTCCCTTACGCGATCAGCAAATTGCTTAAAGTCGGCAGCGGTGCTCAAGTCTTTAAACGTAGGGGGGGAAATTGCAGATTCGCCTTCCGGAATCCCCCGTACTTGTGATATTTTCCCGATATTTTTCGTCCCCGGTAAATGTCCACCAGTGCCCGTTTTAGCCCCTTGCCCACCTTTGAAGTGAAAAGCCTGTACTCGATGGAGTAACTCTTCTTTGTAGCCAAAGCCTGCACTCGCTAGCTCGTAAAAATAGCGTGAATTTGCCGCTTGCTCTTCTGGTAACATGCCTCCTTCACCGGAACAAATCCCTGTACCAGCGAGCTCTGCGCCAGTGGCGAGTGACACCTTCGCTTCTTCCGATAACGCACCAAAACTCATGTCAGACACAAACAACGGGATTTTGAGTGTCAGTGGTTTTTTCGCTTCTGGACCTATCACCAATTCTGTATTCACAGCCACGTCTTCTAACAAAGGTTTTGTTGCCATCTGAGCGACCATCACTTGAAGATCATCCCAGTGAGGCAACTGGTATCGCGGCACCCCCATTGACGTCATGGGTCCATGATGGCCAAGCTTAGACAAGCCTTCTCGAGCCAGTTGATGAATAAACTCTACGGTGGGTTCTTCTTTTGTCGCTGTGGCGGCGGGTGCCGAAGCACTACCTGCCTGCTGAATTTGTACGCCCGGTCCTTCTTTGCCTACTTGTTCAGTGCTGAACTGTTTATGGCTACCATCGCAAAAAGGGGTATTTGCCGAATGTTTACATTGGCATAGGTAAGATTCTCCATCAGTTTCTGCGGTAAATTTTTTCGGTTTGAAATCCGTTCCTGCATGGGAACCATCACAAAACGGCTGACTTTTGGAGCGTCCACACGCGCAGAAGTAGTAGTCGTCTCCTTTTTTAAGATCGACTTTAACGGGCTTGTTATCAGCCACTACAGGTTTGCTCATCAGGTATTCCTTATTGTTTCCAGTGTGTTCATTGGCATCACCTCCTAGCAAAAAGTACTGGGGCTGCCTTATTTTTTTATTGGCGCAACGCCTTTTTAAGCATAGGTTGATGAGCAAGAAATGAACATTTCAAGGTATGAGATTGACCGTTCTAAAAATTAGAATGTTTGAAGAAAATGCCAAAGTGCTCACTTCAGGAATTGAGATTCCAAGAGTTTGCACGTCTGACGGTTTGGAGAATGGGTTAGAGGAGGTAGCTAAGAGCTAAGCTTTCGTTTGGTAGCTAAGCTTTCGTTTAGTAGCAATGCATTCGAAGTTCTTGTACAAAAGCTTTTGCTGCAAGACCAAGCCTGTCTTCGTCATCAAGAATCAAATACATTTGAGCCGTTCTTTTGTTGTTAAAGGCGAGTGGTAATGCTTTCAGCTTTCCGTGTTCTATTTCAGAGGCAATGGCGTGTTCTGGCAACCAAGCAAAGCCAAAGCCTTCCGTAATCATTTGAATTGACGTTTTCACATTGTCGACTGTCCACCGTTGGTCAGACGATTGCCAACCATCGTCTTTCTTGTCTTTTGTCGCAGAATCGTGAACCACAATTTGCCTGTGACCTTTTAAATCTTCAAGCGAGAGCTCTCTATCCAGTTGATGAAGGGGGTGAGATGGATTGGCCACTGCCATAAACTCGACTCTGCACAATTCTTCATTAAACCGATCGTGCAAAGCAAAACCAGAAATTGCGAGGTCTACTTGAGCTTGCTCTATCACTTCGCTTGATCCCCAAAGGGTAGTTTCACTGAGTTCTATTCTTAACAGAGGAAAAACCTGAGATACCTTCTCGAGCGCTTGATAAATCAAAATGGGAGGGAATGTTTGGTCGACAGCGATCTTAAGTTGTGTTTCTGCTCCCTCACTCAGCATTTCACTTAATGCCTCGACCTTGACGGCTTCATCAAGCAAATTACTGGTTCTTCTAAGTACCAACTCCCCTGCTCGGGTTAACTGTGCTTTACGACCGACTATCTTAAATAGTTTGAGGTTAAGGGACGTTTCCAGCTTTTGAATTGCATGGTGAATACTCGAAGGGCTTTTGTGTATCGCTTCTGCCGCTTGATTGAATCCACCATATTCAGCCACCGCGCGAAACATTCGCCACTGTTCTAACGTTGTTTTTAGCATCCATGCTCTCCAAAAAAATAAAGAGTGCAGGTGATCCCACACTCTTTATTTTTAAGCGATGACTAAAGCCAATGCAAATTCTGCTATTGAGCGATATCTATTTCTTTAACCTGTGGCTGGGGTTTATTCATGACTTTTGCGATAAGCGGAGCAGTGTATCGAATGGTTTTCACTGCGTTTGCCATGCCTTTTAATCCGCATGGTTGCTCATTACATTGGATATCCGGGTTTGAGAATGTGTAGGTACGTTTGCTTACTCCGAATTTATGTCCATAAGCCATGGTCGTCGCAAACTGACCGTTTACACCATAGCCATAGGCACCTGAATAAGATTTTCCATTGGTATGTGGCAGCTTGCCTGAGTACTGCTCGCGTGCATGATACAGCCCCATATTGTGCCCTAGCTCATGAACGAAAGTGTCGTCTTTACACTCGTTGGTATAAACGTGGCTATAAAGCTTTCGTTTAATGTATTTTGGGGAATTATCGTGGTAGTACTTGGTGAGCAAGTGCGCCCGACCACACTGCCTAGATATAGAGTTGTACGTTTTATCGCCTTTGGTGATTTTTTCTTTGGTGTAATCAGGCGAATTTTTGATGTCTAAAGTACGAAACAGCGTCACCATATCTGCGCCCAACTCTGCCCGTTTCCCTTCGACACCTTTGAACGCTTTGTTTGTATAGCCTTTGGTATCTGGCGTAATGTTGTTCAGCGCCACCTCTTGTGAGATTTTCTGCACTTCTTCGTCGTATTTTACTTCCATAGTACCGACGAGGTTGATGCTAACATCCGTCTTGCTCATTTGATGGATCATATTGGCAACGTTCACTTTGTGTTGAATCGCGCTAATAGGATCATCACTGTAATGCGCTTTTAGCCCAGGAGTGTAAACACCAAGCAAGTCAATTTCGGTTACCATCGCTTCAATAACCTCTGTTGGCTGTTTTTGCTCTGCCTGAGCGTATACGACAGGTGTGAAGAATCCTGCGGTCAAGACTGCCGCAATGCCTACTTTATTCATGTTCGTCCTTTTATATAACGAGTATTGAGGTGATTTGTATACCCAAATGACCTAAAGGTACTGGGTATATAGTTTGAAATATTATTGAGGAGAAGGTTCTTCGAAGTACTCTTGCGGTACTTCATACAACCACGCAGTATTATTTAACCCTGTAACTTTATATTCAACATCAGGGTGAGCGATAAAACCAAATACATTTTTCTCACCAAAAGTAAATACAGCCGGGTAATTGTAACCGTTAGAATTAAAAATTCCCGACCAAGTTTTTGTATTATTTACTTGCTTTTTATCTTGAGTAATTGAAATTAAAACTTCTTCACCATTGGGAAGCAATAAACGTACGCTATCTCCAGACGATAAACTTGAAAACTCGCCAATATTACGAAATTCGATGGCGGATAGATTTTCATCACCTACGCTAAGCGGTTTAATTTTGTCTATTGGTAATGTATCCGTCACTTCAAACCAAGGCTCTTCAAGTTCCAAATGAACATCCTCGTCCAAATCGGGATGAAGGCTATTTGTCTCTGCGCCTATAGGAGAGCTGGCTGCGTTGTTATTTGATAATTGCTTAACGGCGCCACTCTCGGTTTCCCTCTCTGCATGACGCCCAGTGTCGTTTTGGTGTGATGAATGAGAACCCGTATTATTTTCAGTTCCTTGTTTTACTTTCTGGTTTTGTTGTGAGGGGTTTTTATCATCGAGAAATACCACAGCAGCAACACCCAAAATCAAAACGAAGTACAGTATAATTTTACTCATAGCAATCACCCTTATTTAGATGAGTGCATTATTAATTTAGTCTGCAAATTTATAAAAATAAAAACGTTATTAGTGAATACACTATGGCTGAAAGTCACACTTTTAAAAAACTTATTTGTTTATCGTACAGCGAACACAGTCTCGCTCTTAAATATAAGACAAAAACTAACGAGTTTCAGAAGATTTATTAATAAAGATTATCGTGAATTTTCGTTAACTGCCCTTTTGAAAATCACTATATTCGTTGTATTACTTTTACTTTATGTCTCGATTATTGATCCCATTACACACGCTTACAGAACTCCTTTGCTGAATTTGTATAATTCTTCGCTATAAATGGACTTTCACAAAGTGTAATACCTCAATGGTCATATTACTTCGATTGCTACGCGGTTACCTCCAACACTTAACAACACAGACCAAGCGGTGGCATCTACCCGCGCTGTTCATTCTATGTGCGTCAACCAGCCATTTAACGCTGGCGGAATCAATAGAAGTGAAGAACGAGGGCATCACTCTGGCATTAGAATTTTCTGAACAAGCCAAGCACTACGATAAAGATCGATACGTTCAAGCCGCCGAAGAATGGTTGCAATACGTGAAGTCAGTTGGGGACTCACCTCACCATACGCTTACCCTTCACATAAAGATAACCGACAGCATTCAACCCGATGGTGAAGCCATTATCGACGAATACGCCGATATAAATGGTGCGGCGTTTCCTGTAACGGCAACAATGTGGATTCATTCACGAACCCATGCTGACTCATTTGATCCAACTGACTATCAAACCACTTTGCGACATGAGCTTGCGCACGTATTTGGTATTGGCATTCTCACCGTCCCCTACACTGAAGCGCATACATTGATGCAAGGGCCTGCCTATTGCTTAAAAGAAAGCCAAGCCGTACGTTGGTATAACCACCTATACGACAACAACTACCCCTGCTTGCCTTTGTCTTTATCGGGCGATCATTTTTATGATCACTATCTAATCGAAGACCCTATCCGCTATGACCTTCATGGTAATGCTATTCCCCCTCTTACACCCGAGGTGGCGGCCAATGGTGAAAAAATCGGCATTATTACCATCGCTTTACTTGAGGATTTAGGCTACGGAGTGGAATACCCTGAAGTCTCTTTTTTGGAATAGCCCCATAGGTTTAGTGTTTTTCCACCGCTTAAATAGGCGTACACTCGTTTCACACCAGCCTATAACAAGAAGGATTTAAGCAATGATTGAACAAGGACAAACACTCCCAGAAGGTTCACTGAGCGAACTAACAGCAGATGGCATGGCAACCCATGAGGTTACCGAGCTGTTTGCTGGGAAGAAAGCCGTGTTGTTTGCCGTACCTGGAGCTTTTACGCCGACGTGTTCAGAAGCACACTTACCTGGCTATGTCGTACTTGCTGATCAGTTCAAAGAAAAAGGGGTAGATTTCATTGCCTGTGTATCGGTTAACGATGCATTTGTAATGCAAGCTTGGGGAGAGGCGCAAAACGCTAACGAAATCCTAATGTTGGCAGATGGCGATGCAAGCTTTACCAAAGCACTTGGATTGGTAAAAGAGACGGGATCATTTGGTGGCATTCGTTCTGAGCGCTATGCGATGATCGTTGAAAACGGCGTAGTGACCACACTGAACGTAGAACCGCCTAAAACGTTTGAAGGCAGTAAAGCAGAGGCGATTCTGGCGCTGCTTTAATCGTTGAGATTAGAGCCGCTAAAGGCAGGCTTGGTCTGCCTTTTCTTGGGTTCATTCCACCCACTTTTTCATATCAAAAAACAAATCATCTTCAGAAATCACGTCAAAACCCAGCTTTCGATACAACTCTAACGCTGGCACATTATTTTTAAAGCAGCTAAGAGTAACGGGCAGCGCTTTGTCTTTCGCTTCTTGCTCAATCCTGTTCATCGCTTTTTGCGCAAGCCCACGCCCTTGTGACTGTTTGAATACAACGAGTAAATGAACATGCACACTTTCGGATGTGGATTTGTGAATAATTAAGCCTGCTCTACTCCCCTCAGACTCTAACCAATAGAACCATTCTGGTTTTAGCCTATTGGTGAATCCATTGCATTGATAATCTTCGTCCCAGCCCAATGCTTCATCAATGGTAGGCTTCATGTATTCTTTAAAAATAGGGTAGGCAGTCGCATAGTCGTCCTCAGAGAGAGGCGTTAAATTTAAATTACTATTCAATGTTGTCTTAATATCCGTTCTGGCTATACGTCCAAATTCACTGCTTTAAACGTAGGTGGAAGTTGATGGGAACATTCAAACAAATCGTGCATATCAGGATGACATAAGCCAAACAAAGGAAGCGATGCTGCACCTATAGAAACGGTGTGAAGGCTGTCTTTAGCAAGCGTAATTCGCTGACGAGTCCGCTCGTGGCGCTCACAAATAGAAGGAAAAAGCGGCAGTGTTGCATCCACCAGCCTTTCCATAACACGTTCGGATAGCTGACTTCCCAACACTATGCTTTCTGGCTCAAACAAGTTTTCAAGGATGTTAATGGCAAATCTTAAGCGTTGACCGGATTCATCAATCCAACGTTGCACTACTTCATCATGCTCCCAGTGCTCATCAATAAATGCAGGAAGCTGAAGATCTGAACCAGAATAATTCAGCATGGTTTTTAGTGCTTGCAGCGACAAGTGAGTTTCAATGTAATCTGTCGAACCTGAATTGTGCCAATGAATTCGACCAATTTCTCCGGCATTACTCCATGCCCCTTTATAAGGCTGGTTGTTGGTAATAATACCTGCACCCAAACCATTACCAATATAGAGGTAGATAAAGTTGTCCAGCCTGTCTCCACGGCAACTAAAACTGTGGCTGATAGCGGCAGAGGTTGCATCGTTTTCCAAATAAACCGGATAAGCCAGCTTTTCACTCAATTTGTGCGTTAAATCCAGCTTGCCCCACGCTTGCCAAGCATTGGCAACTGGGTGGTGTTCCGTGTCATCTTTAAGCAGGGTCGCTACGGCCACCCCCACTCCTATGAGCAACTGGCGAGAATTCGGCACTATATCGAGCAACCTGTTTACCACCCTATCAAGTTGGCTTATCACGTAATCAGGCTCTAGGCTTGTTAGCTCAGCTTGGTAATCTGCCAGCAAATTTAGATTGAGGTCCACCAAACTTGCATTCACAAACCCCTGTTCAATCTGTAATCCAATAGACAAACACGAAGCAGGGTTCACTTCTAGCAACGTTTGGGGCTGCCCTCGCTTACCTTGCACCTTTCCTACTTCTAGGACATAGCCTGTTTGAATAAGCTCTCGAACCAAGTTGGTGATAGTTTGGTTCCTCAGCCCAGACTGCTGCGCCACGCTCACACGGCTAACCCGAGGGTGCTGTCGAATAATTTCGAATACCACACTCAGATTTGAACGCTTGGTATGTTCGTGGTTCTTACCTTTCACCTTGACTTCCTTGTTGTACTCTTACTTTCGAAAGTTTATCTGTGCCTAAAATCAGCGATTCCTTAGGTTACCTCTGATCGGAGGAGAAACAAGTTAACAAAATCCCACAATTGGAAAGCCGTTCGGTTTAATGATGAAAATATCCCCAAGTAGCGCCAATCATCCTTTTACCCTAACTCATTGAATTCACAAAACCTACGAAATAAATTCAAATTTAGATCACAATTAACTGATCAAAAAATATACAACAATGACCTTTCTATCATTTAATTCCATTCAATGGATTTATTTACTCAACTCGAAAATGTGCGATTCCGACGTATCCGCAAATTCAGGTTGACTCGGGTCGAAAGACCCTAACACATGGAGGTGATATGAATAAGTTCTTACCACTTTTAGCGCTGAGTATATTGGCGGGTAGTTATACGCTTAATGCTCAAGCTGAAGAAGTCACAGTGTTTTGCAGCTCATCTGGCGTGGAGTTACAGCTCTGCAAAGATGGAACGAACGCATGGGCAAAAGAAACCGGCAACGAGGTGACTGTTGTTACCTTGCCAGCAAGTTGGGATGACGTATTGCCTCTTTATCAACAACTGCTGACGGCTAAATCTAAAGATATAGATGTACTTATCTTGGATACCATTTGGCCTGGGGCGTTGAAGTCTCATCTTCTCGATATGAATGAGTACGCCAAACCAGAGAGTATTTCTCAACATTTCAAAGCTGCGGTAGAAGGAACAACAGTTAACGGTAGAGTCCTTTCTCTTCCTTGGTACATGGACACTGGCATGTTGTTCTACCGGAAAGACTTGCTAGAAAAATACGGCTATAACCCACCCCAAACCTATCAAGAACTCACAAAAATTGCGCAAGACGTTCAAGCGAAAGAGCGAAAATCAGGAAATCCAGATTTTTGGGGATACGCCTGGCAAGGTCGGTCATATGAGGGCTTAACGTGCAATGCGATTGAGTGGTTTGGCTCGACCGATGGCGGCACAATTATTGATGAAAATGGCGACATTACCGTCAATACTTCTGCCAATCGCGAAATTCTACAAACAGCGTCAAATTGGATAAATACAATCAGCCCACTGGGCACGCTAAACTACGACGAAGAGTCGTCTCGTGGTGTTTTCCAAAATGGGAACGCCCTTTTTCACCGTAACTGGTCGTATGTATGGAGCCTTGCCAATTCGGAAGATTCCGTCATCAAAGACAAAGTGGGTGTGGTTGCACTGCCGAAAGGCGCCCCTGATGGCATCCACGCTGGCTGTTACGGCACCGCACTGCTTGGAGTATCCAAGTATTCTCGCTCTCCTGAAACCGCAGTGAGCTTAGTGAACTACCTGACGGGTATGAGCGAGCAAAAACGCCGCGCCATTGAAGCCAGTTACAGCCCCACTCTACCTGCCCTGTACAACGATTCTAATGTTTTAAACGCAAATCCGTTTTTATCCGACATGCAGACATCGTTCGCCAATGTGGTTGCCCGCCCTTCACAGGTAACTGGCGATCAGTACAGCCGAGTGAGTAACACCATTTGGAAACAAGTTCATAAAGCGCTGTCCGGAGAGGTCAGTGCCGATAAAGCGCTTGAACAAATGGAGTCGGAGCTGAAAAGGCTGAAAAAACGCGGTAAATGGTAAACCATGCCGTGCTTTGGCAGGCAGTAAAGCGAATTGGGTTGCTGCCTGCCATACTTTTACTGGATTCAGATGATTTCGTATCGAACATAGATAAGGACGACAAGCTGTTATGTTGAACTCACCGATTAGACTTGGGCTGATTGGGCTAGGAGAAGCTGCGCAAAGCCTTCATTTGCCTACTTTGTTTCACCATCCCGACAAATTTTGCGTCACCGCAGTATTCGATATCAGCCCAACCTTGGTCAACGAAGTTTGCCAACACTACCACGTGAAAAGCGGCTATCACACCGTTGAGGAAATCGTAAAAGATGACGCTGTTGATGCGGTCATAATCATGTCGCCTGATCCACTTCACTTCGAACATACCAAACTCGCCATCGCCCACAACAAACCCGTCCTATTGGAAAAACCCAGCTGTTTGTTACCACGCCATGTTGAAGAGCTCATCAAACTGGAAAAACGGCATCAGGTTTCTGTCACCGTTGGTTACATGCGTGTCTATGCTAAAGCCTTTTCATTGGCTCAAGATAAACTGGATGATCTGGGAGATATAAAAAGCGTGCGCGTTAGGGATTTACAACGTGAAGGTGACCACTTCCTTCCGCAAGTCTCTGATTTGTACTACCCAGACGATCACGATAAACGACAAATCGAACACGCTAAAGAAGCCGAACAAAAGCAAAGAGAGGAGTTACTCGGCAGTCGAGCGCACTCCAACTTATTGTGGAAAACTTATCGCGTGCTAACGGGCGCAGCCATTCACAATTTGGCCGCGCTGCGGCATCTAATTGACTCGCCTAAAAGAGTGGTGAGTGCGTTTGCTAATTCCAACGGCGAACACATTTCCATAACGATGGATTACGGATCCTTTTTTGCCACTTATGAAATTTTAATCGATAACATTCCTCGCGTGGATGCCAGTATCGAACTGACCTCAGATACCAAGAGGCTCAAAATCAATTACCCAACGCCTTACATTCGAAACTTGCCCACCACTCTTGAGTTTCAAAGTGGAGAGGGGCACCACCCAAGTGAAACCCATGGTCCATTTTACCAAGATCAATTTAACCTTGAGCTTCTGTATTGGCACCAAACCCTTACCCAAAACGCGCCGGTTTTAACAGGTCTTAAAGCGTCTCAGAAAGATCTCAATTTAGTCATGCAAGCCATCGACTCCATCGCAATCAATCTTGGAATCGACGACATCCCTAGCGATACAACAACTAATATGGTGGGAGAACACAAATGACTAGCCTGATAACGCTCGCCACCTGCCCTTGCTCTTGGGGAGTTTGGTACCCAAAAGATCACCAACAACCGAGTTGGCAAAAATTCTTGGATGAAGCCAATTTTTGTGGATACCGCACCATTGAGCTTGGCCCCTACGGTTACCTTCCGACGAATATTCGGGAGCTCAAGTACGAACTGGAAGCCCACAACTTGAACGTTTGCGGCGCTGCACATATGTCGGATCTGATTGTCCCTAACGCTTTAAACAACATTCGATTGGACATCAATAATATATGCTCAACCTTAGAAGCATTAAACGCCCGCTATTTTGTGTTTATGGATGGCGATAGCCTTTATAAACACCCAAGTGATCGCAACCTCAACCTTACGGATTGGAAGCACATCATTAAGGTGATTTCTGAATCAGCAAAAATTGTTAAGGAAGAGTATGGATTGGATTATGTGTTTCACCCGCATGTTTCAACCTGTATTGAAAACGAACATCAAATTATCCGGCTGCTGAACGATACCCACCCCGATTACGTGAATCTCTGTTTCGACACAGGGCATCATCTTTACACGGGTGGAGTACCAGAAGATTTCATTAAGGAATTCGGTTCGCGAATTCGCTACTACCACTTGAAAGACATGAATTCGGCTATTCGAGAGAAAGTGAAGCAGAAAAATCTCAGTGATGACGACGCTTTTGAACTTGGGGTTATGGTGCCGCTGGGGGAAGGCAACGTTAACTTCGATGCAGTTAAAGCAGAACTGGACAGGCAAAACTTTCGTGGTTACGCGGTGATCGAACAAGACATCTACCCAGATATTCACAATATGGCACTCACGCATGCCAAAAGTAACCTCGCTTACATCAAACAACTTGGAATGGGGGTGTCATGACCCCCAACGCTCTGAATACATCCAACGTCCAACCCGCCAATGCCTTTGTGGGTATCGACATTGGTGGCACAAAAATGGCGTCGGCATTGGTCGATATCAACACAGGTGACATCCTGTGCGAAACTCAGATTGCCACACAAAAACAACGCCCAAAAAAAGACATCATTACTGATATTCACAAACTGCTGTCTTACCACCTTGAGTTTGCGAACATCAAAGATATTCCGGTAAAAGGGTGCGGCATTGCCTTTCCAGAATTGGTGAACAATTCAGGAGAAATCGTCAGTGATTGGAATTTCGATCTCCGTTCACTAAGCCACTCTGATTTTCCTCTTAACAATGTGTTGTTTGAGAGTGACGTGCGAGTAGCTGGCCTAGCTGAAGCGAAATTGGGAGCGGGTAAACCATACCAATCGTTCGTCTATGTGTCTCTGGGGACAGGGCTGGCTTACACCTTATTTAATAATGGGGTGCCTTGGCGAGGGAAAAACGGCTACGCCATTCATTTTGCGAGTAGTGCCCTCACTGGGTGTACAGCGGATATGAAGCCGCTGAATTATCTGCCTGAAGCGCTGGTATCTGGCGCGGGGTTACTAGATTGCTGGAACATGAGCCACCCCGCGCAGCGCTATCACGATTTACCGGAACTGTTATTGCAAGCTGAAATGGGCGCATCGAAAGAGCGCCAATACATTAAACTCGCTGGAGAGGTTTTGGGTAGTTTACTGGCACAAATGGTCAATATGTTAGACCCAGAAGCCATCATTTTTGGTGGTGGCTTAGGCTGTGCTCATGGCTTATACCATCACTGTATTGAAGCTACTCTGCGTGACCGAATATGGGCGGAAGAATGCAAAACTATTCCTGTCCATAAAGCGTATTTTGCAAACAAAGCAGGGACGATTGGCGCGGCGCTTGCCGCATCTAAAATAGCGAAAGGTTAGGTATTTAAGTTCGCAGAAATAGGTGTGCTTTTAAGCTGCGAACAAGGAAAGCTTAAACAAACACGATCTCAATAATATCTGGATATGTAGACTCTGGGAAAAAAGGAAGACAACCCATGGAAGTTTTGTCTTTACATCAGGTAAACAAAACATACAGCAAGACCCCCGTTTTGCGAGACATCAACCTATCGATTCATCAGGGCGAATTCATTGTGTTCGTTGGTCAATCGGGTTGTGGAAAATCGACCCTTCTGCGCCTTATCGCGGGGCTTGATCTTCAAACATCTGGTGATGTACGAATAGACGGTACAAACGTCAATGACGTTGCGCCCGGGCAGCGTGGGTTAGCCATGGTGTTTCAGTCCTATGCGTTGTACCCACACATGAACGTTTGGGACAACATGGCGTTTGCCTTAAAAACAGCTCGGCTTCCCAAACAAGACATTTCAGAACGTGTCACAAAAGCCGCCGATATCCTCAAACTGGGGTCGCTACTCGATAGAAAACCCGCTCAACTATCAGGCGGACAAAGACAGCGTGTCGCCATTGGCAGAGCGATAGTTCGTGAGCCTAAAATCTTCTTGTTTGATGAACCCCTAAGTAACCTAGACGCCGAACTTCGCGTAGACATGCGGGTCGAAATCGCCACACTTCATAAAAAACTCAACGCCACCACCATTTACGTCACACACGATCAAGTCGAAGCCATGACGTTAGCCGACAAGATCGTTGTGCTCAATAACGGTGTCATTGAACAATTTGGATCGCCGCTTGAGTTATACAACCACCCTATAAATCGATTTGTGGCGGGGTTTATAGGTTCACCAAAAATGAACTTTATTGAAGGAGAGATGAAGGCTGACGGCTTTCATTTCCATGGTTACCACCTTGATATGGTGGATTCCAAAATAATGGATAGAAAAATAACGCTTGGCATTCGCCCGAAAGACCTCTCTCTAACAAGCAACCCAAAGAGAGCCGATCTAAAAGCCAAAATTACTCACACCGAAATATTGGGTGATGAAAGTTACGTGTATTGCAACGTAGGGACACGCATCAAACTTGTCGTGACACTGGATGGGCAGCAGCATCTTGAAGCTAACCAAGAGGTGTTTCTGGTTTTTAACTGGGATCATGTGCATTGCTTCGATACCCGTGGCATCAATATCGATTGCCAAAATATCGATTGCCAAAATATCGATTGCCAAAATAGCGTTCGCCCAAAAGGCGATAGCGAATCCACTCAGCCGCGAAATACGGATGAATAGGTTGAGCCCGTATGAATAAAGAAAGTAAACCATCAGTCGGGTTCCGGCTCAACCAACAAAAAGTCTACGAAGCGTGGCTGTATATTCTCCCTATGGCGCTAGTGCTAGCAGTGGTCGCCCTTTATCCATTACTCAAGAATTTTTACTTCTCGTTTACGGATGCTTCGTTAATGGAGCCCGAACTTGCGAGTTGGATAGGGTTAGAAAATTACACTTACTTGCTCACTGATTCATCTTGGTGGAATTCGGTTTGGAACACGCTTTATTTTGCGGTGGTGTCTGTGGCACTAGAAACCGTCATTGGGCTTGGTATCGCTCTAATTTTGAATGCGAACTTGCCTACCAAAGGCATTATGCGTGCGGTCGTATTGGTACCTTGGGCTATCCCTACCATCGTCTCTGCCAGAATGTGGGAATGGATGTTTCACGATCAATATGGTGTGATCAATCAAATTGGCATGTCGATTGGCATACTGAGTGAAAAGATCGCATGGACAGCAGATCCACAATGGTCGATGGCTGCGATTATCTTCGTCGATGTTTGGAAAACCACCCCCTTTATGACGCTGTTGATCTTAGCTGGTTTGCAAATGCTCCCAAAAGACATCTACGAGGTGGCGAAAGTGGATAATGTCCCTGCTTGGCGCGTCTTTTGGCACATTACCTTACCCCTGATCAAGCCAGCCATTTTGGTGGCGGTAGTATTCCGATTGTTGGATGCGCTGCGTATGTTCGATTTGGCGTACGTGTTAACAGGAAGCAGTGAGTCAACGATCACTATGTCGATATTTGCGCGTAAGCAGTTGGTTGATTTTCAAGATATGGGGTACGGGGCAGCGGCTTCAACTCTGTTGTTCTTCATTGTTGCCTTAGTGACGATCGGGTATTTGTACTTATCCCGCAATAGCTTAATGTCTAAGGAGTCAAGATGAAGAACTACACCAGAAATCGCCTCAGCAGAGGGCTGTTCTACATTTTGGTCGCCATTATTGCGGTGTATACCCTATTTCCATTCTATTGGTCTATCGTATCCTCGTTTAAGCAAGGGGCTGATTTATTCAAAGTCGAGTTTTTCCCAAGCATCCAGTGGGACAACTACATCAGCGTCCTCAGCAATGGTACGTTTTTACGCAATATTCTTAACTCGGTTATTGTCGCGACCGCCGTTGTCGCTGTGTCGCTATTTCTTTCTGTCACAGCGTCTTACGCTCTGGGACGAGTTAAGTTTAAAGGGAGAACCACGATTTTGATGGCGATATTGAGTGTGTCTATGTTTCCTCAAGTCGTGATTCTGTCTGGGCTGCTGGGCATGATAAACCTGCTTGAACTGTACAACACACTCTGGGCGTTGATCCTTGCCTATATGATCTTCACCCTGCCCTTTACCGTTTGGGTCATCACCACTTTTATGAAGGAGCTGCCCCAAGAATTAGAAGACGCCGCAAGAATGGATGGCTGCTCTACCTTTCGAATAATTACCCACGTGTTCTTCCCAATACTGGGGCCGGCTTTGGTTAGCACAGGTTTGCTGGCATTCATTGCGGCATGGAACGAATTCTTGTTCGCCCTAACTTTTGTCCTCAATGATGAAATGCGCACGGTTCCTGTAGCCATCGCACTCATTTCTGGCGCTAGCCGTTACGAATTACCATTTGGTGCCATTATGGCCGCTTCCGTCATTGTGACTGTTCCACTCGTTGTATTGGTTTTAGTGTTCCAACGAAAAATTGTATCTGGGCTGACAGCTGGTGCGATTAAAGGATAATTTATGAACGTCACTCAATTGAAAAACCACCAAGAAGTGTCGGCTTACCTTGCCCGTATGCTCACTAGCCAAATTCAAGTCACACCAGATTCAAGGATCATACTCGCTTCTGGTGGCACACCGTCTTTAGCCTATGAAATTACTGGAGAACAGCTACTAGGAGTCGATACCTCACGCGTCACCATCATCAAGCTGGACGAATGGGTTGGGCTACCCGAAACCAGCGGCAGCAGTTGCGAGTATCAACTGACCCATGAAGTGATAAAACCGTGGGGGATAGAACCACACCACTATATTTCTTTTAATGGCTCCGCGAGTGATATTTTAAGTGAAGCGCTGCGCGTTAAAAGTCGGCTAGCCGCATGCCAACCTGCACACCTTTGCGTTTTGGGGATAGGGCTTAACGGACATATTGGATTCTTAGAGCCTTCCCCTTCTTTGCCGCATCGCTCAAGCGTTGTACCACTGCATGCTATGTCGAAAAACCACCCTATGGTCAAAAATCAGTACGAGGTATCGCTCGGTATCACCATTGGAATTGGCGACATTATGGAGTGTGAAAAAGTCGTCTTAGTAGCAACGGGGGAACACAAGCAACAAATTCTCGCTCGATTGCTGGAGAGTGACATTTCCACGTCACTGCCTGCTAGCCTATTGAAATTGCATCCCAACGTTGAATTGATAGTAGATGATAGCGCGATGTTTTAAGGCGACGGGTTGCGTTAATGCCGACTGACTAAGTACTAAAAGACTAAGCGTGTTGCAGATCATGTAACTGCGCATACTTACCATTCTGTTTTAGCAAGTTCTCATGACTTCCAGTTTCAATGATGCTTCCCTTATCCATAACTATAATGGTGTCACAATGGCATATCGTATTAAGTCGATGCGCAATACTGATAACCGTCCGTCCTTTTGTAATTTCAGGTAGTTTTGAAATTATTGCCGCTTCCGAATCATAATCTAACGCGCTAGTCGCCTCGTCTAGTATTAATACCTTAGGGTCTGTAATTAATGCGCGAGCGAGAGCAACTCTTTGCCTTTGCCCACCTGATAATAATCCACCACTCTCTCCGACATTGGTGTCATAGCCTTCTGATAAATCGATTATAAAATCGTGTGCTCCCGATAGTTTTGATGCATTGAGGACCTCTTCATCAGTCGCTTCAGGCGAGCATATCTTAATATTGTCCAGAATGGATCCGGAAAACAAGCAGCTATCCTGAAGAACTACACTCATATACCTACGAATCCCTACGGAATCTGTAAGCTGAATATCAGCATCATCTATAAAAACTTGACCAGAAACAGGTGAATACAAGCCTTGAAGCAATTTGGTTAGTGTGCTTTTCCCTGATCCCGATCCACCAGTGATGCCAATAAAAGCACCAGAACTGATATGTAAATTAATGCCTTTTAACACCTCCTGAGACTCTCCAGGATAATGAAATTTAACATCTCTAAACTCGACACTACCTTGTAATGCATCAGAGCTAGCTAAGCCCTCTGAATACTTTTCTTCTGGTTCATTTAGAATTTCACCGACTCGGTTTACTGCGATCAAAGAATGTTGAAATTCCTGCCATATTTGTGCAAGCCTCAATACTGGTTGGGTAACTTGTGATGAGAGCATATTAAACGCGACCAATTCGCCCGTCGTAATTTGCCCAGAAAGTACCAAATTAACACCCCACCACAAAATTAGCGCCGAACTAACTTTCTGAATAAGGGTAACTCCTTGCTCAGAAATTACTGATACTATACGTGCTTTCATACTCGCCTTGAGCTGACTTGCGAGATTTTTCTTCCAACTTTTAAAAAAGGCATCTTCGATAGCTGACGTCTTTATAGTTTCGATTCCACTAATAGACTCTGTTAGAAAAGCTGTATTGTTAGCGCTTTCTTTATATTCATCACTCACTTTACTTCTTAAATTTCCTCCTACTATCAGCCAAAAAATAAAATAAAAGACCAAAGTTAGGAGTAATAAAGCTGTTAAAACTGGAGTTAGCAAAAAAAGGAAAAGTAAAAATACTGAAACAAAAGTTATATCCAAAATCAGTGTTAGAGCCGAACCAGATACAAATTGTCGAACTTGGTCTAACTCTCGGATTCGAGCAGTCACTTCTCCAGAAGGGCGAGTATCAAAAAAAGAAATAGGTAAAGAAATAAGGTGCCCATAAAATCTTGAGCTTATCTCCGAACTAAATTTATTAGACAAATGAGAATACAATACATTTTTAATATATCCAAATATTGGTTCGAAAAGTGCTAAAAATAACAGTGCTATGCCTAAAACATGTAAGCTAGACAAACTTCTATTGACTAAAACGCTATCTATTATTTTTGCGAATACGAATGGGGTAACTATAGCAATAACCTGAACAATTACTGATATTAGTATAATAGTTCGAGCTTGAGATAAATGTTTTACTAACGATGGCATGAACCAACGAAAACCATGTTCTGGTTGTTCAGAGCTAGAGCCTGTGTCCTGCAATAAAATTACTTTACCACTCCAAGAATGTGCAATTTCAGTTAGAGAAACAGAAATTACTTCCTTAGTACGAGGCATATACAACTGAACAAATTTATTATCACTATCTACAAGAGTATAATAGATGCCTTTTATCTCCAACAACGCGGGTTTTGGTAAGTCTACCAGTTGCTCTAACCTAACATCTTGAAGTTTAGACTTTAAACCTAACCACTTGGCACAACGACATAGCGCTAGATCATCCAAATGGCTAATTTGCTCTCCTAGTTTATGTTTAACAAAGTCGACATTAGCTTTTTTTTCTAGAATTTTAGCGGCATAAACTAGCGATATCAAACTATCCATTATTATCGCTCCCTCAGAGCTTCGTCTTGATATCTTTGTAGTGGGCTAAGAATGTACTCTATGATTTTTCTTTCTCCCGTTCTGATTTCTGCCTTTATGCTCATCCCAGCAGTAAGTGAGACATATTTATTTTCTACCTTAATACTATCCTGATATAATTTAACCCGAGCCAAGAAGACGTTCCCAATATTTGGATCCTCGATAGAGTCCCTAGATACATACATTACTTCCCCTTTGATTGTTCCATATTTGGTAAATGGAAAACTATCTAACTTGACTTCCACACTTTGACCGGAGTTAATAAAACCTATATCTTTGTTCAATACCTTAATTTCACCCTCTAAATTCGCCTTTCTGGGCACTATCACCATCAAGGATTGAGCAGGGGTGACAACGCCACCAAGGGTATTAACACTAAGTTGCTGAATAACTCCGTTGACTGGAGAAATAATAGTCTGGAGCCTTAACTTCTCCTCTGCTTTTATCAGGTCCTGGTTTATCTGAGAAATAGTCTTTACAACTCTATTTATTTTTTCGTGACACTCTCTTTGCATTCCTACTGAAATACTGTCACTTTGCTCATTGAGGCTCAGTAACCTAGCATTTAGTACTTTGGTTTCTGAGTTTATGCTGGATATTGTTCTATTAACTTCAAGTAGTTCCTTCTCTTGTGTCAGGAAATCCACTTCACTTATTGCTTTATATGACTTGAGTTTCTTGTTCGCATTCAAACGAGAAATGATGTTCTGTTGAAGACGTTTAAGTGAGGTGAGATCTTCCTTGTTTGCTTCTATCTGCGCGAATAAAACTTGCTTTTCTGCTTTAATCGCTTCCAGATCATTCACGTATTCATTATGTTCGCTTATTAAATAAGACAGAGCAGATTGTTTCTGGTTTGTCGTTGCATTTCTAGGAGGAATGAAAGAAGATACAGGATCGGGTTTTAAAAGTGCCTCTAACCTTGATTTTTCTAACATGTAATGGGAAAGTTGTTCTGTTAACCTAGCCCTTTCTGCTGTTGCGCCTATGGGGTTAAGCTCAATAAGCACATCACCTTTCTCGACAAATTGACCATCTCTCACGTGAATAGATTTTATTTCACCATGTTCTACCGCCTGTACAATTTTACTTTTGCTAGATACGATCAATTTTCCTTCAGAGCTCGCGTGTATTTCCAACTTACCAAATACTGACCACATCAAAATACCCAGAAGGAACGAAGAAATAGCAATAGCTGTTCCTCTTGCCCAGGGAGAAGGCGGCTTTTCAGTTATTTCAAGATATGCTGGTAAAAATTCATAGTCTTTTAATTTATTACTTCGCCTAATTTTTTTAAATAAACTCATATAGACTCTTCTAGCTGGAAATCTTTTTGAAGATTCCACAGGCGTGAATAGCATCCGTTTAGATCAATTAGCTCATCATGGTTACCCATTTCAGCGATCTCTCCCTTTTCTAGCACTAGAATTTTGTTACAGTGTTTTATTGTTGATAAACGATGTGCAACCGTAATGGTAGTTCTTCCCTGAGTAATAACCTTCATATTTTCTTGAATCACTCTCTGAGATTCATCATCAAGTGCACTTGTCGCCTCATCAAAAATTAAAATTGATGGTTGAGAAATAAGTGCTCGAGCAATAGCAATTCTTTGTCTCTGCCCCCCCGACAAAGAGCCCCCTCCTTCAGAAAGTACAGTATCATAACCATTTGATAGCCCTGTAATAAAATCGTGTGCACCTGCCAACTTGGCTGCTTTAACAATATATTCAAGTGAAACGAAAGGGCATCGAATGGCAATATTTTCTCGGACTGTTTTACTAAACATATAGTTTTCTTGTAAAACAACCCCTATATTTTTTCTTAAGAAATCTGTAGAAATCTCGCTTGAAGACACACCATCAAATAAAATATTTCCAGACTCTGGAATATACAGTTTTTGAATAAGTTTCGTAATTGTACTTTTCCCTGACCCTGACGACCCGACAATTCCTACCGATTCACCAGCCGAAACTGAAAAATTAATCCCTTTCAATACTGGTGATAATTGGGGCTGATATCTAAACCACACATCTTCAAAGACGATTTTTCCTCTTATCTTTTTGGTACGTTCATTTTCATTTTGACTGCTTTCTGCTGGGAGGCTTAGTACGTCACCCAAGTTATGTACTGCAACGCGTGTTTGTATAAATTGTTGCCACAGCTCAACCAACTTTGCAACGGGCTGAGTTACGTGCCCCACCATCATATTGAAAGCAATCATTTGTCCTATAGTCATTTCTAACGCCATGACCAAGCTGGACCCGACCCATATTACAATGACAGTCGAAAGCTTTTGTAAAAGTAAGACGCATTGACTGGTTAGAGTTTGTAGCTTTTGAAGGGAGTGTGATGATTGCGCGATATCTCGTGATTGGTAATCCCATTTATTCTTAAAATTTGGCTCTAGTACAAGACTTTTCAGTGTATTAACGCCTTTAACTGTCTCTGTTAAAAAAGCAGTGTTTTGGGCGCTGTAAGAAAACTGACGCTCAATCTTGCTTTTAATCGGCTTTGACGACAACCAAGCAATAATAAAATAAAATGGGAATGTGGCTAATACAAGATACGTTAACGTAGGTGAAAGGTAGAACATTACCGCGATAAAAACAAAGGTAAAAGTAATGTCTATAAAAAGGGTTAACGCTGCACTCGTTAATAGATTACGTATTGTGTCTAATTCTCGAACACGTGTTACTATCGCTCCCGTTTGCCTAGTTTTGAAATAGAGTAACGGGAGCTTCATTAGATGCTCATATAGCTTCGTGCCTAAATGAATATCAATTCTTGTACAAGTATGAGCTAATATATATTCACGCAACCCCTTTAGTATAACTTCAAACACCCCAACTATAAGCAAGGTAAACACAAGCACATCCAATGTTGATAAAGCGCTATGAATTAGTACCTTATCCATAATGACCTGAAAAAATAGGGGCAATATTAATGCTAATAGTTGGAGAAATAACGAGAAAACAACAATTTCACCCAGGAGTTTTTTATGCTTTACAAATTCTGGAATAAACCAAGAGACATCAAAGTTAAGCGATCCACTGACCACTTTAATCACTTTTCCATTCCAACGAGATGAAAGCTCTTCCCTAGAAATGACTTGTGGGTTTTCTGAATCAAACTCTTGAATAAGAGCTTGTTCTTCATTTAAGTTAGCAAGAACAGAGAATGTGCCATCCTTATTAAGGAAAGCTAGGGGAAGTAAGTCGCTAGATAATTTATTTTCTCTACAACGAGAAACTTTAACCTTCACCTTATGTACTTTAGAAAAACGCTTTACCAATTGATGAACTGATTCTTTTTCTTCCTTAAAAAAATCAGATTCGACTTCATTTCCTGATAGTTGAAACAGCACATGAATACAAGACCATGTGCTAGCGTATAACTTGCCCAATGCTGTACATTCCTATAGTAAAATTAACGCTAGCCAGATAGCCTAAACCCCTTCCTAACCAGCGTACATACTAAATATAAATCAATTAATATCTTTCTTAAGCTTTTCAATCATCTGAGTTAATTCAGCTGTGGTGTAGGGAATAACATCCTCAGCTAAATTAGTTCTTACGAAAATGCCTTCTCCGTAACTGGGTAGATAAGGTTCCCATGACTCAAGAACTTTTTTTACTGCTTGTTTGTCTGGTTGTTTAAAACCCTTATTTAAATAGTTTTTCTTCAAAGAGGAAGCAATTTCGGGTTCATGGACTTCAAGCGCTTCAATTGCGCTCCATGCACGTGTTTCATGTTTATATGAATCGAGTGTAAACAATAAATAGAATGTATATAACGTTGTTAGATCACCCATTGGCAGTACTTTCTTCAATGCTACGTCATAGTATTCATTAAATTTTTCGGCATATAGAAGCGAATAGGCAAAAAGCTTGGTACTTGAGGCTATAGACGCGATACCTTGCTCGTCAAAGTTCTTTGTAGGGTCATAAATGTTGTTGCCCATTGTACTGCTGATCAGTCTCATTAATCGGCTAGGGCTTTCGTCCGTTAGCCAATAAAAACCTTGGAGTTTACGATTAGGACCATAAGGTAAGGAATAGAGTAGATAGCTTAATACTTCTTTGCTTAGAGGAGTTTCATACAACACATGATAACCTAATAAATTGAGCTGCTTATCCCAATCATTTAACCAAACTTTTAACTTATTTTTATCATTTGGCATATTCGCAGAATATTCCGTTAAAGTAGCTCTAAGGTGCTCCAACCTCTCCAGTTTTGACATACTCCCAATACGTTCAAACTCTTGCCCGTTAAACGTATTCATACATAGATAACCACGACTAAAGTCATCCAAAGATTTGTGAAATTCAGATAAATAATTCTTTTGAATGTCTTTTAAGGCACACCATCTTATGTCTTTTGCATCTAATAGCCACTGATTATGGAGCATAATCAGCCAAGCATATTGTTCACCATATTTATTAAGCAGTTGATTGGCGCGCTTGATTCGATCTTGTGCTTTTACACCCTGTTCATAATTAGCAGATAACTTTGTAGGCTGCCATAGATAGTAAACTAGCGCAGACTTAAGCGCCCGAACATCTCCTTGGTCTGCTAAGTCGAGTATTTCGGCTACGTAGCGTTGTTTGTCTAGATCGGATAAATTTAGAGCATCAAGTTTTGGTGAACGACTATAGTGAGCTGTTTTCTGTACAGCATTTGCAGTAATTAAAATGGCGCGAGCATCAATATCGCCTTGTTTCGCTTTGTCTACTATCTGCGAATAGTCGCTGTGTACTTCGGTATAAGCCGAATAGTTACCCAGCTTGGCAAAGTGCTGATTAATTCGGTCGAATCGACCTTCATCTTTTAAATCGACATCGAGACAACCACCACTGGCGATATAATGATAGTAAGCATATAAGGAAGCATCTTTGGTATTGAGCATATGAAGATCTTCAATATATTCTTGTTTACAAGTCTCTGAAACATGCAGTACTTGAGCACTAAATGCATTAAAGGTGAACAACCCTAATACAATAAAAACTAAAAAACGCATTAAATAAATATTCCTTTAGAAATACCCCTTCTCACCAATTAGTGAGAAGGGGTAATTTATTAGAATCGGCTTGAAACTGCCAACCCAGCTAGCTGCTGATTAGCAGACATGCCAGAGCCAAAGCCTGAAATAGAACCTACTTCTCCTCCAGATGAAAACCCAGACATTGCCTGAGAAAGCCTATTTGCGTTAGGGGTAGGTACACCGCCATTTGAGCCACATCCAGGTCTTCCATCCCCTTCATTTATTCCATTCGTGGCTTTCTCTGGCTTGGGTAATGGCGCTATGGTACCGCAACTTGGTCCAAATGTGCCTCCAAAATCATTTCCACCTGTGCCAGAGCCGCCACTAAATTCACCAGTAGGTGTACCACAACTTGGTTCTCGTGGCGGCTCAAATTTTGGTGTTTCAGGAACATCGACCCCTCCCCCCGTGAAGATACCACCTGTACCAACACCGGGCTCACCGCCATCTGGAGCTACGCAGCCTGTATCTTCCGGTTTCTTCGGTTTCTTATCGTCTTCATCCTCATCTTCGCTTGTTCCACCTGTCGTGGTAGCCGGGGGAGTGGTATCGTCTGGGGGAGTGGTATCCTCTGGAGGAGTGGTGTCAGCTGGCGGAGTGGTGTTTGTATTCGACTTCACTTCACAGTTTTTGGATAGATCAATCGTTCCTTTATCAATTTCGCCTGTTTTCTTAATATTAACAGGACCAAGTGTACCTTCAAGAAATACTTCTCCTTTTATCTCTACATTACAAGCATTTTTAGCACCAAATGAAACTTCAACCCCTGCTGCTACATTGGCGCCTTTTTCTCCTGCCTGGTAGAACATTTTAGCCCCACCAGTTACAGTACCTTCGGCTCCATTGAATGTTGGATTACCTCCAGTAATACCAAAATTAAATTTAGCGTCTCCTTTCATTTCACCAGAAATACAAATTTTGTCTGGTATTGGAGTCTGTGGAATAGGAACACACAGCTCACCACTAAATCCACCTGAAAACTGCACACTTAAGTTCTCAGTGGTGGAGTTATAATCAAATTTTAAAGTAGTACCTATCCCATCATTTGACGCACCAATCCCAACACCATATGTATTCTCAAAATCTAATGATGATAAACTTACATCCGGTGCAACGGGATAAGGTGACTGATCTGAGTATGAGCTAACACCTACTAAAGGGGTATTATTTTCAAAATTTGTGTTTGAAGCAATTCCAGGACCAGAAGAGTAGATTGAGTTTCCACCAAAACCACCCGCGTTCATTCCAAATGGAGAGTCAGCAATGCCTTCTAAAGCATGTCTATTGGTAACACCGTCATAACTTCCCATTCCATAAGTCGTTCCACCAGTGATAGGATTTGAGCTACTTACATTAAGCCCACCAAAGCTGTCCGAAAGAATGCTGTCGAAATCTGTACTGCCACCTTGGTTCACGGCGCTATTTAACAAGAAATCACCCTGTGAAAACTGCGACCAGCCTGCTTCACCTAATGAGACATCATTAGCTCCCAATTGGAATGTTTGTGTTGATAGGAGCCCCCCTTGCTCCCCAAAAACCGAGATTCGCTCAAATTTTCCTTGCCCGGTGGTCAGCGTTTCAGAAAAAACGTTGGCGCTAATTCCAGCCGTTGTTACATCAAACTTTGAAACAATAACATCCGCAAATACGCCGTTTTCATTGTACGAATTCCGTACTGTTTCTATTGAAAGAGATGTTCCACTATCTTGATGATGAAGATTAATTTCCCCTACTTGATCATTAAAGAAACTATTAATTGACCCACCTTCATAAAGGCGATCATAAACATTAAGCATTTCTTGGTGAGATGATGAGCCGACTATCTCTCTACGAATATTTTCCGTTGCTGAAGCAACTTTTAAGCTTTGCTCCGACACAACAATTTTTTCGATGCTCTGAAGAATGGAGTCCGATACTGCCGAACTGTCAACTGCAACGCCGCTGGTTGCAACAGCATTTGCTACCGCTGAAGACTCTAGACTAACCGCACTTGAGTTTGCATTTAAAATTCCTGATTGCTGTAGTTCATATATTCTTCTCAGCTCGTCGTCTGATAAACCTCTAGTACTCATTATTTTCCCAACTTTAGTTGTATTTATTATTTCAATATAAAATTAAAATAGTTTATTAAATTTAGACGATATCTCTATCTCGTTTTTTTTATCATCTAAAAAGAAGAAAAAAAATTAATAACCTTCAATTTTTAAATTAATACGGCAAGGTTCATAAAACCACACTGCAACCAATTGAAAAATGTAACAAAAGACCACTTTATTGTGATTTATTTAGAGAACTTTATTCAGTTCTACCCTGGTATCAATTTTTTTAATTATCAGCTCAAAAACCGATAAAAAAATAACCACAACGTATATAAAAAGCTTTATTTACTAGCAGTCTTTCGAGTAAAAAAACAATACTCCATCAACATTGAACTCTCACTTACAATATGACGCTAAATCGCTACCCGACATAAAAAACTGTTGTACCATTATTTTCCTAATCTAAAATAAAATCAAAAATAATAGATATTAAAATGAATCCAGTTTTTATAGGCAACAGTATTTATTCAGGCACTGGAATAATATTTTATGTATTAATACTAACGTGAAAGAACATATTGATAATCATTTATTCAATGCTTACCACACTATCGCTAATAGCTCACAGAATCATTTTGCTCACCTCTACTTGAGCGACAGCAAAAAATACAACCCGTGATTATGTACCCCATAACCTAAAAGTGTCTTGGATTGGCATTTCACAACTCATTGTAACGATTGTATGCAAGAGTTGCTTAGAGTTGGACGCATTCTCCACCCCCTACCAAAGCTGACGTAGTAAGGGTAAATCACTGCAAACCATGCTAGAATCTGCGCCATTATTTGCACCGTGTTGTAGGTGCACGCTTAAATATCAATTGGATTTCTTCATGCCATTTTCCAAATTAGGACTCAGCCGTCCGATCACTACCGCTATTGCCGAGCAAGGTTACGACTCCCCGACGCCGATTCAGGAACAAGCCATTCCGGTTGCTCTGCAAGGGAAAAACATCATTGCCGCAGCGCAAACTGGAAGCGGTAAAACCGCTAGCTTCGTGCTGCCTATTTTGGAACAACTGAGCCAATCAGAAACTCAGCGTAAAAAGCGTTTCAGAGCATTAATCTTAACGCCGACTCGTGAACTCGCTGTTCAGGTTAATAAAAGCATTAAAGTGTACGCCAAACATTTAAACCTAAAATCGCTTGTGGTTTACGGCGGTGTAGATGATAAGCCTCAAAAGCAAAAGCTGATCGAAGGCATCGATATTCTAGTAGCGACACCAGGGCGTTTGCTGGGTTTGTACACGCAACGTGCCGTGCATTTTGAAGAAGCGGAAATATTGGTTCTCGACGAAGCCGATAAAATGCTCGACATGGGCTTTATCGACGACATCAACAAAATCATCGAGCGCTTGCCTGTTGATGTGCAAAACCTGCTGTTTTCTGCCACGCTTTCTCGTAAAGTTCGAGACTTGGCGAAAACCGCTGTACCGAACCCTGTCGAAATTTCTTTGCACCTGCAAAACGCTGAAAAGCCAAAGATCGACCAATGGCTAGTGACGGTAGATAAAGACAAGAAATCAGCGTTGTTGAGCCATTTGATTCAAGAGAATGACTGGGACCAAGCACTTATCTTTATAGAAACCAAGCATGGAGCGGCTAAATTAGTCTCTCAGTTAGAGAAACGTGGCATTCAAGCGGAAGCGTTCCATAGTGGTCGCAGCCAAGCCATTCGCGGGCAAGTCTTAGCGGATTTTAAATCTGGTAAAGTAAAATACTTAGTGGCGACAGGCGTTGCAGCCCGTGGGATAGACATTACCGAACTCAGCCGAGTGGTGAACTACGATTTACCCTTCCCGCCAGACGAATACGTGCACCGCATTGGTCGTACGGGTCGTGCAGGTAAATCAGGTGAAGCGATCTCTTTTGTATCCAAAGACAACTTCAAAAATCTTTGCATGATTGAGAGCCTGATGGGTGAATTGATTGTGCGTAAAGAAGTGGAAGGATTCGCACCAAGAAAAGAAGTGCCCATTTCTATTCTAAATTATGTGCCTAAGAACAAACGTAAGCCTAAAGATAAAACCTAAGAGTGCTCGCAACCTATTGTGAGATGTCTGGTAAATACCCTCCGGTACTCCCCATAACAAAACCCCATCGACTGAGCCCTCAACCGAGGGCTTCATCACGAAAAGTACTCCACGTGTGAAGTAAGCCACCTCTAGCTACTCACTCCGCTTGGCATTCAGGTAACAAATCCGTCTAAGCGCATTTTATGTTCAATGAATGCAAAAACTATGACAGGTTGAACGAACCTCACGTACATAATTATTGTTATTTCAGTTAATTACCGAAGTTTGCGAGTGATTTATAAATTAAAGGTCAGTGCGATTGTTTCTAGAGTATTGGGTTGATAGCTTGCCAGCAGAAGTATCCGATATCTATTTAAATAAGAGGTAAAAGATCTATGAAAAGCTTCACCTTGCGTCCTTTATTCGTTTCCACAGTGTTGGCAACGATGACACTCTCCGCAGCTCATGCCGCGACCACAACTTGGCCGGGTCAAGAAGTGGGCGTATTAACCTATAACCTGACCGCTGATAAGCTGATTAAAACCGGTCCGATTCGCTTAGGGCAGATGGATTTAAATATCTCTGATGCAGAGCTTGATCAAATTCGAGCCAGTGCTCCTGATCAAGCCACGGCTGACAAGCTTGTCGAGATTGCGATCCTAAAGCGAAAGGTATGGCGAGCACCTTATTCTTTCGTCATCCCAAATGAACGACCACATTGGGCGATGGCGATGGCGCACGCCGCACAGCTTTTCAAAAACGTGACTGGCATCGATGATCCTTACCACAGCGCAAACCTATACGCAGCAAAAACACTCCAAGAAAGTGCCGTCGGCGCCGACTATGACGCCAAAACCTTTACTTATCCGACACCTCCAACCTATAAAGACCAAGATCCAAATCACTCCAATTATGGTATCTGGAGCACGCTATATAACGGCAGAACCAAACACGATGGCTTCTTTCAACTAGAAGGACATATGTATTCTGCTTACGGCGAAATGATGAGGATGTTCCCTAATCGATTCTACAAAGGCATCAAACCAGATTCCGTCTATAAAGCAGTCGCACCTTACGAGATGACCTCCCCTATCTATAATGCGGTGTTTAAACCTGAACAAGGAAAAAACAGTTTTGTCCCGAGTGCCATTGGCGCGTCGTACTACAACATTTTTGCTTACTACATTTTGGCGCGATCTTCAGAGAACTTCGGCGAATTTGTCGTTGAATCAAAAGATCCACTGGCATTAACTAAGTTGATTTCTGTCGGTTACAACCGAGGATTGAGCCCTAACAGCATGGCGTTGAATCCTTTAAAACCGGATGTAAGAGCACACTGCGCATCTTTAACTGTCATTGACGAATGCTTCGACCCAGAAAACCAAGGTGGTTTCGGAACCAGTTACCTATATCAAGTACCGTACAAAGCAGTAGAGCTTAAAGACGTCGCCGAAAATAACGGCCCTGGCTACCCAGGTTACTACACCAGCCAGATTGACTGGGCAACAGTAAGCAGCTATTTGGATGCACTTGGACCACTCTATACGCCGGAAGAAATTACTTCGGCAAAAGCTTCGGCAAAAACAGCATTTGATGCGGTTGCAAAACAAGGAAGTATAGATTTTGCGAACCAATTTGGCGGTGTTCTTGATGCTATTTTGTTATCACTTCCAGTAGACACGCCATGGACACAGCTATGTAAAGCTGATGGCGGCGCGTATGACGCATTCAACCGTGATGGCACCTTTAAAGGCGTTGAGCACAGCTACCGATGCAAGCCAGAGACTGTGAGCAAACCGCTTATCTTAGGTACGCGCGTGGGCGACAGAGCACCAGTTGCAAGAGCAGGTGAAGACCAGATCATAAGCCATGTTAAAACAGTGACACTTGATGGTTCTAAGTCTTTTGACCCAGACGGTGATTCCATCACTTATTCATGGAAACAAGTCAGCGGAGCACCAGTAACTTTAACGGCACAAGGTTCGCAAGCATCGTTCTCTGCCCCTTCCGTCACGGCGACAAGCGTCCATAACTTCCAACTTACGGTCACAGGTAATGGAAAAACAGGTACCGACGAAGTAGTAGTAACCTTACGACCTAACCAAGCACCTGTTATAACTTACAAGCCAGTTAAAGATATCTTTATCGGCGATACGGTCACGATTGACGCAAGTAAAACCATTGATCCTGACGGAGACACTATCAGCTACCGCTGGACAGGGTTACCTGATGGTTCCGTGGTAAACACAACCACACCAACGATCAGCTTCAAAGTGCCAGCAGCTACTACATACACAATTGAGTTAACCGCCACCGACTCGTTAAACAATTCAGCAGTCACCTCTATTCCTGTTCTGGTTGAACTTGTCGACGCAGGTTCGACTTGGGATTCGAGCAAAGTTTACCAAAAAGGCGATATCGTTCGTCACCGCAACAAAGAGTTTACGGCTCAATGGCAAACTCAAAGCGAGGAACCAGGGGTTGCGGAAGTGTGGCTGCAATCTTACGGTCCTGAAATCACCGAATGGGATCCAAAACGCATCTATGGTAAAGGTGATCGGGTGTTATACAACGGCGCAACTTGGGAAGCGAAATGGTATGCCAATTTCGAAAATGTTCCTGGTATCGATGGCGCTTGGAAAAAAGTGTAACCAACCGCAATTACTCATTGCTAGTTAATTAAAGGAGAGCGTAAGCTCTCTTTTATTGTGACCTTTATTCCATGATCACTATTAAATAATATCATAAGCTCTCAAGTTTAAAAAAATAAAATTAAATTTAACCAAAACTAAAGAAGGAGTTAAATAATAAATTGTAAATCATGGCTTATTAAAAACTACATTCCCTCTAAGCTACACCTCCCCTTAGATCTTACTAAAAAACTCCACCTCGATGAAAAGAAAACTCAAAAGCCACTGAATTATAGTAATTTTCATCAGTAGCAGCCGACAAGCCATCGTTTCCACGACAAAAATGTGAACTGTGTTCAACCAGAAACCGAAATACAAAAATAATAATTAAATAATAAAACCTTCACTTCTTATAAAAATCTAATTCTCACTTCCTTTCTTTGCATTTCATCATCTAAAGTGTACATTTTTCTCTGATTAAAACTGAAAGAAAAAACATCATAAGATGTTTAATCAAACAATTGTGATCGAGTTAAATAATAAAACTATTTTTAGCTGATTAAATACTTAAACACGACTCGAACATTGATAAATCGCTAGGAGAAAACATGAAAAATCCGTGGCTAACAACCTGTCTATTAAGTGGTGTTGGTATTTGTACATCTGCAATTGCTAACCAAGAATTTCGTGTTCACCCATACTTACAAAACCCGACGGATAGCGGCATGACCATCATGTGGTTATCAAATAAAAAATCGCCTGGTGAAGTGACACTACAGCAACATGGTAAGAATAAAGTGTTCACCTCAACACCAAGAGAAGCCAAAGAATTACGCTATTTTCCGACAGAAATAGAGAAATATGGAAAAGAGTTAGCCAACACCCGCGCACCTTACATTCACAGTGTCACCCTATCTGGCTTGAATGCTGGAACAGAATACAATTATGCGGTTACACAAAATGGACAAACCTATAATGCCACTTTTACCACAGCACCGAGTAAAGATGGGAACGTTCGGTTTGTCGTGTATTCAGATTCAGAAACAGAGCCTGAGTCGACAGGTCGAACCCGTCGCTGGTCTGAACCATTTGGCGACTTTGACCGACAGTATATTGTTGACCAGACAATAGGCTACCAACAGAACATGAATGTGATTTCATCAAGACAACCAAATTTTATCGCCATTGCGGGGGATTTGGTTGAGTCTGGGAATGAACAACGTGATTGGGATGAATTTTGGCGACACAATGCCGGCGAGCTCGGAAATGTCGCTTCGCGTGTTCCCATCTTGCCTGCTATAGGCAACCACGAAAACTACCCAGGCCCGGATGGCGGCAAAAATGAGTACGTAGAAGATCTCTCTGCCCAAGCTATTGCTCGCTACCAAACCTATTTTGATGTACCAGACAACGGAAGCAAGCGCTCTGTATTTAAAGACAGATATTACCGAGTGGACTATGGTCCCATCACATACATCACCATAGACACGTCCGACGGCAAAGCCGACAAATCGAGCCAAGATACCAACTGGCGTTTGACAGGGATAAACGCCCCCGACTTCAATCCAGGTTCGGAACAGTATCAATGGTTAGAAAAACAACTGGCAGACGCCCAAAAAACGGCTCAATTCACTTTTGTGCAGTTTCATCATGTGCCTTATTCCGTTGGTCCACATGGATTTCCGACTGGCGACCAAGGATTTGAAAAAGGCCAAGATAACCAGTCTGGCGTGCCAGTCAGAGTCCTCACTCCGTTGTTCAAAAAATACGGTGTCGATGCCGTATTTGCGGGGCACGATGAGATGTACGAGCACTCCGTCGTAGAAGGTATTCATTTTTACGATGTCGGTATTGGCGGCGACGGGCTTCGCGGTCCCTATTTCGGTAAAGATGGTAAATACGATGTCCCGCTAGATAACCCTCACCAAGTTTTTCTCGCTCACCTTGACGCTCCGGAGACATGGGAAGGCAAAAAGCTCGTAAGTGGTGGTAAGCACTACGGTCATTTAGAAGTGAATGTTCAGAAAAGCGAGAAAGGAACGTGGTCGGCAGAAATCGCCCCTGTCTACGTATTCCCAATTATGGACAAATCCGGATTTATCCAAAGCTGGGAAAGAAGAGTGTACGACGATGTTGTTACCTTAACCAACTGAAAGAACGAGTTGTAATGCGTGCCAGCGCGCACAAGTAAGTATATCAGTCACTAACTCGATGGCTTCCTTGTCTGCGCTGGCACATTTTTTAAATCGAGAAGCCTTATTGTGCAAATGTAGGATGTTTGTTACCCCTAAATTATTCGATAAAGGATGAGTCCGATTATGAATGAGTTTGACCGCTTAGATTTTTGATAGCTTGAGTTACTCGATAACTTAAGCTGTTTGATAACTTAAGCTGTTTGATGCCAAGGCAACGTGAGCTAAAGTTAGGCTTATCCCAATAGCAGAATACGTGTAACCGCCAATGACTGACACAGCACAACGCCGCGAAGCCATTTTGAGCCACATCCAAACCCACCAGCAAGGTGATGTAAATGATTTCGCGGAGCAATTCCAAGTCTCTAAAGTCACCATACGAAACGATCTAAATTACTTAGAAAAACAAGGGTGTGTGACTCGATGTTATGGCGGGGCAAAGCTAAACCATCAATTTGCATTCGATCAACCCTTAAGCGACAAACAACAAATCAACAACCGTATTAAGTCCGAGCTCGGTGCTTACGCCGCGAACTTGATCAAGGATGGTGACACCATTTTGCTTGATTCCGGATCCACCACCGAACAAATTGCCCATCACTTAAAAGGCAAACACAATTTAACGGTGATGACCAACGCCATTAATATCGCCTACCATCTTGCCACCCAAGATGGAGTTGATGTTATGGTCACTGGTGGCGTCCTGCGTAAAAACTCTTACTCGCTCTACGGTGCGGCTGGAGAGCAACTACTTGCAAGCTACCGTTTTAACCTCTTATTTATTGGGGTAGACGGGTTTGACAAAGAAACGGGAATCAGCACGTCTCATCAAGGGGAAGCTGAGGTCAACCGAAAGATGCTTGCGTCGGCGCAGACCGTTGTCGCCATTACCGACTCATCGAAGTTCGATCGCCAAAGCTTTTGCTCGATCGCACGCCCAGAACAAATCGACATACTGATTACCGATAGCGGTATTCCGGTTGGCTACGCAGAAGCTCTCAAAGCCAAAGGCATTGAGGTGCACATCGTCACCGTCGCTTAACCGCATTATGCGGTAAAGCCTCCCCTCCCAATTCCTTTCTTCAAAAAAGTATTATTCAAACCTTTTATCTACCCTTATTGCTAAAAGTGTGATCTTACGCATGAGTCACTTCGAAATCTTGCTATGGCTCACTCTTTCATTGCCCCTTTCAGTTCTGAAATCGCAGATCAATGGTGTGATGGTATTTATTGACTGAAACATCAAAATTAAAACGAAAGTCAAACCTTTCTCTTTTCATGAACCGAAAGGGTTTTAACCCCAAAAACGAAAGACAATCACCTGTGATCGACCTTTCATTTTTGTTTCACCATGCCTGATTTAATTCACTACAACAGACACAAGAACATTTCAGCTGTCGATGAAAGAAAAGAAAGGCAACGGTAATGACAAGTACACAAAGACGACAAAAAATCATGGAGCACATTCGTTCGCACGGCTCAGGAAAGGTAGATGAGTTTGCGGATGAGTTTGATGTGTCGGCGGTAACCATTCGCCATGACCTCAATTTGTTGGAGAAAGAAGGCTGTGTTTTCCGGTGTTACGGTGGCGCAAATTTGAATCCGAATTTTGCCTTCGATCAGCCTCTTTACCGAAAAGATCAACTTAACCGCAGTACCAAGCAAAAAATTGCTCACGCTGCAGCAGCACTAGTGCAAGATGGGGAAGCCATCATTCTAGACTCGGGCTCAACCATTGGGCTAATGCCGCAATATCTCACGAATAAGCAGCATCTTGTCGTTCTAACTAACGCGCTGAATACTGCGTATCAACTCAGCAATAATGAACAAATCGACTTACACGTGGTCGGTGGCAGTTTGCGCAGAGCGTCGTGCTCATTAACTGGGCATCACGGCGAACAACAAATTCGCTCTTACCTGTTCGATAAACTGTTCTTAGGAGTCGATGGGTTCGATCTGGGCGCTGGCATCACCACACCAGACAACCTCGAAGCTCAAATCAACCGCACCATGTGTGATGTCGCAAGGCAAGTCATCGCGGTGACCGACTCCAGCAAATTCGGGCGTAAAAGCTTTTGCACGATTCGAGCCGCTAATCAAATCGACGTATTGGTCACCGACAGCAACATTCCTCACACCACTCATCAGGCACTCCTCGATATGGGTGTCGACGTCATTATCGCCGATCAAACGGTCAATTAGGAACCAGCATGAAAACTCTACAATCGCTGATTGAACAACATAAGCAAGGGCAAACCACTGGCATTTATTCCGTGTGCTCTGCTCATCCTTTGGTGTTGGAAGCCGCTATCAAACAAGCGGCTGTAGACAACCAATTGGTTTTGATTGAGGCGACGTCCAATCAAGTTAACCAGTTTGGTGGCTACACCGGCATGACACCTCTGAACTTTTCCGAACACGTGTATCAGCTTGCAGAAAAACACCGTTTCCCCGCCGAGCGCATCGTTTTAGGTGGCGACCACCTCGGCCCCAATTGCTGGCAGCACTTACCAGCACGTCAAGCCATGGAATATTCCGCGCAAATGATTCACGACTACGTGAGCGCGGGATTCAAGAAGATTCACCTTGATTGTTCTATGGCTTGTGCAGACGACAAGTCACCACTAAGTGAAGCCATAATGGCAGAACGTGCCGCACAGCTTTGTGTTGCCGCGGAAAACGCATGGAATGAAGCAGGTGGAGAACCCCCTCTGTACGTAATTGGTACAGAAGTACCCACACCCGGTGGTGCCCTTGAGTCGTTGCAAGAAGCAGGGCTAGAACTCACCAGCCCAGAAGAAGCCATAGCGACATTAGACGCCCATCACCAAGCATTTTACGATGTAGGGCTGGAGCATGTTTGGTCACGCATCATTGGTCTAGTTGTCCAGCCGGGCGTCGAGTTCGATCATCACTCAATTCATCACTACCAAAGCAGGGCGGCTCAACCTTTGAGCAAGGTAGTGGAGGATCTGCCTCACCTTGTCTTTGAAGCACATTCGACCGATTACCAAAACCCACAGGCATACCATGAACTGGTTGACGATCACTTTGCGATTCTCAAAGTCGGTCCCGCGTTAACTTTTGCATTGCGCGAAGCACTCTATGGGCTTGAACGTGCTGAACAAGAATGGTTGGGGAGCCATGAAGCTTCTCACCTGCGCGACACGGTTGAACAAGTGATGCACGAAGAACCAGACTACTGGCGTTCTCATTACTCGAGTAAAGGACATCAACAATTCCTTGATTGCAGCTACAGCTTAAGCGACCGAATTCGCTATTACTGGACACACCCTAATGTCAAAAAAGCGCAAAACGCATTATTTAGCAACCTCTCGGCACGCCCATTACCTCTGACTTTACTCAGTCAGTATTTACCGAATCAGGCAAAAGCCATCTTACAAAATCAAATTCAAAACCTACCTGCTGACATTGTCATACACAAGATCATGGAAGTGACCAAAGTCTATTCCGCCGCTTGTTATTTCAATTCAGTGACGAGTAAGGAGACAATTTAATGACGACCTACTTAGGCTACGAATCCGCTTGGCTAGACCAGCGCAATGGCATTCACACCGCTCAAGAAATTGAACATCAACCGCGTTTGTGGCGACGTTTGGCAAACGATTTAGAAAGCCAATCGAATTCAATTAACGCGTTTTTATCGCCTCTATTATCGCGTTCAGATCTTCGTATCATTCTTACAGGCGCAGGCACGTCGGCATTCATTGGTGACACTGCCATGCCTTTTGTTCAATCGAAGTTGGGCTATCAAGTGGAGTCAATTCCAACCACCGATTTGGTTTCAAACCCAGAGCAGAACATTAACCCAGAGTGCCCTACTTTACTGGTTTCCTATGCTCGGTCTGGTAACAGCCCAGAAAGCGTCGCCGCGGTCGAACTGATTGAGCAGCTCGTCCCCGAATGTTTTCATTTAATTCTGACGTGTAATGAAAATGGAGCACTTTCTCGCTACGCGGATACCTCTACCAACGCGTATTGCATGATCATGCCTGAAGGTTCTAACGATAAAAGCTTTGCCATGACGTCAAGCTTCAGCTGCATGCTGATGTCTACGCTGGCTTTATTAGGGAGCAACGATGCAGATCAATCACACACAGACATCGCCACCATTGCCAGCTTATGCGAGAAAAAAATTGAGCAATGGCAATCCGCCATCAAATCTTTGTCTGCGCTGCCGTATGAGCGATTAATTGTGCTTGGTAGCGGCGGGTTTTCAGGGCTGGCGCGAGAAGCGTCGCTAAAATCGTTGGAACTCAGTGCGGGAGCAGTCATGACAGCGTTCGACTCTTCCCTTGGGTTCCGTCATGGTCCTAAGTTCACCATTAACGATAAAGCGTTGGTTATTCAATTTTTCTCCAGCGCCAACTATACCCGCCAATACGATATTGATTTGTTCAACGAAATCCAACGAGACCAACAAGCCTTAAAGCACATTGCCCTCACTGAAAAAACGTTAGACAACGCGAATGTGTTCGAGCTTGGACAATTAGATGTGGATGAAGAATGGCTCTGCTTTCCATACATCTTGTTCTGCCAAATGTTGGCGTTTGAGAAATCACTTCAACTTGGGCTAGGGCCCGACAACCCTTGCCCAACAGGCGAAGTTAACCGAGTAGTACAAGGAGTGACTATTCATCCATTTAGCAATGACATTAAAGGGAATTAATCATGCCAAATATCGTTTTAAGTCGAATTGATGAACGCCTCGTCCACGGGCAAGTGGGCGTGCAATGGGTTGGCTTCGCCGATGCCAACATTGTGGTCGTCGTTAATGACGAAGTTGCCGAAGACACTATCCAGCAAAACCTGATGGAAATGGTGCTGGCGGACGGCATCGCCATCCGGTTCTGGACGGTGCAAAAGACACTAGACACCATCCATAAAGCCGCTGACCGCCAGCGTATCTTGTTGGTTTGCCGCACTCCTAAAGACTTCCGTCAATTGGTGGAAGGCGGCGTCCCTATTACCAGTATCAATGTTGGAAACATGCACTTTGTGGAAGGAAAAAAACAAGTATCTAAAACGGTTTCGGTCGACGCCGAAGACGTCGAGGAGTTTCATAAACTCAACGCGCTTGGAGTGAACTGCACTGTACAAGGTGTTCCTACAGAAAGCGCAACGGATCTTTTTACGCTTATTCAGTAATAAGTTTTTTAATAAATAAGGACAAACTCTCATGGAAATAGGACTCTTACAGGCGTTGATGCTCGGCATCCTTGCCTTCTTTGCTGGCCTTGATTTGTTCAATGGTCTCACTCACTTTCACCGACCAGTGGTACTTGGTCCGCTAGTGGGCTTGATTCTTGGTGACGTTCAAACCGGCATTTTGGTGGGCGGTACGCTCGAACTTATATGGATGGGCTTAGCGCCGCTCGCTGGTGCTCAGCCTCCCAATGTGATCATTGGAACCATCGTGGGCACCGCCTTTGCCATATCCACCAGCGTTGAACCGAATGTTGCCGTTGGGGTTGCGGTGCCATTTGCTGTCGCAGTTCAAATGGGGATTACCTTGCTCTTTTCCGCTATGTCGGCGGTGATGTCTAAGTGTGATGCCTTTGCTCGCGATGCCGATACTAATGGTATTGAACGCGTCAACTACTTTGCACTCGCTGTACTTGGCTCTTTCTACTTCCTCTGCGCTTTCTTACCAATTTACCTTGGCGCAGAACACGCAGGAGCCGTCGTAAGTACCCTTCCAAAAGAACTGATTGATGGTCTTGGGGTTGCAGGTGGAATCATGCCCGCCATTGGCTTCGCTGTCTTAATGAAAATAATGATGAAAAACGTATACATCCCGTATTTCATTATCGGTTTCGTTGCAGCTGCGTGGCTAGAGCTACCTATCCTCGCGATAGCGGCTGCCGCAACAGCTATGGCGATTATCGACTTTATGCGCAAGTCAGAACCCACCTCTGTAACAGCATCAACTAAGGATCTTGAAGATGGAATCTAATGTGAGCAATGAATTTGACCTCCGCACTCAAAACACTGCGGTGCAACCTGCAACAGGCGTGGCTCAGGATGAGTACGAGGATAAAGAGGTTGGCGCGGAACTGACGAAAACGGACATCAATAAAATGGTTTGGCGTTCACTGCTTTTGCAAGCGTCATTCAACTTTGAACGTATGCAAGCAGCGGGTTGGTTGTACGGTCTCATCCCCGCACTGAAAAAGATTCACACCAACAAAGCGGACCTTTCCAAAGCGATGCAAGGGCACATGGGCTTTTTCAACACCCACCCATTCTTAGTGACGTTTGTTATGGGCATAGTGCTGGCAATGGAACGTTCCAAGCAGAATATCAACAGTATTCAAAGCACTAAGATTGCGGTTGGTGCACCTATGGGGGGAATTGGTGATGCCATGTTCTGGCTAACGCTTCTGCCTATTTGTGGTGGTATCGGTGCCGACCTAGCCCTGCAAGGCTCCATTATGGGGGCAGTGTTCTTCATGGTTCTGTTCAACGTAGTCCACTTTGGCTTGCGATTCGGGCTGGCGCACTACGCGTATCGAATGGGGGTTGCTGCTATTCCCACCATTAAAGCAAACACCAAAAAAGTTGGGCACGCTGCATCCATGGTTGGGATGACCGTTATTGGCGCTTTGGTCGCAACATACGTTCGCTTATCGACTACCGCTGAAATTACCGCGGGTGATGCTGTGGTCAAACTGCAAGCTGATGTTATTGATAAGCTCATGCCTGCCTTTTTGCCTCTGCTGTATACGTTAGCCATGTATGCCTTGGTAAAACGAGGCTGGAGCCCTCTAAAACTGATTGGCATCACCGTGACACTCGGTGTCGCTGGTCGCTTTATGGGCTTTTTGTAAACTCGGCTTTTTCACAAAACATTGCTTTCACGAAACACTGTTTTTCACGAAGCACTGCTTTTCATGAAATAAAAGAGGGGCTGAATGGTCAGCCCCAAAAAAGGAATAACACATGATTGCTGTCATTTTGTCTGGTCACGGAGGGTTTGCTTCCGGTATTGCGCAAGCGATTCTTCAAATTATTGGTGACCAACCACAATTTAAATCTATCGATTTTCCAGAAGAAGCCACCACAACTCAACTAGAGGAAGCGATGCGTAAAGCCATTGGAGAGATAGACTCGGGTGACGGTATCATTTTTCTTACCGATCTCCTTGGTGGCACTCCCTTTCGCACCGCTTCACTGATTAGCCAAGAACGCAGTGACATAGAAGTCGTCACTGGCACGAATTTACAGATGGTAGCGGAAATGCTGCTCGATCGAGATGAGCTAAAACTCACGGAGTTTAGAGACCAAGCTTTGGCATGCGCTCATCGTGGTATCACATCCCTCGCCGCAGAAATGGCGCAAAAGACCAATCAAACTACGGCGGTAGAAGAAGATGGGATCTAACCAAGCTGATCGTCAGCACTTGCAGAATCGGCAATCCAAACCATGCCACGTTCAAAACACCTATCGCGCCAAACGGATACTAAATGGCGATCAATGGCTTGAGGACGCCATTATCAGCGTGGACAAACATGGAAAAATCCGCGCAATCGAGCCATTCGACGCATCCTGCCACACGTCGGTGGTCGATCTTGGTGAAGTTAGCCTGTTACCGGGGCTAATCGATTCTCATGTACATGGTGCGAAAGGATGTGACGTGATGGATGCCAGTCACAGCAGCCTAAATACCATGTCTCAGTTCTTTGCTACTCAAGGTGTTACAGCGTTTGTTGCAACAACAGTAACTGCGCCCGTCGCGAAAATTCGCGCGGCATTAGCGCAAGTCGCACAAAGTAAAAAGCAAGGGGTAGAAGGCGCAGAAATTCTCGGTGCTTACCTGGAAGGTCCCTATTTTACCGCGAAAAATAAAGGGGCACATCCCACTCAATGGTTTAGAGAGCTCTCAAACGAGGAGATCGACGACTGGATTTCTTACAGCGACAACCAACTAATCAGCTTTGCGTTGGCGCCAGAAAAGCAGGGAGCGATTGGCGCTATCCGGCACCTACGTTCACAAGGGATAAAGGTCATGCTGGGTCATACCGATGCCAGTTTTGACCAAGTACAACAAGCCCTAGATGCTGGTGCTAACGGTATTGTTCATTGCTATAACGGCATGCGAGGACTGCATCATCGTGACCCTGGGGTGGTTGGAGCCGGTCTTATCCACCCAGACTGCTATGTCGAGATGATCGCGGACGGCCATCATGTGCATCCTGCTGCTATCGCGGTAGCACACCGGTGCTGCTCGTCGCGCTTAACCTTAATCACTGATGCCATGTGTGCTGCTGGAATGCCAGATGGTGAATACACATTGGGAGAATACACCGTAACGATGAAAGGCGGTGTGGTTAAGACCGACGCAGGTGGCTTAGCAGGCAGCACGCTCACACTAAATAGCGCGGTGCACAACCTTCAGCAGTGGCTCGACTTACCGCTCGAAAAAGCATGGCTTTTGGCGTCACTGACACCCGCACAATCACTTGGTATTCAAGATCAACTCGGCACTTTGGAGATTGGCAAACGCGCGTCCATGGTGGCTTTAAATTCGGATTTTTCAATTACTCACACTTGGGTTAATGGGCGTCTCGTATTCAACACCGTTTCGACACCCAATCAGGAGGCTTTATGTATCTAATTTCTTCTCGTGAAATGCTTAAACGTGCGCAACAAGGTGGCTACGCGGTTCCTGCATTCAACATTCATAATCTCGAAACCGTACAAGTTATCGTAGAGACCGCCTCTGAAATGGGATCACCCGTTATTTTGGCAGGCACGCCGGGCACCTATGAGTATGCTGGGACCGATTATCTTGTCAGTATCTGTAAAGAAGCCGCCAACAAACACGCCATACCCTTAGTGATGCATTTAGACCACCATGAAGATCAACAAGATATCCGCAATAAGGTTGAACATGGCATTCGCTCGGTCATGATTGACGGCTCTCACTTCGTATTTGAACAGAATATCGAGATCGTGCGCTCTATTGTGCAGCTTTGCAGCCGCTATGATGCCAGTGTCGAAGCAGAACTCGGACGCCTTGGTGGTCAGGAAGATGACTTAATTGTGGACAGTGCTGATGCCCTGATGACAGACCCGTCCGCTGCGGCAGAATTCGTACGTAGAACGGGCATTGACTCTTTGGCTGTCGCTATCGGTACCGCCCATGGATTATACAAAGCCGAACCAAAACTCGACTTTGATCGGCTGGAAAAAATTCGATCAGAAGTAGATATTCCCCTAGTACTTCATGGTGCTTCCGGCATACCAGATGACGTCGTTAAGCGCTGTATTGATTTGGGTGTATGCAAAGTGAACGTAGCGACAGAATTGAAGATCGCATTCTCTGATGCGGTTAAACAGCACTTTGCTGACAACCCTAGTGCGAACGACCCACGCAAGTACATCACACCCGGAAAAGCGGCAATGAAGCAAGTGGTTATGGATAAAATTCGTATGTGCGGCAGCGAAGGAAAGCTCTAGCGAGCTTTTTACCCTATTAACAATAACATCCATCATTTTTTATAACACCATCCCCCATTAGGTGTTTTACAAGGGGACTGAACCCTCGGTCCCCTATTTTTTGACACCACAGTATTCACCTAATCCGAGACATTGCTAGCATTTCCCCATCTATAACAAAGAACAATACATAAATATCTGAGTTCTGATACTCAAAAACACTACTGGCGTCTTGAGGTTTTACCGCTTTGGTTTCATATGTTCGTCACACCAATGCCTTAACTCACCTCTATGCTGTGCCCATAACTTATGCACACAAATCGATACCCTAAGAATTTTACCCAAGGAAACAAACCGATGCCTATAAGATACTGGCTCATGCTTATCGCTGTACTTGCCTTAACAGCGTGTAAAGACAACAAAGAAATGTTCTTCGATTACGGTTCAGAATGGCACTACATGGACAGCGGTATTGAACCATCACCTAAATGGAATCAGCCAAGTTACGACGACTCGGACTGGAAGAAAGGCGAAGGCATATTTTCTTATGGCTACGATCACCCTATTGACGGCAATACTGCGCTTACCAACTACAAAGAATTGAGCTTTCCTGAGGCGACACCGAGTGCCTACTATTTCCGAAGAACCATCAAGGTAAACAACCTTTTAATACTGAAAGATGTGTACCTAAAAATGCGTGTGGATGACGCTGCCGTTATTTGGGTAAATGGCGTTGAGATCGCACGTTCTCCTCTATTAAAACGTAATCAAGCGCTTACCAATACCACGTCTCCGATGAAGTATTCAAAATATGCTGAGGAAGCCGAAAACACCTTTGTGCTGCCTTCCAAAGCTTTCGTTAAAGGCGAGAATGTCATTGCTGTCGCGGTTTATAATCAAGTCAACCATTCCACTAACGATGTTCAGTTCAATGCTTCGCTAAATAAAGAACTTAACTACCAAGGGGAGGCAGACGGTCCTTACGTTACCCAACTTTCCAATGGATCAATTCGAATCGAGACCGTAAGTCAATCAGGACTCACCAATCGCATCTATTATCAAGTGCCAGAAGAAGGGATTAAGGTAGACTTACCCGGAGAATTGGGCAGTTTTAACGTGCAGCTTAAAGAAGGCGTTACACCACCGCCTTACCAATACGATAAACCTACTCAGTTTTTTGTGACTTCCGATTTCGAAGGCAACATAGAGGCACTCGTTTACATGCTGGTTCAGGCTGGCATCATGGACGAGGAATACAATTGGACGTATGGCTCTGGGCACTTGTATCACTTAGGTGATCTGTTCGACCGGGGTGAATACGTAACTGAAAGCTTATGGCTTTTCTATCACCTTGAAAACCAAGCGCAGCGCGCTGGTGGCGACGTACATTTCATTTTGGGTAACCACGACCTAATGAATTTTTATGGCGATTTCCGCTATGTTCACCCTCGCTATTTTGAAAATGCCAGTTTGATGGGCAAAACCTTTTTAGAACTTCACGCCAAAGACACCGTGCTTGGTCAGTGGCTACGTTCGAAAAACATTATGGAAATCGCAGGTGACACGCTGTTTGTTCACGCTGGTTTTAATAACGATCTTATCTCTGCGTTAAAAGACGGTCGCTTGTTATTGAAAGACATCAATACTTATGGGCGTGAACACATGGATGCGGGTTACATCCGATATGACGATCAAGGCAAGCCGATTAAAGACGCGTATTACTTACCTTCACGACTCTACTGGGATCGCGCCGTGCCACGAGAGCAGTTATCACAGGATCAGCTAGAACAAGGACTCACCGAGTTTGGGGCTAAAGAAGTCATCATTGGGCATACCGTTTTTGAAAAGCCTTCTTATCTATACGATTACCATGTCATTGCAGCAGATGTGGATCATCAAACCAATTACAGCGTAGAAGGAAGAATTCAAGGCTTGGAATACGAGAATGGAACCTACCACCATTTCATTGCGGATAAAGCGTCTGGTATTACGCGTAAGCCTGTGGAGCTTCTAGCACCGCGCTAACCCTTTACTCTTACGCTAGTTTGCTTTAGGTAAGTACCTTTTTAGTTCCGCCCCCTCTCCATCTGAGGGGGTATCATCTTGAGGAGTTATTCCAAATATCTCTAAGCGTATCTTCCAACCTAAGCCACTGAGATTGCTCACGAGGTAAACCAAATCGTAAAGCATCGCCTTCATCGCATAATCTGACTAGAATCCCCCTTTTCGCAAGCTGTGTATGCCGCTTTTCTGCTTCTGCGCATTTCACTGTATGGAAAAGCGTTTGTCCTTCAATCTCTTGGAAAAATGCGCTGAGTAGCGTTCGCATTTTTTTGCCATCGCTCATCAACTGTTCGCGGTTGTTCTTTTGCCATTTCAGGTCCAACAACGCTTGCTTCGCGACGTAACGAGTTGGCCCGGGAACGGTCCAAGGACCTAACCTAGACTGTACTTTTGCTAGCCAATCCGCAGATGCGAACAAAAAACCCAGCCGCATTCCCGCCAACCCAAAGAACTTGCCAACGGAGCGAAAGACAAAAAGATTGCTTGGTGCCCCTTGTGGGTATAGCGTCAAGACAGACTGATCAGGCGTCATGTCCATAAACGCTTCATCCACCACCAAACAGCCGTGTTCTGGCAGAGCAGATAACCACGATTGAACAACGCTTGGCGCAAACTTGAATCCTTGCGGATTGTTTGGGTTAATCACGAGTAAAACATCGCAATTGGCAATGGACTGTTCGTCTGGTTTGCCATCGTAAAAACTCAGTTCCGCAAGCCCTTTAGCCACACATTGCTGCCACGCGTGCTGATGCTCCTTGTATCCCACTTTTGGCAGTAAAACTCGAAGCGGTTTAATGCAATAGGTCGGTAAAGTTGGAACTTTGGTCAACGCACGGTGCTCGCATAACAGAGAAGGTAACAACTGAATGCCCGCTTGGCTGCCCGCGATAGGTAAAAGGTGCGGTGATTGATAATACCGCTGCGCAGCTTCGATAAGTCCATCCTCATCTTCCGGTAAGCGGTTCCACACGTTTGTCGGTATATCGCTTACAGGGTAAGTGTATGGGCTTACGCCAGTGGATAGGTCCAGCCATTCTTCAACAGGAATGCCAAAACGAGCAGAAAATGCCAATAGTTTGCCGCCATGATGAATCATAAGTTGGCTCCTGAAAGCAGCGTGTTCCAATCCAGCATTACAAGACCGAGCAGTATGAGCACGCCACACCACAATAAGCTGGTTCGTACGACCAGTCGACAAGCTCTTGGGATGTCTTCCGGCTTCGCGAGCTCCCCAGATCCCATGTGAATTTTATTATGCATTTTTCCATGATAAATCGCAGGACCACCGATTCTGATGTTAAGTGAACCCGCACCCGACGTCATGACTGGACCGCCATTAGGGCTAGAACAAGCTTGAGCTTGTGCCTTCCAACATTCCATAGCCTGCTTGGTGTTACCAAGGATCGCATAACTGACAGCGGTAGCTTTTGCAGGTAGATACCCCATAACGTCGTCCGCTTTGGCGGCGATAAACCCAAAGCTATTAAATCGATCGTTTTTGTACCCCCACATAGCATCCAAGGTGTTGGTTAGCCTGAATAAAACAGCGCCCGGAGCGCCAAGTAATACAAACCAGAAAAGCGTACCAAAAACCGCATCGTTCCCATTTTCTAGTACCGATTCTATGGCTGCGGATGTGATTTGATACTCGGACATCTGCTCGGTTTCTCGGCTTACTATCCAACCAACTTTCTCTCTTGCTTCGGCAAGATCCCCCGCCTGCAAAGGCTGATGAATCCAACTTGCATGTTCAAGTAAACTCTTCTGACCGATACAAAGGTAGAGAATCGCCACTTGAAAGAAAAACCCCCATAACGAAGAAGATCCACTCACCCAAGAAACAATCCAAAAAACACCGCCGACAAAGGGGAAGATAACCAACAACCAAGCCAATAATCCTTTGATTTTGCTTTTTAAAGTATCTCTTGAGGCTGGAGTATTTGTCTTTTCTTCAAGCCAATAAACGACGTTGCCAAAACCGACTAAGGGATGCCATTTTTTAGGCTCTCCAAACAAGGCATCCAGCACCAGCGAACAACATATCGCTATAGCCGACATAAATACGCTGTTTACCCACCAATCCATTTAAGAAGCCTTTTTCCCTGATTCCAACTTTCCGACAATAATGTCGCCATTTTGGGGTAGCGAGAACTCCGCACCGCCGGTATACAATTGTTGCCAAGTACGAATCCACTCTCCATGCCCAACCACAATCACAGGTTGATCCGATTGTTGCCGAGTCACAGCGTAGATAAATGCTTGTATTCTTGAGTGGTAATGCTCAATAGTTTCAGGCATCTTTTTGTTTTTCCGAACGAAATCAGCCCCTACTGGTTTGCCTTCTAATTCTCCAAACGCCCTTTCCCTCAATCGTTTATCAACAACAAGGTATCCACCCAATTCATTGGCCAATATTCTGGCGGATGATAAAGAACGACCTAAATCGCTGGTATAGATAGGAAAGGGATTATTAGACTGATATTTAAAGACTTTTCGTGCTGAGTGGCGAATCTGCTGGATTCCTTTTTGGGTCAAGCGGCTGTCGCGCCACCCTTGCATAATGCCCGCTCGATTCCATTCTGTCTCTCCATGTCGAACTAGCACTATAGACCGTGTAAATTGCATATAAGAAAAAGCCTTAAAACAAAGGGATAAAAGAATTTACAGTGTAAAATTTCGAGTGATTTATTCTGGCTGAATTTGATATTTCTGATGGAAAAGACGCAAACCCCTCTGGGTAAATTCAATCGCTCTTGAATCCATATCACGCAAAGCCCATTGTTTTGACAATGCATCATCCAAAATCCATTGCCCGAGACGCCCTGCAAGATGGTTGCGCCTTTCACTCCAATCTAAGCAGGCTTTGCAAAGAGGGCGTTTACTTTTCTTCTGCTCAGCCCCATCAAACCCGATACTTTGGAAGTAGTGCAAGCCTTCCTCTGTTAGCGTTGCGTCGTCTACATTGTCGGAAACCCACCCCTTCGACACCAAATGATCAAACAGCGATACCCCTAACTCTCCTGCTAGGTGGTCGTAACATACTCGCGATCTTCGAAGCCTTTCGTTTTCAGGCCCTGTTTTAATGCCTAGCGAAGACAGTGAAACTGAAACATTAAGTAATGTTTCCAGTAGCGCCGCAATATTTTGATTTTTAAGCTGAAAGTACTTGTGACGACCTTGTTTTCGGACCGTAAGCATGTCGCCTTCCACCAGCTTCTGTAAATGGCTGCTCGCCGTTTGTGCGGTGATATCGGCTTCGAGGGCAAGCTCGGTTGCGGTAAGTGCCTTTCCACCCATCAATGCCATTAGCATTCTTGATCGAGTTTGGTCTGCGATTAGTCCCGCCACATGGGCAATGTCTGGTTCCATGAGAATAAGTCCTTTCAGTTCGATGCTCATCGAAGCATGCGTTTTCTCGGGCTCGTAGACTGTAGCAAAAGTAGTAAGGAGACAACAACCATGACCATCACTTGTTTTATTGAATACCGAATCGACCCTTTCAAAGTGAGCCTGTTTGAACAGTATGCTGAAAATTGGAGCAAGATTATTCCAGAATGTGGCGGCGATCTATTAGGGTATTTTGTGCCTCACGAAGGCAATATACTCAAACCACCTCAAGGTGCAGGATTCAGAGCTCTATCTTCTGTTTCAGTTCAAGGAAAAGAACGCAGTGGAATGACAAGTCCTTTCCAAGTTCTTTGACGATGAAATGGGACAGAAGATAAGCTCCCCCTGGGCGAGTTTGCTTGGTTTTCATGCCACGTTACCGATTCTTGATTTAGAACCACAAAATCTTCAAATCGGTGCCTTGCCTGAAAATCAAGCAATTCTCGCTGAACCTAGCGCCTTGAGGTGGTTTGAGTATAACTATTGTGCCTACGGGCTCATTAGTTTCCCTTCTTTAACCGAATATGAAGTGTACAGAAAAAGGTTAAAAGAGTCGGAATCGGGGCAATCTAATTTCTCATTTGCTAAAGACCAACGCTTTATCATTGAGGAAAAAAGAACGTTCCTTAAAGTTGTGTCGTCCACCTACAAACAAGCCCCTCGCTTTTTGGAGAGCATTGTATGATTGCCGTGATATTTGAAGTAGAACCCAAAGCGTCGGGCAAGGAAGCGTATTTCGATATCGCGGGGCAACTGAAAGAAGATCTGAATAAGATAGAAGGGTTTATTTCCGTTGAGCGGTTTCAAAGCCTAGTGACACCCAATAAATTTTTGTCGCTTTCATTTTGGCAGGATGAAGCCGCTGTAAAACGTTGGCGCACCTTGGCAACACACCGCGTTGCGCAGGATAAAGGCAGAAAAGAGTTGTTTACCCAATACCGCCTAAGGGTCGCACATGTGGTCAGAGATTACGGGCTGGAAGAACGGGCTCAAGTGCCATTAGACTAGGGATTGTTGACCTTCGCGGTTAAAATTCGTTAGAGCTCTATCTTCTGTTTCAAAAAGAGTTGCTTGAGTATCATTGTTGGAGGTTTATTATTGAGTTATGAAATCAATTAGATCAAATCCTCTATGAACCGGTTAGCACACCTCAATGGAATTCGAGCTTTTGAAGCATCGGCTCGCCACCTTAGCTTCTCGCAAGCGGCACTTGAACTTAACGTAACGCCTGCTGCTATTGGGCAGCAGGTAAAGCTACTTGAAGAGTGGCTGGGCGTGCCGTTATTTGTTCGCTCCAATTCAGGTCAATCTCGACTCCAATTGACCGAAGAAGCCAAGCTGGCGTACCCAGAAATTCAGCAAGGGTTTAGCAGTATCTTAAGTGGATTGGGCAAGTTGAACAGTAGCGTGTTTGATAACAGTTTGCGTGTTGCTGTCAGCCCTTCAATTGCCTCTAAATGGCTTTTACCAAGAATATCGGACTTCCAAACCCAGTACCCCGATTACGACTTAAGAGTGGAAACACACATAAAACCTGTCGACTACACCCGTGAAGGGATAGATGTTGGGATACGTTATGGACGCGGTCAATGGGAAGGGCTTCAAAGCCAAAAACTCATGGATGAGGAAATCTTCCCAGTCTGTTCACCTGAATTTTCGGATAAGCATGGTCTTACAGAGAGACACGCTATTAAATGGGAAAATTTACCGCTTTTGCATGATCTTTCCGTTCCTAGCGGTCAAGGTTACCCGTGTTGGGAAGAGTGGTTTAAAAAAGCGAATACACCAATGAGCAGTCCCACTAAGGGTTTAAAAATAAACAGCTTTTCGGAAGTGATCGAAGCTGCTATTCGCGGTCAGGGGATCGCATTAGGCAGGGAAGCTTTGGTTGCCCAAGACTTAAAAAGTGGCAAACTCATTCGCCCTTTCGGCACGGCGAGCTATTGCTCTTCCTACAGTTACTTCATCGTTTCACCACTCAAACAATGCAATAAGAACAAATCTAAAGACTTTCACCAGTGGTTGAGCACCCAGATTTAAAAGCTGGCTTAAAGCCAGCTTGCTGTCTTATCCCGCTAAACTTGGTCGCTTAGCCATTTTTTCTCGCCATGCCAACAAGTTATTGCAATCAGTAGGGATTGCTACTTGTGCAAAATCAGCAAACGCCAAACCATAAAACAAGGTAATGTCCGCCATGGAAAACTCCTTACCTGCAACATATGGGGTATGTAAAAGAACGCTGTCAAAATAACGCATGCCTTCGATCGCGACTTCTCTTTGCCTCTCCCCCCACTCTGGACATGGATTGATTTCCAGCTCTGGACCAAGACCATCTGTTCCGTGATGAAACCAGTTACCGACAGCATCAATGACCATCGATTCCGCACGACGCTGCATCATATGAATTTTCCCACGCTCTAGTGCACTGACTCCGGTAAGGTTTGTTCCCTCAAAATAGCTGTCGATGTACTCCGTAATTGCGGTAGATTCAGACAAAAATTCACCTTCCGCGGTTTGCATTACGGGTACGGTTCCCAATGGGTTCTTAGCGTAGAAACTTTTGGTTCTATGCTCTTTTTTCATGACGTCCACTTCGACAAATTTCACATTCGACAGTGCCTGTTTTTCAGCCAATGCTGCTCGAATTCGTGCCGGATTTGGAAAACCTGTTGTTTCGTAAACGGTAATTGTATTTTCTCTAGACATAATGATCCCTCACAGATCGATGTGATAGTTATTGGTTGTGTTACGTTAATGAGATAGGAATGAACGCGTATTAACGCCTGACAAACCCTTTGCCAATTTTTCGGTATAAGGTCGCGCCATTATCTGATCGCAGAATTAAGCTGCTGTGTGGTTTGAATCTCACCCAAGAGTGTGCGGTAAAGGCTTCGTCATTGATTTGAAGATCGCCGTCCAATACAAAATATTCTGTGACCTCATCAACAACGTCTTCGACGAGTCGACTACCCGCTGGTAAGCGAATTAACTGGGTGTCTTCATACTCCGATTTCCACAGTTGCAGTAACGCAATACCATTCGCATTGATCTGCCAGTCTGCGGTATTGGTATCCAAAATGAACGACTCATGATTTTCTGAATCTGGCATTTGTGCCAGCTTCACAAAGATCTCACATCCCTCTTTCGAATGTGGTCGATGAGTTGAGCTTACGGGGTTTCGAACGTAAACACCTTTTGGATAGTCGCCGTTTTCATCAGAAAAAACGCCACTTAAGGTAATAAATTCCTCTCCACCTGCATGAGCGTGTGATTCAAAATAGCTTTCTGGCTGATACCGAACAACAGAGGTCGCTCTGCGAACCACTTCTCCCCCAAGTCTTTCAAACATAATTCGCTCGACACCAACCATAGGCGTTGCAGCATACTTTTGTTCTTCTGCCGCTACACGGACGGTTTCGTCAAATTCCACATTAAATTCTAAATGCGGTTGAGCAGCGGTTTCGGGTCTATTTTTCATCTTTCTGCCTTCCGTTAATTTATGTATTCAATATAAGGAATGAGCGCAAAAGTGACGAACCATTAATTCTTCACAGCCAGTATAGATTTTCTTTACCGCTATTTATTCTCTTCTGCGTGTTTGCGAAGCCACGCTAAAAATTGAACCACTTTCTTAGGGACATTTTCACGAACATTGACCGCATAGTATTGTTGTTTGCACACCACACCACCATCGCCAAAAGGCGCTATCAAGGCTCCATTCGTGAGGAGGTCATTAACCAAGTGTTTCCTGCCCATCGCGACACCGGAATGATTCACTGCCGCCAACACGGAAAGATCAGAGCGATCAAAAGACATACCCGAATATTTACCGTTTTTCAGATTAATACCGTTGGCATTCGCCCATTCATCCCACTCGCTTCTACCCGAATCGGTATCCCACGCTTGATCGTCATGGAGCAGCGTGACTTGATCCAAGAGTTGAGGCTTTTCGAGCAAATCGTATTGCTCGGCATATTGAGGGGAACATACAGGGAAAACAGATTCAGACAGAATCTCTGTGCATTGTAGAGACGTGTTTTTCTTATCATCAAAATAGATGGCGACATCAATGCCATACCCTTGAAGCTGGATATTTTCGTTCCCGGTGAGAAGCTTTAGTTCTATCAATGGAAATTGCTGTTTGAAATCCGCTAGCTTCGGAACAAGCCAACACTGAGCGAAAGAGGGGCGCGAATACACGGTTAGCGTACCAGATACATCACCGTTTTTTATGTCTAAGACATCTTGATTTAAGGCGAATAACGTTTTGCGCACTGACTGGTACATGCGCTCACCTTCATCAGTTAGAGAGACTTTTCGGCTGGCTCGATGAAACAGCGCAATGCCCAGCTCGTCTTCGAGTTTAGACATTTTATGCGAAACGGCACTAGGCGTAATGGAGAGTTCTTCGGCTGCTAAAGAGAAAGAGCAATGCCTCGCCGCGGCTTCAAAAGTATGCAGCTTAGATAACTGCATACTGCTCAGGGTATGTTGTTTTGAGAATCGATCCTGCTTGGTGTACACGTCTCTCTCCATGAATCTGTATTTACTGAATCATGAAGCTAGCACAAGTCGACTCTCGATGGGATTATCGCTTGTGAATTTGCACCTTAAACCCTACCGGAGACATAGTGAACGCGAATTGCTCTACAACATCCTCCTGACTTTGCTGTGGCTCAACACGAAACGAACTAAACAAAGCATGAAAGGCCAGTTTAATCTCCATCATCGCAAGTGAGCGCCCTGGGCAAAGTCTGGCTCCAGCACCAAACGGCTGTAAGTTTGAAAACGAAGCGCCACCTTGTTCTAGCCAGCGATTTGGATCATATGTTTTTGGATCGGCAAACAATTCCGGATCGAAACCATTAGCATGAAGCATAACAAAAACAGGTGTTCCCTGTTTCACCTCAATATCGCCGATATGGGTATCTTCAATAGGTTCTAAATAAAGTTGGGGGGCGACAGGTTTTAAACGCATGGCTTCATACATAATGGCGGTAATGTAAGGGATGCGTGGCAACGGCCAGGGCAGAATATGTTCACTGCCTAAGCTTTGCAGCTCTTGGCTCAGATCTGCCTCTGAAGATTGGTCTCCACTGACTAAGTAGGACATCCATGCAAGCGTGTTTGCGGTGGTATCCTCACCAGCCAATAATAGCGTGAGCGCGTTCGCGAGAATATCGTTGTCCGTGAGTGTGGTATCTCGGTTTTGCTCGATCAGCATAATCTGGAGCATGTTTTCAGGCATGTCGTTAAGTGCGGGTTCTTGCGTCAGTTTTCGCCTTTGCTTTTCAATACACCCCGTCACGAACTGCTTTACTTTTTCTAAGCTTGCGTCAAATTGTTTGTCTTTCTTTGTTTTAAAGAATCGCCACATTGGTATCGGTGACTTACAGCGCTGATTCACAATAGGGAAAACGTCACCTAAGGCATCCGCTAAAGGCGTTTCTATTTGTTCTATGGAGTTAAAATCTTCACCAAACGCGAGCAGCGAAGTAACGTCGACCGTGTACTTTTTAAACTCGTCAACCAACTCTACTGCTTCTCCAGTTTCCGCCAGAGATTCAAAACGTTTTTTAAGCCGTTCAGTTACTACCGCAAGTTGCGGATAAAAGTGCTTCAGATGGCTAGGTTGAAACATGGGTTCCGTCAGTTTTCTTTGGTGCCGCCAGCGTTCGTCCTCTGCGGAAAAAATACCGTTCAAGCCAACTTCATCAAATACATTTTCAATGCTTTTGAGTCGACGAAACTCATCCGGTCGGGATTTAAGTACTTGCTTCACCTGAGACGGGTCCGCCAGCACCAATACGTTTTTTAGCCCTAGCCGAAGGCGGAACTGAACCCCGTATTCTTCTATCCAACCAAGCATTTGCTGATGGATATTGGGTTTCTTCAAGTAACCAACATGACCGAGTATTCCAGCGGTGGGTGGCATGGGAAGTTGCTCTATTTGCTTCATCCGTTTTTCCTGAAATAGTAATTTATTGGATTGCTAACAAATTAAAAGGCTAACAAAGTGTTAAGAGAGACAGGGTAAGCAGATGTAAGCAAAATTTCTTGGAAAATTTAGGCAAACTTGGACAACTTAGACAAAAAAGAACACGATAACTAGGTTATAAAATACCAATCCAATGAATAGAGCAGCGAAGGATTTCCACGCAGATGCATTATTCACCTCCCCTACCCAGCGATGGAAGGCAATAACAGACACATACATTCCATATATGGCAAAGATGGAAATCCAAAATTTCGCATTTTCAATGCCACCTGAAATATTTGGTTTAAGCTTACTCACATCCTCTATTACAGTTAAAAGTGAGAGGCAAAGCATCATTAACCCATATGCGTAAAACGTCAGGATCATGGTTGAACGTAGGTTGAGTTTGCGCCTTTCTAACGCACAAAGAATGAGATAATGAGTAAAAGCGATAATGGCGATGTAGGCTGCAAACCCCACGACGATGAATTCTTGCTCAATAAACCCTATGGATCGCTCACCTTTTAGTAAATAGGGCGGAATAAAAAAAACAAGCACTATAGATTCAATGAAATAGATTAGCGCGCGTTTGATGCCTATTCTCGATTCGTCAATATGATCAACAAAGGTGTGAGGATGGCGAAACATTTTATACGTCGCCGAAAATATCACGAGGTACTTAGTAAAAAAGACACTAAGAAGATCCAGAAACTCCCTTCGATTTTCACCATTCCCCATAATGTGCCTGCTCGGTTTTGCTTCACCCTCCTTTTGTTTAACATTCATCGGGGTACGCACCAAGCCCCTCAGAAAACAAATGCTTATGGTTTCATCTTTGCGACATCTTCAGCGGATGGTTTTCGGGCAATCATAAACATTGAGTCACCTCCGGGCTGCCATTCGTATTCAATGTCGAAACCCGCTTTAAGCAGTTTTTCGGTTAAGCTGTCTTTCGTCATTCGGTTCACAAAAGGAGCTAGATTGAGTGTTTGCATTAACGGAATAAGCAAGCGCCATGCAATGTTAAGTTGCCCGATAAGCGCCGTACTGGAAACGAAAATACCATTAGGTTTTAGCAAGTCGAATACTTGTGCAAGCACGGTGTCGACATCATCCATTAAGTGAAGCACATTCAGCCCGAGTACCGCATCGAAGCTTTGCTTCGTCAAATTAAGTTGGTCAAACGTCCCCTCTTTAAATTCTATATTGCTGACGCCCTCTTGTTCCGCTTTGGATTTTGCAATCTCCAACATGTTCGAGGAAATATCGATGGCAATAATACTGCTTACATAAGGGGAATGGTTGATTGCTGTTGTACCCGTTCCGCAACCAAACTCTAGAATGTTCCAGTCTTGTTCAAAGTAACTTTGCGTTACCTCCAACTTCTTTTGATATACCGCCTCATCTCTGACTGGTCTTTTGGCGTATTTGGGTGCGCTTTTATTCCAAAAGTCTTTGGCTTCTTTCACTTGTATTCCCCTTATCAAAGTGGCGATAGCGAACGTTTACTCTATTCGAATTCAAGATGCCTTAGTTGAACTGGATTCACACATACGTGATTATTCATCATTTGTTCTTTGTACAAGACAGAGATTTAATACCCTCTCAAACTCAAGATCAAAGTAAGCTCATACAAGCACCGATCTCTTAGCACACGGAGTACAAAAAGGAATGACTATCCCTAACTTATCTGAACAAATTCAACAGTTCCCGTTGCTTAAAAAACTTATCTCGCTCGAAGAAGTTTGCTGGTTTAACCCCAAAGCCACCAACTTAGAAACGGGGTTGCCTTATGTGGGCTTAGGTATAGACGATATTCAGCAAGCGAGTTACCGATTAAAAAGGTTTGCCCCATACATTAGTGAGGTGTTCCCTGAAACGAAAATCAACCAAGGCATGATTGAATCGGAATTGGTCGAAATTCCACACATGCATAAAAAGATAGAGCAGCTCTACGACACAAAAATAGCTGGGAGATTAATGCTGAAAAAAGACAGTCATCTTCCCATTTCAGGCTCTATCAAAGCACGAGGTGGAATTTATGAAGTACTGACTCATGCTGAAAAGTTGGCGATAGAAGCGGGGCTACTCAAGGAAAGTGATGATTACCGCATCATAAACTCCGACACATTCCGAGCGTTCTTCAGCCAATACAAAATAGCGGTGGGGTCGACAGGAAACCTCGGCCTATCGATAGGTATTATGAGTGCCAAGCTTGGATTTTCAGTGTCAGTTCATATGTCAGCAGACGCGCGCCAGTGGAAAAAAGACAAGCTCCGACACCATGGTGTCAATGTAGTGGAATACCAACAAGATTACGGGGTAGCCGTCGAACAAGGGCGTAAGGAAGCTGAAAAGGACCCCCACTGCTTTTTTATCGATGATGAAAATTCACAAACCCTTTTCCTTGGGTATTCCGTTGCAGGGGAAAGACTAAAACAGCAGTTAGAAAAGCAAAACATCACCGTAGATGAAGATCATCCGCTGTTTGTGTATTTACCATGTGGAGTCGGTGGCGGACCTGGCGGCGTCGCGTTTGGCTTAAAAATGGCACTCGGCGACCATATGCACTGCATTTTTGCCGAACCGACCCACTCTCCTTGTATGCTGCTTGGCGTACACACGGGTTTGCACGACCAAATATGCGTGCAAGATTTGGGGATTGATAATGTGACTGCCGCCGATGGCTTGGCGGTTGGCAGAGCTTCTGGCTTTGTTGGAAGAGCCATGGAACGTTTGCTAGACGGGTACTACACCTTATCAGACGAACATATGTATCGCTTACTGCGAGAACTGTCGTTAACGGAAGATATCCAACTAGAACCGTCAGCTTTGGCTGGTATGGCGGGTCCATTTCATGTTTGCACACACCAAGACTACTTAGACAAGTTCGGCATCGATAACACCAAATTGGACAACGCCACTCACATAGTCTGGGCAACTGGCGGAGGTATGGTACCGAAGGAAGAAATGGTCAAGTATACGAATCACCCACGATAAAATTCAATTATTCAGCAATGATACGTGAAACAAAAATCGAGCCCGAAAGCTCGATTTTTTAACTTAAAACTTTATTGAACCACGCCCCGTTTGCTCATCTCGGGGCGATGGGCTTGGTTTCTTCTCGGGTTGTTCTTTCTTAGCCTTTTTGTTGGTCGCGCTGTTTTTATTGCTAGAGCCTGACTTCTTATTACCCGAAGCTGGCTTTTTATTCTTAGGAAGACTCGCCTTACGACGTTCTTGCTTAGTGGGTTTCGCTTCTTTGGGTTCTGGTTCTGATACTGGCGCATCGCAAATGATAACGTAATATTCCTGATTGAATTCAATCAAGTCGCCATCGTAAAGCTTGCGACGCTTTCGAGTTTCTAGCTCACCATTAACGGCTACATAACCTTCTGAAATGGCGTATTTCGCTTCACCACCACCACTCACCACATTGGCAATTTTTAATACCTTGTAGAGCTCTATTGGCTGAGATGCGACCTCAACCCCTAGCGCTTCTACTTCAATCTCTTCACTCATTAACGAATCTCACTAGAAAGGACGCGACATTGTAACGATTTTTTCCGGGCATGTAGACATTAATGGCAACCAGAGCATTTATGCTCCAACAGTTTCAAAATGTCTTCAGGCTTGCTCCACAAGTGGAAGGGGTTTTCTGCCGTAAGCTCTTGCTTCGAACCGTAGCCCCACAACACGCCTGCACTCTTCAATCCATTTTTGTGTGCAGCAGTCAAATCCACGGCTCGGTCTCCAACCATCAAAGAACGCGCTGTAATAACCCCTTTCTTTTTTAAAGATTCCAATTGTTGCCACTTCTCGATTCCAACATCGCCACCATCAACGAATGCAAAGAGATCTCGAAGGCCATGCATTTCTAGAATTTGACTGGCGTAATCTGCTCGTTTAGATGTGCAAAGACCAAGTGTAAATTGTTGGGATTGATAAAGGGCTTTCAGCGTTTGGGCAATGCCAGTGTAAAGGATATTTTCTTTGTATCCGATTTCGGAATAACGTTCGCGGTATTTGTCGACGAGAGATTGTATGAGTTTGGGGTCGTTTTGCTTGGTGATGTCGTAAAAAGTGAGGTCTAACGGGGGGCCGATGTAATTGAGTAAGTGCTGCTCTGAGTAACTGGGGAAGTTGTGTGCTTGCAGCGAATAATTTATGGACCGTATGAAGCCTTGCCGGGGTTCGATTAGTGTGCCGTCCAAATCAAAAATTATGGTTTGATAATCCAATATTCCCTCCTTGCTGTCCGAATTTTTAGTGTTCATGGTACTGTTTTTGATAGCCCACAGATAGTAACGAAATTGTTAAAAAAACACCATTGAAAATTCATGTAAATTTAGTGGGGTCTTAATAGTGGCATTAATCTGGTTTGCGTTAGACTTCACTCCCATTTACAGTGAACGTTGTCAAGTTCTGATAAGCAAATAAGGAAGTGGTAATGATAAGCATGGAATTTCTTCTCACAACCCTAATCGTCGTTTTAATACCTGGGACGGGTGTGATTTTTACAATTTCCGTTGGGTTGTTTCAAGGTCGACGTGCCAGTATGGCAGCAGCCTTCGGCTGTACTTTAGGTATTATTCCAGCGCTTCTGGCATGTGTATTGGGTTTGAGTGCTATTTTGCACACCAGTGCTTTAGCGTTTCAAGTGATAAAATACGCTGGCGCCGCGTACCTACTTTACCTTGCTTGGGGGATGTGGCGTGCCAGCAACGAAGGGAAAATGACATTTTCTAAAACAGAGAATACATCATTTCGAACAGTCTCTACTCAAGCTTTCCTACTCAATATATTGAACCCCAAGTTATCGCTGTTCTTTTTAGCTTTCCTTCCACAATTCATCCCTAGCAATACTGAAGCAACGCTTTTTAGCATGTTGGTATTAGGTGGAATATTCATGCTAATGACGTTTGTGGTGTTTGTTGCCTACGGTTTGTTGGCTCATCAGGTAAGCCAATACGTGACTCAATCTAAACGCGCAATTGCGTTGATTCAAAAAGTATTTTCAGCCAGCTTTGCGGGACTAGGCGCTAAACTGGCACTAAGCGAAAACTCGCTCTGATTACCAATACCCCAGCTTAACTTACTCAACTGACCTCAAGATTTGAAACCCAATACATCCGAATCATGTGAGGTCAGTTGAATTTCTAAAATGGGCAATTGTCGCCCTTCTGGTAATGATGGATAAAGACCCACCTGCTTGGCCCCATATTTTTGATAGAAACCCACGGCATTTGGGTCTGAAACAATGACTAACTTTTCAGCTGATTTCTCACTTATTCGAGCAAACATGTCGGTCATCATTTGATCGCCAAACCCTAACCCTAGAAATCGCGGCGACACAAAGCAATCTTCTAGTTCGAAGACTTTATCTTCAGACTGGCTAAATGAATACAAGCAGCACAATAGACCATCGGGGGTCACGCCTTTATAAAAGTGACGGTGCATAAAGCACGTTTCTGTTATTGTTAATCCCGTCCGCCATAGCTCAATGAGCTCGGCGCTATACCCCCAAGATGCTTTTGAAGCAAAGATCAGAGTATTGATGTTGGGAATGTCGTTGAGTTGCGCTTTAATAAAAGAACAGCGCGCTGTTGGAGAGTCTGTCATGGAATCCGTTACTGCTGTTACCCTTGTTCATTGGGCATTGATGGCGATTTAAAGTTCAAAAGGAAGCTGCATTTGCCACACCAAGCCTCGTTCATCCGATTCTAGTTTCGCATGCCCCGCAAGAGAGGTATTGATGATATTTGCTGCGACCGTTGCACTCAAGCCAACATGCCCCGCTCGTCCACGCTTAGTGGTGAAAAATGGTCTAATTACTTCCGTCAAAACCTCGCTTTCAACACCCACGCCATTATCCCAATAAGTGATCGTAAGGTGCTGCCCCGCTCGCTGCCACGAAATATGGATATTGCGTTTCTCTTCAGTATTTGAATAGGCATGAACCAAAGAGTTTTCTATCAAGTTGTTAAACACAATCCCAAGAAGTTTCGCATCGGTTTTTAACAGCTCTTTTTCACCATCCAGCCGAACCATTACTCCCGATTCTGCCAGTTTGGCGTGGAAATGCGCGATCACTTTTTCGATCACTTTAATCAGGCTCACTTCTTCAATGTTCAATTCATTTTCCGTATCAGAAATCGATTTAAACATTTCCATCATGTCGGCAACCCGATTTAAGTTATTCAGATTGAGATCAACGCTGTCGTGGCAGAAGATGATGAAATCTTTTAGTTTTGAACTGGTGATCTTTTGATCCCTAAACTGTTGCTCAAAACTCAAAATAGTCTCTCTCATATGGGTAGAGGTGAGAATACTTGTCCCTAGCGGGGTATTAATTTCATTTGCTACCCCAACCACTAGGTTATTTAACGCGGAGGTGAGCTCTTTTTTAAGGAGTTTTTTCTGTGCTTCACGGAGTGTCAGCTGAGTCTTTACTCTCGCCAACACTTCTTGAGGGCGATACGGTTTAGAAATGTAATCCACCCCCCCTGCATCTAACGCTTCGACAATGCTTTCCACATCCGTGAATGCACTCACAAAAATAACGGGGATGTCACTGGTATCGGTGTTCTCTTTTAGGATTTTACACAATTCAATCCCAGACATACGGGGCATTTTGATGTCTGAAATGATCAAGTCGGGTTTTTGTTTTTCCACCAGCTTCAAAGCAATGTGTCCACTGGTTGCGGCACGTATACGATACTCCGGCTGCTGCATGATAAGTTGCAACATCCTTAAGTTTTCTGCCACATCATCGACAATCAAAAGTTCATACATAGATCACGTAACACCCCGTTTTTTAACTCAAGTATAGACGAGGAAAATGAGAGTTATTGAGCCAAATGAAAATTTCTGAAATCAAGTCGTTGTCTTCTTGGGAAAAGTGCACATTGTTAACTATGCTATTTAGAGTTGTGTTCCCGTAGTGACGTGGTAATTCCATGAAAATGAAAACTCTATTCAGTCTTTTGTTTTTACTTATGTTTATTGTAAATATAGGTATCATTTTCGTCGTCGATCGAACGATAGATGTTTTCGAAGAAGAAGAACAAATTCTCCAAGAACAAGCCAATCTAATAAAAATGGGAAGCGAACTTAAGCAAAGTTCTGATAATTTGACTAAATTCGCTCGCGCATATGCCCTAACTGGAGACATCAAATGGAAAGCGCTGTTTGAAAGGGTCTTGGATGTCAGAAACGGAAAGGCGCCTATTCCAGAGGGTCATGAGTTTGGCTATTGGGATGTGATCGCAACGGAACCTCATTTAAATTTCACCCTAACGCCCGGTTTCATGGGAGAAACCTTTTTACAGAGAATACACGACGCTGGAATGTCAGAAAATGAGGTCAATTCGCTTGCTGAAGCGTTATCTAAATCGGATAAACTTGTTGAATTAGAAGAGAGGGCTTTTGAACAAGTTGAGCTTGCCACCTCTCAGAGCAAACAGAACGCACTCTCTCTTTTGTATGGACAAGATTACTTTGATGAAAAGTCTAAAATCATGTCTGCCATAGAGACGGCCTATTTATCCAGCATGGACAGGCTAATCAGCGAGCAGACTTCTGCAGAAAGGCTCGTAGATCGCAATTCTCAAGTGCTGTTCGTAGGCATTCTTATCCTCGGTTTCTTTTTAGTTCTATCCTTTGTGTTGCTTTGGTTGGTTTATATCGCACCACTTGGTCGAATGCAAAACCAAGTCATCTCTAAAGTGAACGATCAAGACTACGACTTTAAACTCAGCGAACGAGTGCAAGGAGAGCTAGGCGCATTTTCCAGTGCCATCAACTCATTACTCTTCAATTTACGAAACGAGCTGAGAATAGGACAAACCGTTCAAAACTATAATGATGTGATTCGTGGTAAGGAACAGCTCGACGACGTTGTATCCGCGACCAAACAATTTCTGAACACTCACTTCTCTTTTCCACTCATCACTTTTTACCAAAATAAAAACGGTGATTTAGTCTCCATAAATAGCTTTGGCAACATCTATGACCCGACCCCTGAAAACGATACGTTTCCCTATTACTGTTTAGAAAACGGTACTCATCTGGTGGTTGAAGCAACAGATGACGCCCCATTGAAATTAGGGATGGGGGAAATGACCATGGAGCTACTCGAACTTCATGCATTTCCGATACAAGCCAACAATAAGCAGCTTGGGGTCATTCAAATAGGCACCATTAAGAAGCTAAACAAAAATACGCTTCGAATCCTTAATGAACTGGTAGAGAACTTCAGTATTGCCTTTCAATTGGGTTTGAACATAGAAATGCAGCGAGAGACAGAGCAAGAGGTCACGAGACAACTGGAGCTCAATCAGCACATTATCGACTCCATTCCTAACCCCACTTACTATCGCAATCGGTTAGGCGAATATTTGGGCGTTAACGAACAATTTTGTGAGTTTATGGGGCTGAAGGTAGATCAAGTACTTGGAAGCCATATAGAGACGCTCTTTAACGAAGACACCGTACACGTACTTAAACGTTATGAGTTGGAACTTCTGCAAGGCACAAAACGTCTAGAGTTCGAAATGGTACTCACCAATGGTAATGAAGAAGAACGAGATCTGATCGTTTATGAAGCGCCGTTTTATGACCAGAACAATGGAATTATGGGTATCGTTGGTACCTTTATGGACGTGACTGAGACAAAACAACTAGAACGAGAATTAATAGAATCAAAAGACTCTGCGGACAAGCTCAGTAAGATAAAAGGCGACTTCTTAGCGAACATGAGCCACGAGATCCGAACGCCAATGAATGCGATTATGGGGATGACTCACCTTGTTCTTTCGTCCAGTTTGGAAGAGCAACAACGTGTTTACGTGGAGAAAATCGACTATGCCAGCAAACAGCTTCTGGGCATCATCAACGACATTCTAGATTTTTCGAAAGTCGAAGCGGGCAAACTTCAAATTGAGAATACGGCTTTCAATCTCGATAAAGTTCTCGATAACTTAGCGAACGTATTGTCCGTGAAATCTGAAGACAAGGGTATAGAACTCATTTTTAATGTCTCACCCAATATTCCAAATCATTTAACGGGCGACTCGTTGAGGTTGGGCCAAGTGCTCATCAATCTAGCGGGTAACGCTGTCAAGTTTACCGATAATGGTGAGGTGATCATCAGCGTTTCAGAGGAATCCCGGACTGGCAACCTTGTGGTTTTGCGATTCACTGTAGAAGACACTGGAATCGGGATGACACCCGAGCAGATCAACAACCTTTTCCAAGCCTTTAATCAAGGCGATACTTCTACAACTCGCAAGTATGGTGGGACGGGGCTGGGGCTGTCGATATCCCAGCAATTAATTCAACTCATGGGCGGCGAGATTATGGTGAGTAGCCAATATGGCAAAGGCTCACATTTTTGGTTTGAATTGGAGCTGGAAATCAGCGAAGAGGCAGAATCTAAAGAACGCTATCTCATTACCCAGCATAAAAATGCATTGGTCATCGACGATAATGATACTGCAAGGCTTATCGTTGCAAGTATGCTGAACGACATGATGTTTGATGTAGACGTCGCATCGAACGCAAAAGATGCTTATCAGATGCTTGAACACGAGAAAAAGCAATATGATTTACTTTTAGTGGACTGGCAAATGCCGGAGATTGATGGAATACAAGCTATTGAACACATTACTGAGAACCAACTTTGCCCCAATGCAAAAACGATTCTGATCACGGCCTACGGCAATCAACTCGATTTTAACAACCAATATAGTCACCTTATCGATGGGCTTGTCTTGAAACCAGTTAACCCCTCCAACTTGCTTGATACCATCGTAGACGCACTAGGAAGCTACATTGCTGAAGACGTACAACAAGCGTCTACTGACTCCCCAACTAAACACAATATTTCAGGCACCCGAATACTATTGGTAGAAGACAACATCACGAACCAAGAAATTGCCTCAACCATACTCGAAAATGAAGGTGCGACAGTCAGCATCGCGAACCATGGCTTAGAAGCACTCGATTTATTAGACAAGAACACATTTGACGTCGTGTTAATGGACATGCAAATGCCCGTTATGGACGGACTCACTGCCACCAAAGAAATTCGGAAACAATACGATGAGTTCACGTTGCCAGTACTCGCCATGACAGCGAACGCCATGCGCGAAGATGTGGAAGCTTGTCTCAATGTCGGAATGAATGCTCACATAGCCAAACCCATTCATGTTCCTGGGCTTTTGGCCAAAATTGCCGAATTCGCGCAAAACTTATCAAATAAGAAACCCGAGGCAAGCCAACCAAAGCCAGCCTTAAATGGCCATGCTAAAAAACCGGAGAATAACGTGAACACAGAACATACTTTTCCAGAGGTCGAAGGCATCGATCTTAAAACCGGTTTACATCGGTTGTCAGGCAATGCTGAAATCTATTTCTCGACGTTAAAGCGCTTCTTTAAGTCGCAAGTAAACGACATGGAAGAGTTATTGACTATGGCTAACGAGCAAGAATTAGAAAAAGCCAAAGACAAGCTGCACGCGATAAAAGGGGCATCGGCAAACCTTTCTGTCGATTTCCTTTATCAGCAATCCTCTCGAATGGAAAAAGAGATAAAGAACGGGCAGCCGATTTCTACGGATGATGTGAAGAAAATGATGTCTTTCGTGGAGATGGTTAATTCTCAAATTCACGAAGCAGAAGAAAAACCACAAAATAAAATCGCCATCGATAGCAGTTTCCATAAGCTAATCGAACAGCTCAACACCGCGTTGCTAGAAGCGGATACAGAAGCTCTTACCATTATTGAAGAATTGCAAAAGTACAACCTTGGGGATACCTCACCCCTTAACGAGATGAGCGAGTTACTGGATAACTTCCAGTTTGACCAAGCAGCGGATATGTTGGCAAGGCTTAAACAATCAATTTAACCTCAGCTTCACGGTCACAAGCTGAGGTTAGCTAACTTTATTGAACTGTTCGACTTAGTACTTTCGGTGTGGTGCTTTTGGTTTAGTGAGTTGTTCGTTTTTTCGGAAGCTCGCTACTTTCAGAGTTGGATTTGGAGTCTTTAACTATGAATTCAAAGTTAGAAACGTGCTTTCTAAGTACTGTGGACAACTTACTTAAGCTAATCGGCTTTGAAACAAACCCATCCATCCCGACTTCAAAACATCTCTTTTTCTCTTCCGCAAGTACGTTGGCAGTCAATGCGACAATAGGCACCCTTAAGTTAGATTCATTCTCCATTTTTCGAATAGAAAATGTGGCTTCAAACCCATCCATTACCGGCATCTGACAGTCCATGAGAACCAAATCATAATGCTCTACTGCGCACTTTGATACCGCGACTCGTCCATTCTCTGCCACGCTAACATCAACCCCTAAACGTTCCAGCATCTTTTTCATGACAACTTGATTGGAAACTTGGTCTTCCACCAGCAAAACTCTCAAAAGCGATTTCACAGTGGGTTTTCTTACAAGCAAATGTGGAGGGGGCGTCAATGGTTCTTTCTCGAATACAGACTTTACGTTACGTTCAAGATCATCAACATCATAAGGTCTTGCTAGGCAGATATCGACACCATGTTTGATGGCTTCTTTGTGATCAAATTCGGATGAGGATATCATCATGATTGAGGGTGCTTTATCCCCTAGCCCTTCTTTTATTTGTTTAACAAAATCAAAACTGTCGAGATACGCTAAATCATGATCTATCACTAAAAGCTGATAGGCCAACCCTTTCTTAAGTGCCGTTTTCAACATTGTAGTAACGTAGCTAATATCTTGGCAGCATGTCGACTCCCAGCCCATTTTGTCCAATTGAATAGACGTAATTCTCATATTCAGGCAATAGTCGTCGAGTAGCAGCGCTCTTGGTTTATCGAGTTCGTCATCAATCATCACAGACTGCTCTAAGGAATGCGAGAATCGTAACGTAAACGAAAAATGAGTCCCAACCCCAGGCTCACTATCCAGCCTTAAATGCCCACCCATAAGATGTATTAGATTTCGTGTTACGCCTAAACGCACCCCTGTGGTATTTCGTTCATTGCTATCGCTGGAAATATTTTGTTCAAATATTTCTTCTTGCTGAGGCTGATCAATGCCAACTCCGCTGTCCTTGACTTCAAAGAGTATCGTTTCGGAATTGTCATCGTAAGAGAGGTGTTGAACATCCAAAAGAACATAGCCACTATCCGTAAATTTAATGGCATTACTCAATAAATTTCGCAGCACTTGTCGAATTCGACTTTTATCACCAAGTAATCTTGGATTAATACTGGAATCTAACGTGCATTGGAAGAGAAGATCTTTTTCCGTTGCTTTGGCACGGAACATCGCATCAATGTCGTCCACCAATTCATTGATGCTAAAATCCTTTTTAACAATATCCAACTGGCCAGTTTCCAACTGGGATATATCATGAATATCGCCCACCAAATCCTGTAAATTGGCGGTAGCGCTTTGGATAAGAGCAGAAAACTCCTTCAGTTCTTCTTTACTGGGTTCGTCTTTCAATAGTGAAACCATTCCAACGTAGCTATTTAACGAATTCCTAATTTCATGGCTCATCGTCGACATTAAGTCACTTTTCCGTGCCTTCGCAATTTCAGCTTGCTGACATGCATTAGATAGTTGAAGAAAGGTCTCTCGAATTCGAACCACTGCATTATTGTATCGCTCATTAAACTGCGACAGTTCATCTTGGAACCAGCGTGATTGAAAGTGAATTTTGTTTGGAAGGTTGTTCTCGTCGATTTCCCCAACTCGGCGAGACATTTCGCGAATTGGTTTGATGATTGAATTTAATAGAGTGATGTAACCAATCAATACCACCAATAGCGCCAGTAAGCTTTGCGTCGCAAACTCCTGATACGAAAACCTGTCTTGCCATTCGATTTGATTTGGCGAAACTAACGCTAGGCTTAACGTTTTATCAGAGTGCCCTTCTTCGAGCCCCCAATGCGATACCACTGAATTTTGCGAAGATAATTGACCAAGCTGAATATCGTTTGATCCTGACATGGCTATTTTTACGCCATCGACCTCTGCAAAGCGATATAGCTCTTTGACCACGGCCTCAAGCTGAAGCTGATCTTTCACCTTTAGATAACGCTGGATCTTGGGAACAAAATACGTATCAACAGAAGCTACAATCGCTTCCGCCCTTTCAGAATTTTTCTGTTGATCCCAATAGGCATTTGACAGCGTCGACAAAACAGCAAATAGGCTGCCTAACAAGCACAACAAGAGCAATATCTGACGGGACAGACTTAACCTAGCTTTCCAACTTAATACGCTACTTAATATAGTCATAAGAATAACCTTGTAACGTCTATTTTTATTCCTTAAGCATAGCTGGAAAAATCCAACTTAATAGAAACTCAGTTGCTTATTAGCACTTTTTTAATTAGCTCAGAAAATTTTCATTTCTAATCAATAATTTGCCGAGTCTAATAAATCATGTTGCCTACGAATATTTTCTAGAAAGCCCTCTAACGTCACAATAATGAATACTAAGTTAAAGCCAATTCACAGAATATACACCTGGATAAAACATCAATAAGTAAATTTTAAAACATAAATAACTCAATTAACCTAGACAATAAAACTGCAATCTATAAGATCGCATCACCGAAACGAAGAGTTCGGATATTTATAGGACACAATCAGGGTAAATGGGTACTTCTACACCTGACTTAGGCTAAAACTTATTACATTACAGGAAAGATTATGAACAACTCTTCCGTGTTATCACGGTTAGCAAACGGAAATCTTGTCTTACAGATACTCTTAGGTATTTCTTTTGGTGTTGCACTCGCCTTGACCTCGCCAGAAACCGCAATAAAAGCGAGTATGCTAGGTGATCTTTTTGTTGGTGCACTTAAAGCGGTTGCCCCCATTTTAGTTTTCATTCTTGTCGCCGCCTCCATCGCCAACCAAAAGAAAAATCAACACACAAATATGAAGCCCGTTATTGTGCTCTACCTTTTGGGTACATTCTTTGCGGCTTTAACCGCCGTGGTGATGAGCTTTGTTTTTCCTACGACGCTAACATTAGTCGCAGGGGCAGAAGGGGCAACACCTCCACAAGGCATAGCGGAAGTTCTGCACACTCTTTTGTTTAAGCTGGTAGACAACCCAGTCAGCGCACTGATGAATGCGAACTACATCGGCATTTTGGCGTGGGCAATTGCTTTGGGGCTAGTATTACACCATGCGTCAGACACGACTAAGGCTGTCTTTGAAGATTTAAGCCATGGTGTTTCTCAGATCGTTCGCTTTGTTATCAGGCTTGCTCCGTTTGGTATTTTCGGGCTCGTGGCATCGACGTTTGCAACTACTGGCTTCGACGCTCTGTTCGGCTATGCACAGTTACTGGCAGTATTGTTGGGCTCAATGTTCATTATGGCGCTGATCATTAACCCAGCCATTGTTTACGCCAAAACGAAACAAAACCCCTATCCTCTCGTTCTTACCTGCTTGCGAGAAAGTGGTGTAACGGCTTTCTTTACACGTTCAAGTGCAGCCAATATTCCGGTCAATATGAATTTGTGTTCCAAGCTTAAGCTGCACGAAGACACGTACTCTGTCTCTATCCCTTTAGGGGCGACCATTAACATGGGTGGCGCAGCCATTACTATCACAGTCCTTACACTGGCCGCAGTACATACCATGGGTATTCAGATTGATGTAATGACAGCCTTGCTTCTATCAATTGTCGCCGCCGTATCAGCGTGTGGTGCATCTGGTGTGGCGGGCGGATCTTTACTGCTGATTCCTTTAGCTTGTGGGTTATTTGGGATTCCAAATGACGTTGCGATGCAAGTCGTTGCCGTTGGGTTCATCATCGGTGTGATTCAAGACTCCGCTGAAACGGCTTTGAACAGTTCAACCGATGTGGTGTTCACGGCCGCTGTCTGTAAGTCTATGGATAAAAATTCGTGATAAAAAAATGCCCCGCTTTAATCGCGGGGCATTTTCAAAGAGACTATCACTAGGATCTGTTTGCGCTAACTCATTGCTTGGGTGAAATCGGAAGATTTGCTGGGTTGTTCTGTCTTTTCTTGCTCTAGCGTTCTTACCACAAACTCATCGCCATGAATCTCTGGGAAATATTCATCGCGCTTGTACATTTTATTTAATGCCTTGATGATCGAATGCCTTTTGATTTTTCCTTCTTCTAGTCTTGCTAAAATCGGTTTAGTTAGCCCTTGAAGACCGACAATGGCATCGATACCAATCACATTGCCAATTTCATCACGACGTTTCTTGGCTTTCGAAAAGCCTGAGTGGGCGGAAAGAAAAAACCAAATGTAAGCAAGAGCATTACCTTGAGTATCGGTATCAGCCCAAAGCTCACCAGCATAAAATTGCGCTCGCCCACTGCCTGTTTCGGCTGCTCGCTCGAGCCAATAAGTAGCACGAGTATGATTTTGTTCAACGCCTTGTCCTTCAGCATAATGCCGCCCCAAACGAATCATTCCTTCGATTGAACCATTATTTGCCGCTTTATAACTCCATTCTGCTGCTAAGGCAGAGTTAGGGGAAGGGTTCGATTCCGCAACGTACCAATCACTCATGTACAACTGAGCATCAATATTCCCTTCTTCGGCAACCTCTTGGATTAAATCAATGCCTTTTTGTAAATCTTGATCAATACCGTGACCTTTTAACAAACATAGACCCACTTCAAACTGAGCTTGTTTGTCGCCACCTCTGGCTTCTATCACTTTACCCCAATACTTTCCTTTAAGGTTCATAACGTGATTATCACTAAAGCGGTTACACAGGCGAACAACGCTGTACATGGCTATTTCATTGTCTGCATTTGCAGCCCGTTCATACCAATGTAAAGCTTCTCTCGGGTTCCCTAATTCAGCTTCTTTCGCTAAGAATAGCTGGGTTGGAATGTGACCCGTTTCTGCTTTGTAAACGCGCTCTTGATGATCTTTTGCTTTGGAGGCTTCCATTGCCTTTTTATATGCGGCTTCACGAGCAACTTTATCTCGTTCTTCAGCACGCTTTTTGCTGCTGATTGTCATCATACCGACCCCGACTAAGATGAGACAGATAACGGAAGCGCCAATGGCAATGGTCATTACATTCATAGGAAACTGCTGGTGGTGAATACAGGCTGTATTGTACCGTTTTTGAGGGGGTATTTTTAGGGGGAATTGTGTTAAAAGGTGTCGTAACAACAAATTTAACTATGTAGCTCAAAAAAATCAGCCAGTTACTTAACCTCTCAAATATCCAATATCAAACAATCGAACGCTGTTTTAACATTTTGCGTTAAGGTATTACGTCGATTTACACTCAAACTGACCCATACCAAACGAGAGCATGTTCAAGATTACACCTCGCATATGATGTGAAATGGAAATATTCCTTCTCTAAAAAAGAATGCTCAGTAAGGTTGACGTACGGTCATTAAAAATCATACTTAAACCATTACTCAAAATCATGCATATAAACATTTACGTCAAGTCCTGTCCATTCGACATGTCGAAATGCAACATGCTGAAGTCTGAATGACCAAAACCTGAATAAGCAGTACATGAATAAACTTAAGCATATCGGAGCTGTTGTACTGCTCAGATAATTGAACTTGAAGAATAAAAATACAGTTAGCCATGGATAAAAAACGAGCACGCCCATTTCCACTCGGAGCGACACTAGACTCGACAGGTTGCAATTTTGCCGTTCACGCCCCCAGTGAAACGGATATTCGTCTTGCCTTGTTCGATAAAAACAATGAATTTGTCAGCTATACCCTTCAAAGCTTTGGGCATGGTGTTAAAGCCATTTACCTAGAGGGTATTGAGCCAGGGCAACATTATGGTTTTATCGTGCCATTTGGAGAATCCGAAATATTAATCTCTGATCCTTATGCCAAAGCACTCAGTAAGCCTCTTCACTACGTGCCACCGTATACGCCTGAAAAAAGCTGGGTGTTAGCCAAAAGTGTCGTTACGTCGTCGGAATTTGACTGGCAAGGTATTGAACCGCCAAGACGTGCTCTTGAAGATATGATTTTGTTCGAAACGCATGTCAAAGGCTTAACTAAGCTACACCCCGAAATCCCTAGGGCGCAAAGAGGAACTTATCACGCGTTAGCAAACGAAGAAATGCTCGCGTTTTACGAAAAGCAGGGCATTAATACTATTCAGCTACTTCCTATCGCTGCCTGTATGCACGAGCCACATTTGCTTGAAAAAGGAATGGCAAACTATTGGGGTTATAACCCATTCGTCTTTATGGCTCCAGATCCAAGATACGCAGAGGCAGACGCAGTTAAGGAACTGAAAACAGCCATTAGAGAGCTTCATCGCAATGGAATAGAAGTCATTTTGGATGTGGTATACAACCATACTGCCGAAGGTGGCGCTGACGGTCCTGAGTTTAATCTTAAAAAGCTCGATCCTTTACACTACCTAGTTCACGACGAGCATTTCTCAAACTATACAGGGTGTGGAAACACTTTAGACCTAACACATCAACCCACTCTCAACTTAGTCATGGACACACTAAGATATTGGGTGCAGGAGTACCATATTGACGGCTTCCGATTCGATCTGGCCGCCACACTCGGGAGAAACCGTGAACACTTCAACCATAAAGCGTCTTTTTTTCAAGCCGTAAGACAAGACCCTTCTCTTCGTGAAACGAAGTTAATTGCCGAACCTTGGGATATTGGTCCAAATGGGTACCAAGTAGGCGGCTTTCCTGATGGTTGGAATGAATGTAACGACAAGTTCCGAGACATTAGCCGTAGTTTCTGGCGGGGCGACCAAGGCTATCTTAAAGAGTTTGCCACTCGGCTAATGGGCTCTAGAGACATATACTCTGCAAGCCGCTGGCCTGAGAAGCTTACGATCAATTACGTCACCTACCATGACGGCTTCACGCTACAAGATTTGGTGTCTTATAAGCACAAGAATAATCTTAAAAATGGCGAATGCAATCGCGACGGACATGGGGACAATCGAAGCTCAAACTACGGTGTGGAAGGCGACACAAACAACATGCTCATAAAAGCTATGAGAGAAAAACAAAAGCGGAATTTCATGGCTAGCTTACTGTTTAGTTTTGGTGTCCCTCATATTCTAACGGCTGATCTTCTGTCTCACTCTCAAAATGGCAATAACAATGCCTACTGCCAGGATAATGAACTTAGTTGGCTAAACTGGGAGCTGTCTGAACGGCAGAAACACTTCAAAGATTGGCTCGCGACGCTTGTCTCAGCAAGAAATAAATACATGCTCCCATTTGTACGTGCATTTAGTGGGGATTCACGAAACGACAACCGAGTTACATGGCTTCGAACTGATAGCGAGGTCATGTCTCATGATGATTGGAACATTGTCAGCGCGATCGCACTTCACATGGGAATAGGTGAAGATGGTCGTGAGCTTTTGTACCTCATTAATCAATCAAGCGTCCCTGCAAGGTACAAGTTGCCGGCATCTAAGGATCAGCACTGGCAAATCATATGCGATACCTCTTTGAATCATAAGCTTGATGAAGAAGTACATGGTGAGCAGCTGGTCACGCCTATGACACTCATGATTCTACACAATTAACGTTATATCGTACCCAAGCCATTCTTTCGGAAATTACCACCGTATTTCCACTTGGGTACGCCTAATTCATTTAATTTATAAATTAGCTCACTTCATTTACAGAACAAATAACCGCTCTCGCCATATACATCCAGTCGATATGCATTGATACACGCTTAATTTAGGTCTAAGATGACGAATACAAAAATGGGATCTACTTCCAAATTTTAATAAAAAACAACGTCTATGGCTTTACCAAAAATATTAATAAAATTCATTCGTCCATTTATCGTCTTACTGATAACTGGAATGTTATATACGGCATATCAAGAACTTAAGGAGACAGAAACCCAAGCATACCGACAATCACAGGCAAATATTCGAACTGCAAGTTCGCTAATACATGCTCATTTAGAATCAACGGTGAGTAAGTTCTACATATTAGAACAGACATGGCTTGAAAAAGGCTTTGGATCTTATCAGGAAATGGTTCAGCAGATCTTGCTAGAGACACCCATCTACTCCGATATTATTCTTCATTCCGAATCAAAAGATAACTACCGTTCTTATCGTGGAACTTCTTTAACAAAAAGCTCAGTTAAAAACTTAAGGTGGAAAAGGCTGCATAGCTACGGTGACAAGTTTTACGTTTCTTCTATCTATGAAAAAGAGCCTGGTCATTGGGTTTTTGCCGTCAAACACTCCAATCCTAAACTGCTTTTTAATATGTGGATTGAATTCGACCTCTTTTACACGACACAGCATTTTAAAGATCTCAAAACCTTAGAAAGCGGCTACGTCTTTGTTGTCGACGCCAGTGAAAAGCGGTTGGTATTTCACCCAGATCCACAACGTGTTGGAACCCGTTCAATCAGCTACAGCGCGGGTATTGAAGAGCAAGTAGACAATGGCGTTCGGTTTGGAACCATTGAATACTATTATAAGAATGACAATAAAATTTCCGTATTTGATGCTGACAACGATTTAGGTTGGGTATTTGTTTCTGGTACAGGGCAAGCCGACATTCTCGCGAGCTCTTATCAAATTAGCCTTACAGCAATCATGTTTTGTTCTTTATTGTTTTTAACGGTGGCGGTGAACTACATTACATTGCAGTTAAACCAAGAGCTCGAAAAATTAAATAGAGCGCCGGATCTTTTGACGTTCAAAAACCAACTCAAAACCATATTTCGGCGGTTCTTTAGCCACAACGGACTTCAGCTTTGCCTATATGACCAGCAGCAACATACCTTTTCCACGATCGATTATCACGGGAATTTAAACGCGATATTGCAGAACAAGCATTTAGCGGACAAGCTAACCCACCAAAAAAACCTGAGCTACACATTAGGAAAGCATGGTGATGAACTGGCTCAAACGTTAAAAATACGTTCGCGCCATTACACTATCCCACTCATAGTTCGGGAAAAATTACTCGGTGTTGTTTATCTTTCTTGCGCTATTCCTACTTATCGCACCCTAATACTTCTTGTTAGAGATTTTGCTCAAGTTTCCTTATCTAACTTATTTCTTAACCATCAGCTCAAAAACAAAGATGGCATGACTCAATTAGACAATAAACAATATTTTTATTCTCGTCTTAACCAGTCCGTTGAGCATTCCAATCGATACCTAGCGTTTATCGACATTGATGACTTTAAAGCGATCAATGATAAAAATGGACATCTTTGCGGCGATCAGATCATCACTGAAGTGGCAAAAACAATGAGCTCACTGTTTCCTGCTCCAACAGTTATCAGCGTTGCTCGGTTCGGAGGTGAAGAGTTTTGTATATTGTTTGATGCAACGACTTCACAAGAGGCCTTTGAACGAATAGAACATCTGAGAGATGAAATAGAAAATATTGATTTTATATATGAAGATAAAGAATTGAAGGTAACGGTCAGTATTGGACTGACTAAAACAGAGCAAGACCAACACTCATCATTAAAGAGAGCTGATCTTGCATTGTGCCGAGCAAAAAATGCAGGGAAAAACCAAGTAGTGATGAAAGCCGCTTAACGTTATAGCGTGGCTACGCGTGGAGAAAGGAAAACTTCTCCTAGCATGCACCGCACACTACCACCACCAATAGTCTCGATGGTTCCTACATCAAATGGAAGCAGTTTGCCGTGTTGAGCGAGCTGCTTTCTTTGAGCTTCGCTGAATGCATTGAATGCAGACTGAGACATGGCAATTAACTTATCACCATTAACCGATTGTAATTCCAAAATATTGCCACAGAACTGGTTCATTTGTTCGATGCTAATACTGATTACTTGACGGTCTTTTGCTAGCGATTTCAGTACGAAGCGTCTTTCGTACTCTGGGATTACTTCATCACAAATCACACAAAATGATTCGCCCACCGCCATCATCACGTTGGTGTGATAAATTGGGTGACCTGTTTCTGGTAGTGCTGTTTGAAAACTGATCACTCGGTCGTAACCAATTTGCTTGGCGTAATCTTCGAGAACTTCTCGATCACAACGCTGGGATAAAGCAGCATAAAGAGTTCGGTTAACATGATCTTTTACCATCACTCCCGTACTTTCCAAATACGCTTCTTTATTTGTATAACTTAAAAGGCTGTCGTTTGTAGAACGGACGTTTCTACCCGCTTTTTCAAGCGCCTGTACAAGTGCTTCTGTTCTTACTTCGTGTCTTCGGTTTTCACACGCCATAGGAAAAGTAAAAAACTCGCCATTTCGCGTCGTACTGAACCAGTTATTAGGAAAAACGGCATCAGGTGTTTCAATCATCGACTCAGGGTAATCAAACTCGACAACTTGAATACCATTCTGGCGTAATGTTTTTGCCATCAATTTGAATTCTGACATCGCTTTTTCACGAATAACTTCTGTTGATTCGTCTACTGCGTGTTGAAATTCATTATCCGCTGCTGTTTGCGCATTAAACGCAAATTCTTTTGGTGGGACCATAACAACACAGTTTGCATTCTGGACACCTTGCTCACTGTACAACAGAGAGTCGACATTTTGATTAGGAGAATTAAACATGTTTTCCCTGACAACTTTGATTGGAACACCTTTGAATTGTAAACACAATGTTAACCATTATTTCACTGTAATGACCTCATTTTGAGAAATTGGAAGCCAACAATTAACTGCAATAATCCAATTTTACCGCAAATATAACTGAACACTCATCAAGATCACATATTAAACTAACAAGATTCACATACCCGACATATTAATCCAATAATCTAGAAATAGTCGAACAGTTACACTTTGTTTTAATGCTTAGTTAAAACAAAGCATTAAGCTAGTTCCTCCCAAAATACTATGACCGAGTAACGATATTGATTAATAACAAATTAATTTCACAATCACTAAAATATCAATGCATTAAGTTGATTACATTTCACTAATGTTGGTGTAGAGTAAACGGCTCGGATATTCTCTTGTGTACAGAGAACGTCAGGTTTTTCCTTAGCTACTTCAAGCCTTTACCTTGAGAACTCTTTAGTAGTTAAGGTTCGAATAGAAGAGCTCCTCTCCTCTTTGAATCGATCACCTTAAATTTAAACAAATTAATCAGTTGCGCTAATAAGCCCACTGCCCAATGTTGGCAGCGGGACGTATTCTATTAGGAAGGATATATGTTCAAACTGTTCGAAAGCTTTACGAAGGCTTTTCCCAAGGATGAGCCCGAACAACCACCAAAAGGCATTTTCGCTTTTTGTCGTCATTATACGAGAGGGTACGAAATCCCACTGGTCATCATGGCCATTTTCGCCACCTTAGTTGCCGTTATTGAAGTCTCTCTATTCGGCTTTATGGGGCAACTTGTCGATCTACTCAGTCAAAGTAACCCAGAGACCTTTTGGCAGGAAAACAAAGACACCTTACTTTGGTTTGGCTTTTTGCTGCTCGTTGCTATGCCTATTCTTGTCTTGGTGTATTCGTTACTTATTCACCAAACCATGTTGGGTAACTACCCAATGTCCATTCGTTGGCTAGCCCACCGATATCTGCTGAAACAAAGCCTCTCTTTCTATCAGGACGATTTTGCAGGTCGCGTAGCAACGAAGGTGATGCAAACATCGCTAGCCGTAAGAGAAACCGTAATGAAAACGTGCGATGTTTTTGTTTACGTTTTGGTTTACTTCACATCGATAGTGGTCATTCTTGCACAAGCTGACTGGCGGTTAATGATCCCAATGCTGGCTTGGTTAACGGCATACGTGAGTATTCAAATCTACTTTGTTCCGCGCTTAAAGAAAGTCGCTGCAGAACAAGCTGATGCGCGTTCTACGATGACAGGTAGAATTGTTGACAGCTATACAAACATCGCCACGGTGAAGCTATTTTCACACAGCAAGCGGGAAACCGAGTATGCCGAAGAAGGTATGAAAGGGTTCTTGGACACGGTACACCGTCAAATGCGCTTGGTAACAGGCTTCGATGTGTGTGTTGAGATCTCTAACTACATCATGGTATTTGCTGTAGCCAGCATGTCTATATTCCTTTGGATGGATAATGCCATCAGTGTTGGTGCGATAGCCATTGCTATAGCACTGGCGTTGCGCATCAATGGTATGTCGATGTGGATCATGTGGGAAGTGACGGCGTTGTTTGAAAACATGGGTACGGTAGTCGATGGTGCTAATACGCTATCAAAACCGATAGCCATTGAAGATAAAAAAGACGCTAAAGATCTCAATGTAGAACATGGCGGCATCAGCTTTGATAATGTCAGTTTCCACTACGGTGAAAACAAAGGTGTCATCGACAACCTTAACCTCGACATAAAGCCTGGTGAAAAAGTCGGATTAGTCGGACGCTCTGGTGCAGGAAAATCAACATTGGTTAACCTTCTGCTTCGCTTCCATGATGTTGAAGGCGGCAGCATCAAGATCGATGGTCAGAACATATCAGAGGTCACTCAAGATTCACTTCGAGCTAAAATTGGCATGGTCACGCAAGACACTTCGCTTCTACATCGCTCGATTCGGGACAACATTTTATATGGCAACCCCGACGCATCTGAAGAAGACATGATCAATGCAACGAGACAAGCTCAAGCTCATGAGTTCATCGATACGTTAACCGACCCGTTTGGTAACGTTGGTTATGATGCTCAAGTCGGCGAAAGAGGTGTGAAACTGTCCGGCGGACAAAGACAGCGCATTGCTATATCACGTGTACTACTAAAAGATGCGCCTCTGCTTATTATGGACGAAGCAACGTCGGCACTCGATTCTGAGGTTGAAGCGGCAATTCAGCATAGCTTGAATGAGCTTATGGAAGGGAAAACGGTTATTGCCATTGCACACCGTCTCTCAACCATTGCGGCCATGGATCGCCTCATTGTTCTGGACAAAGGTAACATCGTTGAACAAGGTACTCACCAAGAGCTTGTTCGGTCTGGTGGTATTTATGCACAACTTTGGGCACACCAAACTGGTGGTTTCATTGCAGAAGATTGCGAATTAGAAGCCAGAGAAGAAACAAGCCAAGTGTAAGCTCACGCTAGTATCATCTATAAAGGCGGCAAAAAATGCCGCCTTTTTTATTTCCCTTCCACGCTTACACTCACTTACCAATCTGCCACTCAATAATGTGATATTCATCGTAAAATGTTCGCCTCTTAAACGATGCCTTCACAAAAAATATGACTAAGTTCTACCTTCCATTTTTGCTCCTTTCAATGCCCTTTCAAACGAATGCTTACGAAAAAATTAATGACCTGATGCTGAATGTTAAGCTCGGAAAAGCGAACCTGTCCGCCGTAAACAGCGTTGAAAATTTGGAAGGAACAATACTCGGTCTTGGTATTACATTCCAAACCAATGAATATACGGGCAGTGAGAATACTCTCATCGGTTTTGAGATGGGAATGGAGCAATTTTCCGAAAGTGGAGAAACCGTCGATTTTGCAGGAAGTAAGATGCAAAGTGATGTGGTGTTGAATACTTTTTCACTTTCTCCAGTATTCACTTACATTCCAATGCAAAACATACAGCTTTACGGTAAAGCCGGGCTTGGGTTTGCCTTTGGAACCATTCAAGGAAGCAACCCACTTCATTCAGGGTCAATCGACATGTACAGCCATGGTGCATCTTTGGGGTTTGGAGTTGGAGCTAGATACCAAATCAAGAGAATCTTGCTGGGAATTGAGTACACCAAGCAAGACTTTACATCCACGTTTTCCAGTGTACAGACGCAATTTAACGGCAAAGGACGCATCAACAGCTTGATGCTTTCCGCTTCCTATCAATTCTGAAAATAAGCATTCTATTGATTAACTTAGTACACAACATTCAATCTTCAAACTCAAATCATTGAGCCCTAAAATAAACATGTTTCACGTATAAGAATGGGTTGCGAAAGTTATATGTAACATCGAAAAATATATTAATCAAATAAATTCAACGACATATTTTTAACCATAAAGTAAATGGAAATATGTATTACATAATGAAACATTGACCACCTAGATGTCATATAAGCTACTGAGTAAATTGCATGCACAGAGCATAACCTCTAGCTTAACACCACAGAGCAAACGCCTTTAGAAGGCATGCAGTCTGTATTGTTGGTTAGAGTATTCAAAAACAATAAACAACTTTGAGCGACATCGAAGGAATAAAAACAGCATATGAATCAAGATTTTTTAAACCTCACCCGTACCCAAACAGACTTCATACAGCGCCACAACTCACCCTTGATTACCTTATCGATTCAAGTTCAATGTATCGGTAATACAAAAGAAGTGTATACAGTGGCAGACAAACGGAATGCTGTTGGGAAAATAACACTTATAGAGACATACAAGCAGATGGATGGTGAGTGGATGTTTAGTACTTCTATCGAAACGTACACGGAGTCTGGTGAGTTCTTAAATTAAGATACTGGCGAAAAGAGCAAGATGAAGGAGTACGCCCTTTTAATCGCGCAAATTCTATAAAGATAAATCTAGGTATTGATTATTGGTATCTACAAGGAAGTATAAGAGATTCAAGCAGTACGAAAGGATTGGAGCGTGCAGCGGGAATCGAACCCGCATCATCAGCTTGGAAGGCTGAGGTAATAGCCATTATACGATGCACGCATCATCGTGGAACGAGTTCTATATTGCCACAAGCATTGAGAATTGGAACCCCTAAAGGTCACTTTTTTCTTAGAAACTCAACTGGTTGCTTGATTTTAAATCAACATGAACAAGCATTAATCGAATATTTGAATTCTCGTGTCGTATTTTACCTTGTTCATGGAGATCAAAGTTCGAAAGTTCTTCACGTTTGGATTGGAATACAGCAACTCATCGCAAAGTGATTCATAGCTTTCCATCGTAGGGGAATCAACAATTAATACAAAATCGACCTCGCCAGTCACCTTATAGCACTCTTTTACTGCCATCGACTTGTTTACTTTATCGATGAACGCGCGGTTCAACTCCAGTCGATCTCGCTCCATGATGACTTCCACAACTATATGAATCATAGGACCAAGCTTTTGATGGTTGATCAAAGCCAGTTCCTTGCTGATCACTCCTTCTTCTTTAAGCCGTTTCACTCTTTTAAAACAAGCGGGAGCTGAGAGCCCAACAGACTCCGACAGTTCGACATTAGTGACCGAGCTGTCTTCCTGTAAACGTCTTAAAATGGCTTTGTCTAATTTATCTAAAAACATACTTACCTTACTAAATTTTTACTTCGATAACCGTGTATGGGGAGCCTTGGCTTCTAAAGATATGCGGCTCACTCTCGCTTAAATTACGGAACTGGGTCTGCTCGCCCCCAAACAATCTAGCACTTAAGTTTACTCAAGGAATGGCGTTTCACTTTTTAACTTTCGTTATGGAATTCACGTCCAATTTAGCCCAAAAGTCTCGTATGTTGGTGCAGTTTATGCTTCAAAAGTTACGCCCCCTCAACACTTTGATTGTGCAGTCATTTTAATTTTTTGAAATATTATTAATATAATAAGATAGAAAAAGAAATTTATGAAAATATTCATCTCTTTAAACTAAAATTATTTTTCGCCCCTTGGAATAAAATAGAGACAGCCAAATAACTTACGATAAGGAATGAGGAGTACCTATGAAAGCCATTTGGAAAGGAGGCGTTAACCTAATAAAAGACATAAACCATGTTTATTGGACACTACTAAAAATAATGGTGCCTACTCTCATCGTTGTGAGAGTGTTAGATATGATTGGAGGAACGCAGTATCTAGCTTCAGCGCTTTCGCCAATAATGGAAATATTGGGGCTTCCTCAAGAGTGGGGATTAGTTTGGGCCGTCGCCATTCTCACCAACATCTACACTGCTATGGCGGTTTTCTACGACATTGCGAGCCAATCAAACTTTACAGGTGCACAAATCTCAGTTCTTGGGCTGCTAATATTGTTCGCGCATTCGTTACCCATTGAAGGTGCGGTAGCAAAAGCGACAGGAGTCCCATGGTGGATAACGCTCTCATTTCGAGTGGGCGGTGGTTTAGTGATTGGATGGATTGCTCATATCACATACCAAATCGGCGGATGGCAGCAATCCCCTGTTTCATTACTCTGGAAACCTGATCCTATTGGTCACAGTTGGTCCCAATGGGTTTTAGACCAGAGCCAAATGTTAATATCGATATACATTATTATTGCTGCATTGATGACCTTGCTAAAACTACTTCGGTTATTGGGAATAGAAAGGTTGCTCCACATAGCCCTTTCCCCATTAATGAAAGGGCTCACCATTGGGAAAGAGGCAACCAACATCACTATTATTGGAATGACGCTAGGGCTAAGCTTTGGAGCAGGATTGCTGATCAATGAGGTAAAGCAGGGAAAGGTCTCAAAACGTGACACATTGATCGTCGTCTGTTTTTTGGGCTTATGCCACAGCATTATCGAAGATACCTTATTAATTCTTCTACTGGGTGCCGATATTTATGCAGTGCTTTGGGGAAGAATAGCGTTCTCGATCATAGTTATCGCAATATGGGCGCGGTTAATAAAGCGCCCACGCCCTCACACCAATATAATTGCTGATACCAAATGATCGTTTTTATTTGAACCAAATGTGATCAACAAACCTCAGCGAATGTAACCCGCAACAGTTTGAATTGGCTGACTCTGATTCCCCTGAGTCAGCCAAACAGCGACAGCATCCGCATTATTAGGTGACATGATATTTTGGAAGTCCCAGTGTTGTTCTGCATTCATTTGGTATTTATTCAAAACCACAAAATCATGCTCCAATTCTCGCCCTCTATTTTCTCCAGCTTTAATCTTTGTTTTTTCATCCATCGCCAGCAAAACTAAGTGCGCTGTATATTTACCTTTCTGATCGTATTTTAATGAGAAGTCATCTTGATTCTTTTCGAGCGTGAGTACCCCGCGATCATTCTGGCTTTTTGTAGGGAGCGGGCTTCGCGAGAAAAATCCACGCCACTCTTTTCCATCAACAACGAACCCAGGCGTATAAACAGAACTGATCGACCCATAAGCGCGATACAAACGTTGTCTTTGGCTATAAGCAGGGTGAGCGAATTCATCTTTCCACCCCAAGTAATCCCAATAGTCGACATGAAACGCAACTGGAATGATCTCTTCCCATAATTTTGCTGAAGATTGGAATTTACTTAAGAACCGATCAGCTGGTGGGCAACTCGAACACCCTTCAGATGTAAACAACTCAACGAGTTGTGCTGGTTGCCCTTGGTGTGTCCATGTTTGAGCTGATACAGATGTCGACATTAATAGGGCTGTCGCACTAAGCCCAAGTAAAGTGAAAAAATGGTTTTTCATGGGTGCTGTCCGTTTATTGACTCAAACAGACAGACCTACAAACTCATTATTTTCTTTCATTTTACTTGTAGAAGAGCCTAGCGGTAGTAGGACTCTATACGTTCAATAAAACGCGGTAAATCGGAAGGCTGTAATGCGTTTATCCCTGCCGCGGCTTCACGCCCTCCCCCAGTTGGAAATTCACTGCAAATTTGCCCGGCACCTTGTTTGTTATTTAGCGGTGCGCGCAGGGAGACTGTGTAAGAACCATCTGAATTACTGGTTAAAACCGCGTGAGCAGACGTCGGGGTTGAATTGGCTAAATGGTTCCCTAACACTCCACTAATCCTTCCAGACCAAGGCTCATCTGGTAACTGGATGACCGTTAGCAAATCCGATTTATGGGTAGCGTTCGCTGCTAAAGCGTTAGCAAAGTCATTCTCGTAAGCAGATTTAAGTACGTGATAAGGAGAATCCGACTGCTGAATCGCATCAAATGGAGACGAGTAAGGCAACAAAGCGTTAAACAAATCGGCTGGGTGATAATGCAAATCTTCGACTGCTGCACCGTAACCATTGTAATTCACCAGCGTACCGAACTCTTTTAATTGCTCTTTCTGTGCCTTGGTCAATGGAATTTGATCAGCAAGGGCATCCGCTCGTGCAATCATATTATCGCCGTATGCCGCCGTGATAGCCCACAAGCGGTATTTCCCAGCTAAGAGTTTATCAACAATCAAAGCCGTGCAAGTGTTTGGGTCGGTATCAATATGAGCTTGAAGATTATCCGCTTCCGGAATGTCGCCCGGTCTATGATGATCGGCGTAGAAAACCTTTGTACCGACCTCAAGCGCATTTAACAAATCGGCTTTGTTCTTTTCCATTGAGATATCGAGAACGGTCAGGTCATCACCTTGCTGAACATCGATTTTACTGATGAGCTTTATGTCACGCTTAACGCCAGTAACGAGAACTGCGTCTTTAGGTTGGTTCAGCCTAAGCTGTAAGAGGGCGATTATGCCATCTGCATCGCCGTTAAAAATATCGTAATTCATCCATATCTCATTCTATTGCACAATCCTTATGCTCAACTCGCTAACGCAACATTGGTAGAGCACACGTATAGAGTAAGTGTTGCCGTAATCCTGTCAACGAATTTAAAACTATGAAAATAGAATAAAATATTCTCTAAAAAACATATGAGATGAACACTATGCTAGGCTCGTCGAACCTAGCATCTAGAGGTGACTTAGGTATACAATGCGTGCTTTGTATTGAAAATACTGTAGGAAAATAATGAAACCTGGTGCTACCGGACTTACTCGCGTTGTGCATGCGACACGCTACTCAATGAAAGGTTTAAAAGCGGCTTGGATAAATGAAGCGGCTTTTCGTCAAGAAGTGGTATTACTCGTATTTCTCAGCACATTGACGTTTTTCTTGCCCGTAACTCCGCTAGAACAAGTTGCCATGATCAGTGTTGTGCTTTTGGTGATCATTGTTGAACTGCTCAATTCTGCCATTGAGACTGTGGTAGACCGATTTGGTTCAGAATGGAATGAGTTAAGCGGGCGCGCCAAAGACATTGGGTCGGCGGCGGTATTTGTCGCCTTGTTACTGGCAGGACTTGTCTGGATAGGTATTCTGTTCCTATAGATTTACCAAGCTAAAAAATACCAAAGCTTTAAAACGTTCTTTAACGAAAGAGCCCTATTCGAAGAAAGCGATTATGCCGCTTGCTTTGAATAGGGCTCTTTCCCTTTATGCTTGTTGCCTCGGCTAAAACTGCCTTTTCCTTTCTTCGCTTTAACCACTCGGGTTTTATACAGCTCACTGGTGACTATCGCTTTAAGCGCATTATCTTGAATCACGCCTCTACCGTGTTCGTGTTGCATCTCAACCACATTTTCAGTGGCAAGCTTCGCATTTTTGCGTTTCTTTGCCATTTTAGACTCCTTTGTTTAATTCGCAGGCAATATTGGCTTTCGTAGTTAGGAAAGTCAATGCTAATTTTAGAAGCATAACCTCAAAGGAATGTCTTTATGAAATATACATTTTCGACCTGTTTTTTTGCGGCACTGCTTTCTGCCTCATCATTAGCACAGAACAATATTGCTCTTAACTATTTAACGCCACTCAATGACGAAGAGAAGACCATAAAATCTTTACTCATAGACAGCGGAGTTAACGAATTGGTGGTCGGATTTGGCGACACTCTGTTTCCCTTCAAAAATACACTAACGATTGAATATGGTTCTGACGACGGTCCGCTGTTTGATCCCGAAACCAATAAAGTTCAAATGCCCTACTCTTTCGTCACAGAAGCGCATCACCATTTCGCAAAAAATGATTATCAAAAGAAATACGGCAAGAAACCCGAGCTAGGGGCAATAGATACAGTGCTTCACACCCTGATCCACGAACTGGGGCACGCATACATCGCAGATCAGCAGATCCCCGTATTAGGTAAAGAGGAAGATGCTGTTGATAATCTGGCCGCCATCATAATGATTGAGTATGTAGAAAACGGAGCGGATGCCGCTATCAGCGCCGCAGATATGTTTGATTTCGAAACACAAGGACAGCCAGACAAGTACCAACTCGTCGAATATGCTGGTGAGCATAGCTTTAATTTGCAACGTTACTTTCAAACACTGTGCCTTGTTTATGGTAGCGACCCTGAAAAATTTGCTGGCTTACTGGATGAAGTAGGAAAAGAGTATCGAGAGGAAAGAGAGTCTTTTTGCGAATATCAGTACAACACCACCAGAGACAATTGGCACACTTATCTGGGTCAAATAGATAAAGAATGATGGTGTATTACCCAAGTAACCTCAAGATACTTGGTTCAGCGAGAATTAACTGGCTTTCAAACAAGGCACCGATATGAAGATCTAGTCATTCTAAATCAAGAATCGGTAACGCAGTATGAAAGCCAGTTAAACTCGCCCTTGGGAGCCCATATTCTGTCCCATTTCATCGTCAAAGAACTTGGAAAGGACGCGTCATTCCACCGCGTTCTTCTCCTTGCTCTGAAACAGACTATGAGGCTCTGAATCCTGTATCTTGAGGTCACTTGGGTATAGACCTCAAAATCAAATCATTTAAACTGAGCCTAACTCTCTGAGGTTGTGATAATAAACGACCTATATCGCTTCTATCCAATAAGAGTAGAAGCGTATTTCCCATTTTCTTTACGTTCTCCGCTTTTTGTTTAACGCTTTAAAAAACCGATACTTACCCTTCCTATACAATTTTTCTTCCTAAGCACTTTTTGCTTCTCTCGTCATTTTTACCCGAGATAGAGCTTAACAAACCCAATGTCCTTCCAGACCCATTGCCTGAGCCCAAATATGCATTTAAAAACACTTCTTTTCACCCTATTACTAAGCAGTCTTGTATCGGGCTGTGGAGGAGAGTCATCCCCCTCTTCTCAATCTAACGGAAATGGAAATAAACCAACCACTCCAGGAACTCAAAAACCCACTAAACCGACCCAACCAGAACACCAAGTTTCTGATCACGAACTGCTGCCTTATTCTTTCAATGCTGTCGTTCAAGTTGCTGGGCGACCACATACTGTGGAACTGCAAAAATTTTCTGTCAGGCAAGAAAATGCCACCTTTTATGTGTTGAACACAGACAAATCTAGCCAAATGGAGCCCCTCAAATACATTCCTGAGGTACGAAGCTACCGAGGCAAAGTGGTTGGTCAACCAGAATCGACTATCGTCGGGTATGTTGATGGCAATAATCAGTTTTATGGCAGAGTTTTTTATGGTGGTATCAAATCTTGGGAGATAAAGAATCTCAACGTAAAAACAAAATCAACTGTTGTTGCCAGTGCATCTACAACGCTGAATCGGTCACCGGAAGATTTGAAACCAATCTCAACCTCTCATGTACTTCCTGAGCCCTCTTTAAAGAGCCCAATACCAAGTATGAAGGATTTCTACCTACAAAGAGCAGATATCACTTTTCATGCAACGGAAGACAGTTACACAAAAATATTCGGCAAAAATCTAGAGTCAGCCATTGGAGGCATGGATTACATGGCAAATTTACTGGACTATTTGTTTACAAGAGATGCGCTGATTCGTTTCAGTTATCCCGGTGGCTTGATCACTCAAAAATCGGGGAGTGTTACTCAATCAGCTCAGCAAACGGCACTCAGAAATGCATTAAAAGGCAAATTCTCGTTGTTTCACTATTTCACTGGCCCCAAAAACTCCGGCGCAAATGCTGGGCTTACCAGCTTATGTGAATTCAGTGTATCGGCTTGGTGTACACTGCATGAAGTCGGTCATGCATTTAATTTGGGGCATGATATTGGGGTAGAAACCAACAGTGTTATGGGTGCGGTTGAACTGATCCCAACCAATGCGATATCGGTGATCAAATCTTCTCCAGCAGCAACACGAGGAACGATTGTTGGGGCGTTGCGCTCCCCTATAAGCCCTAACGCGAATATCGATCACATTGATGTATCGCGAGATGGTCAAGCCACGATCAATGTGTTGGACAATGATTTCGATGCCAACGGTCCACTTTCTGGAGGCACCATCAAAATTCATAGTGTGGACTCGCGCTCACTTGCCTATGGCAACATCTCTTGGGAGTACAATGGTAAAGTCACCTACCAAGCACCCAAAGGGTTTGTTGGAGACGACCACTTTCATTACACCATCATTGATGACACTGGGATGAAAGATGAATCGGAAGTCCATGTAAAAGTCATATCCGATTCTAGAGTCGCCTTTTTTAAGAAAAGTAACGCTACTCGCCACACCAATCTACAACCCTACAACACAACAAAATATAGAACGACCCCAGTGGACCAAGTTCATAACCTCGCGGGTAAAGAACAATTTATTTCGCTTCTTCACAGCAACGCTAAGTACCCAAATTTAGGGTTTACCCAGCAAGTGTTAAAAGAAGGCGGATACGATACCGTTTATGAAAAAAACAACACGATGGCACTACGTGACTATATGCCGCACGAGCTCGCTCCCGGCCGCTCCAGCTTTTCAGTGTCGTTAGTACTCACTCAAGACGGTGATTTTATTTCTCGTGATAGTAATGGTGACTTTCACAAAACCATCCAAGAGCTTTCATTGATAGGGCAAGGGAAACTCGATGACGGCTACTCGTTGTCTTATTTTAACGGCAATCAACATCGCGTTAAGCTGAATGGTTCTCCTGCTAAGGGGCTAGGATGGACGCTAGTGTCTCGCCAGTTCTTCACTCAGCAACGTTTTAGCCAGCGCCCACATGAGATTCATGCGTTTGCCTCACCTGATTCGGTCACAGTGAATGACAATAAACCGCATGTCATCACTTGGGTAATCAATCGAGAAGCAAACACGGTGACGACTTACGTCGATGGCGTAGCTATCCCAATGGCATTAGATAGCAATCCGACTCACTTTGTAGAAGATGTACCTTTGCCTGCAAATTTGGGGGGAATTTATCCTGGTGGAACACATTATTGGTACAGTTCAGGGAGAGATTTACATACAGAGTCTTACGGTCCTTGGTTTATGAGAACCACAAACTCCGATGCTGGGAAGAAAAACCCAAGCATCTGGGAAACATCAACGGAGTTCCTATCCAAAAACATGGACGTCGACAACGTACAGATTTTCACTTATGCGTTGGCTCCTGCACAAGTCACACAAATTGCTCAGGGAGTTTACCCTGCTTATACGAATTCACCTTACAACGGTCAGGCAGTATTCTTCGATAAGCCCATTACGTTGACATGGGAACATGACAAAGCCAGCAGCTTCAAACTGGTGTATGGCTATGAGCCGTCCCTCAAGCAACCAAAGTTCTCTCAAGAAATAGGGGCAAAAAACACTCAAACGGTCGCAATTAATGATGCCCATGAAGCCTTATATTGGCGTATCGATAGTAATGTAAATGGAAAATGGGTAACTGGGCACACTTGGTCTGTTCGAAATCAACTCCAGATTGGGAATATGTTGTCACTCTCGTTTACCCAAGACGAGCTAACCAATTCGGCGCAGACGAACGCTGCTCCGTGGGGGAAGAACATCGAAGAGGACTTCGGTAACGTCAGCGTAAAGGTCAGTAATCAAACGGACTCTAACGGACGCTCAACACTATTGCTGCGTGGTGACAACGCCAACATCACATTTACCAACAATAGTGGTCGAGAGTTCAAGCAACTCAACGTATCGCTGGGATCCTATAACCAAGAGAAAGTTGGCGAGCTCGCGATCCAGTACCGCTCAGGCAGCCAATGGAAAGACGCAAAAGTACTGCATAAAAATGGATTGCCGACAGGACAAAATTACAACGGCATGTACTCCCACTCTTCCGGAGTGGGAAACGGAAAAGGCGGACCGGGCAAAAATCGTTATGCACCAGCATCTACTGATAATTTAAGTTCATATAAAGTGTCATTTCCATCTGGGGTCTTTGAAGTAAGAATCATTGTTCGAGGGCATAAAGACGTTGTGGCGATCATAGATCACGTGACTTTGATGTAGAAAGGTTGGATAGAGATTAGGGTTAACAGCCCCTAATCTTTACTCGTTTAAACTGATACCCAAGTGACCTAAAGGTACTTGGGTATACTCAAGATACTGCATCCAAAATTTTATCAATGGCCTCAATAACCTTCTTAGAAATCTTCAAAAGTTTGGCGTGAGAATCCAGAGCCTCTTCGGCCTCTATCGCAACGTTTTGCTGTTGCTTTAGCAGTTCGATGGCAATCGCAACCTCACTCGACGATTTATCCGATTTTGCCAATACCCAGCGATCCAGCCGCATAAACAACTCGTGCTGTTGCTCTCGAATCTCGAATTGTTCATCACCGATTGCAGATTGCGCTGCTCGGTTAAGCGCCTTCATACTAGCTTGCATCTCTTTGAATACGGCGTCCGTCATTTGTCTTGTCCTTTGCAACTTAGCTTACTATCAACGACCTCAACACCTTCTTCACAGTTTTCTAGTAAACCTTTTGTTGTATTGAATCGCGCAGTGACGTCTTTCATCCTAGCTTGACTTTGCACCAACGTCGCCTTGGTAAGCGTTCCGCTATTGAGGCTTTCTGCCACCTGATTATGGCTCATTCGAAAAGTATCAATGGCTTTGATCGTTTGCTGTATGAGAATAGGTGTCGCGGCCATTTCTTCCCATTGCGCATACAATCGCTCTATCTCATCTCGACTGGCTTTTAGTGGCATCTGACGAATGTTTGCTCTTCGGTTGAAATCCTGAACTTCTTCGCTTAAAACGTATGAGCGTGATAGATAAATTGCCGTGCCGATTTGATGTTCTTCAATCAATTCGACTAGCCTGATGCTAAGCTGAGAAACAATTGCATCGGAGTTTGTAATGACTTTTTTAAGTGCCCGCTGCTTTTTATCTTCACTGTAGCTCCCAACTAGAGCCACCAGCGCACTTTGAGCTATCCCTTCCTTTTCTTTTGGTATGGGCAGGCTAACCCATTGTGACGACTCTGCGGCTTGATACAAATGCAAAGCTGCCAACTCCGCATCAGCCTCATTATTGGCAGAAGCCAGATCATTAAGCGCTTTTGAATAAGCAAGAAGCGCTTTTGATATTGCAATAATGGGAGAATTTTCTGGAAGTTGGTAAGTTGCTAAAGGCTCAAACTCATCGGAATTTAGCTTTGCTTTAGAGGAACCATTATATTTAGCGGCAAGATGGGTGAGATCGCGGTGAGATTTCGCCTGATTATATTCACTAACGACCCCAGATACATGTTCAAGCATGTTGGTCGCAGACTGGCTAAAATCTGCAACTTTATTTTCCGGCACGTTAGAGCACCCCAAAAGTACCGATATCGTAGCCATTGCTACTGCATTTTTCGTAAACATCCTTTTAACTTTCATCGCTCACTTCATGTGTTGAAAAACATACTTGCACATATAATGTTGACTATTTGTGACTTCATGCACGAATTTTTAGATAACACCACCCAGCCCAACATTTAATTAAATCTTTAATTTCAGTCATTTATATTTATAGCACTGCGTATAATTGAGCATAATCACTTAGTTGTTCCTTAATATGAGACCCTTACTTCATTAGCCGATATATGTTACAAAGTTTGGGTTGGCTAACGCTACGCTCGCTCTTTTATCTCGGTGCTAGAATTACACCAGAGTAGACAATTTGAAAGGAAACATGATGTCTGTTGATCGATTGATGACCACACTTTGTACCCACAATTTACTCGCATCTAAACAATTTTATCAAACACTGTTTGGGTTTAATGTAGGCTTTGAAAGTGAGTGGTTTATCCAATTGGTCCACCCCAAAAGCAACGTTGAATTAGGGCTTATCACAGCAGAGCATGAATTGGTTCCCCCTCGGTATCAGGGAGCAGCTAGTGGCTTATTTGTTACTCTTGTCGTCGAAGATGTCGATGCTGTATTTAAAGCCGCCGAGCAGAAAAATTACGTTGTTCTTCAAACACCTGAACCCACATTTTATGGTCAAAAAAGGCTATTATTAGAAGACCCAGCTGGCGTTCTTATTGATGTTTCCACGCCACTTCCTATCTAACGTTGCTTTATTACGCATTACCCGGAAACGTAAGACAGCAGAAACGGGGTAGCACTATTTTGCTACCCATTCCGTTTCGATAAGTGTTTTATCTTGGCATTTAATTCTTGCTAAAAAGAGGTCGCCCTTTTCAATGGTTCCGACTCCTTTTGGTGTGCCTGTCATAATGACATCCCCATCTTCTAAACCGGTGTAACTTTGCAGTTCATCCAAAATTTGAAGCGGCGGATACAGCATATCTTTAGTACCACCAGACTGAACACGAACGCAGTTTATGAAGAGTTCTAAGGTCAAATTGGGTAAATCTCGCTGAGAAATAGGGACAAAACGACTGAATACAGCACTACCATCAAACGCCTTTGCTCTCTCCCATGGTAGCCCTTTGCCTTTCAGATTAGATTGAAGTGTTCTCTTGGTTAAATCCAACCCAAATCCAACATAGCTAAGCTTACCTTCCATTACCACAAAGCAAATTTCTCCTTCGTAGTGGAGCGTTTCACCGTGGAATGAGTGAAGCGTAGAACTGATAGAACTATTGGGTTTGTTGAACACCACCATTTGGTCTGGAACACTGTTGTTTAGCTCAGCAATATGTTCTGAATAATTTCGACCAACACATAGTACTTTTGAAGGTGTCACTGTCCGTTGTTCAACCTGAATGGTGTTCATCGCTAATCCTTGAGTTAATGGTTAATCCTAAAGTTAGTCGCGATCGAGCTTATTGAGCAACTTTTCACATAGCTGCTTCATTTGAATCAAATCTTCAAGATCCATATCCAATGCACACAGCATGGCGCTTGGCACTTTTTCAGCTTCTAACTTCAGTTCTTGTCCTTGCTCGGTTAGGTGCAGCTCTCTCACACGCTCGTCATGTTGTGCTCGCCGCCTTTCCACCAGCCCTTTGCTCGAAAGCCGTTTCAGTAATGGCGTAAGTGTACCTGAATCTAAATAGAGTTTATTGCCTAGCTCTTTGACATTAATACCATTTTGTGACCAAAGCACCATCATAACCAGATATTGTGGATAGGTAAGATCAAGCTTTTCTAACAGCGGGCGATAAGCACGTACCACGGCATTAGTAGCGCTATAGAGTGGAAAGCAAAATTGATTTTCCAATTGTAGAACTTTTTCGTTCTCTGTCTTTTTCTTCGTCATTATTTGTTCTATAACCCTAATATACCAATTTATACTCGATATTCGGATGCGAGCTCACTGATGCCAAGCCCACTTTTCTTAGACACTTTTAATTGAACCGGAATACGTTCTTTCATCGCCTCAATATGGCTAATAACACCAATCATTTTTCCAGACGCATTTAAGCTATCCAAAGCATCCAATGCTATATCCAAAGTTTGCGCATCCAATGTTCCAAAGCCTTCGTCTAAGAATAATGAGTCGATACTCGTCTTGTGGCTCACAAGATCAGATAAAGCCAGCGCTAATGCTAGGCTCACCAAGAAGCTTTCGCCACCAGACAATGTTTTCGTATCGCGTTCACTGTCGCCTTGCCATAAATCCAGCACACTAAGTTCTAAGCCTTCACCTTGCTTGCGTTGCAATTGATATCGACCGTACAAGCGAGAAAGCTGCTTATTCGCCAGATGAATCAAGTTGTCGAGCGTTAAACCTTGTGCGAACTTTCTGAATTTATCGCCTTTTTGGGAACCAATCATGGAATGCAGATACTGAATATCATCGTAGACGACCCGATAGCTCTCTATTTCTTCAAAAAATGCCGCCTGATCATTTCGCCTTTGCTGATCCGATGCCAACTCTTGGTTAATTTCCCCTTCCCGCTTGGTTCGTAGATCCAGTGCTTGCTGAACTTCCTCTAGTTTAAAAGTCAGCGCTTCTAAACTGTCTTTATCCCATTCGGGGGCATTAACGTGCTCATTCATTTCACTCAGTTTCTTTTTGCAACTTTCAAGTAGCGTTTGAGACTGCGTGATGGCATGGCTAAGGCTTTGTTGAAGCGCCTTTAACCTGCCTTTTTCGTCTTCAGCCAACAGCGCGGCTTGGTACGCTTCTGTGTTCTCAAATGGGCTGATTTCCAGAGCTGTTAGCCAAGAGTGTTCGGCTTCTTTAAGCGATTTTTCTGTGACATCTAAGTTTGTAATCAAGGTCGATTTTTTGCCTAGCGCATTCGCTAGTTTTTCCTGTGACAGTTTTAGCTGACCATCAACACTCTTGTGCAAGCTATCTAGAGTAGTCACTTTTTCACGAATTTGATTTCGTTCATTAGTAACCACCTTGTCTTTAAAAGCTTCAAAACGCTTCGATTTAACCGCAGTCAGAGCATGCTCTGTATCTTTTACTTGCTGAAGCTGAACGTTTAGTTCATTCGATAATTCTACTTTCTGCTTTGCCAACGTATCAGAGTGGCTTTGAGTAACCGCGATGCTCTGCTTTAACTCTTCTAACTTTTGACTGGACTGTTGATACTCTGAAATTTGTTTTTCTAATCCATCAAACCACTGTTGGGTATTTTGAGAAGGAAAACTCAGCCCTAAAGATTCAACCTGATGTTTAAACTCGTTTTCGGCGGTTTGTGTTTCTTTGGTTAAGCCTTGAGATCTAGCGAGTAATTCTTTGGTCATTGACTCGGACATTTGCAAATCTTTATCCAGTAACTGCAACCGCCCATCTAATTGCTGTAATTTTTCAGATAGATCATTTTTGCGCTTTTGAGTTTGTTCTAACTCTTTGAATGCGGATTTATTCTGTAAAAGGTGTGTTTTGGTAAACGTAATTCTTTGTTCCAAGCCTCTAACTGCATTCATTGCGCTGTTTGTATCTTCTATAGAAATTGGCACTTCCAGATTTGGTACTTTCTGATACCACTCAGAAGCAATTTTCCCTAGCTCAACTTGAAGAGAGTCCGCTTTCTCTTGGTTCTCTTTTTGGTGACGTTCTAACGTGCTTACTTGAACCGAAAGTGCTTCACCAGATTGTTTAATCTCTTCGAGTTGCTTTTCTGCTTCACTCTTTTTTGACACAGTTTCAGGTAGTGCTTCAATACCATTTTCCAGTATTGGGTGCTCTAAGCCACCGCACAGAGGACAAGGTGTGTCCGGAGACAATTGAGCACGGTACACTGCCAAATGCTCCTCTTGAGACACCAACTGGTGAAGGGATTGCACCAGTTGATTCTGAGACTTGTATTGTGCTCGCATGTTATCGCGTTGTGTAAGCAATACTGCGAGATCTGATTTCTGCTTATCTCGTTCCTGATCGATATTTCGTTTCTCGCTGTTTAGCTCACTCCAGCGCTCCTGACTATGCTGAAGCTGTAAAGTCAAAATTAGCTGTTGATTTAGCCGCTCTAGATCTGACTCCAGATTCTCGACCGTGCCATTTTGACAAAGCGCCTGAAAAGCAGCGGTTGCTTTTGTTTCTTCGTCATTCAGCTCTAAATAAGTAGGGGTAAGCTGCGACTTCTCCGATTCTAGCTGGCTCTTTTTCCTTGTATGCTCACTGAACTCAGACTCTGCCTGCTTTAGCTTTTGGATTAGGTGTTGGCTTTCCTGCCATTGGTTTTGAATAAGAGAGGTTTGTACTTTCCACTTTTCTAAGTTTGGGGCAACCTGCGCAAGCGTTTCATTTTGCTTTAGAAACAGCTCCGTATTCCGCAATTCATTACTTTGAGATACCGCCAATAGCTCAATGCGCTTTAATTCCTCTTGCACGTCGTTAAGTTTGGCTTCGGATTGTGCGACTGACTTTGACTCTGTCTGTATCTTGTTTGCCAGTTGTTCCATTTGGTTATCCAACGGTAAAACCGTCTGGGTAATCAAATCTTCTAGATCATGCTGCTCTTTTTTGGCGTTAACGAGCGCTTGCTGGGATTCATCAAGCTTTTGATTTAGGGATTGGAAAGCCTCTTCTAATTCCGTCGTTTCGCGAGTTAAGCCCGTGATTTCAAGTTGCTGCTGCGAGTGAGACTGATTCAGTTCGGTGCACTTGGAATAGAGTGGTTGAAGGCGTTCGGCAGGCTCAGAAAACGAAAGCTTATCGAGGTCGTTTTGAGATTCTAGTTGAGATTTCTGTGCGGATTCCAGTGCAACTTCTGCACTTTGAAGCTCATTTTCCAAACTCGCTTTATCATTCTTCCATCGGATGCTCATGTCTAATTGCTGCTTAGACAATTTGGCATCGGATTGCAGAGTAACCAAGCTATCGAGCTCCGCTTTCAATTCACTGCAATATTCCGCACTGAGTAACTGCACGCCTTGCGCTTTGGACTCTAACGCGACCATCTTCTGTTTGGATTCTGACCAATGTTGATGAACGCGCTCCGATATCAAGCCATAAATCTCGGTACCCGTTAGCTCTTCTAGCAGCTCCGCTCTTTCTGACTCTTTCGCATTAAGAAACGCAGCGAATTGCCCCTGGGAAAGCATCATTGATTTAGTGAAACGATCGAAGTCTAGACCCGTTACTTGCTCAACAACTTCTAATTTCTTTTTGGCTTGTGAGGCAATGATTTTGTTGTTTTCAACTTCAGCGAGTTCGACAACGGCTGCCTGTAGGTTCCCATCGGATTTGCCATGGGAACGTCGCATACTCCAAAACGCACGATAGGCTTTCCCTTTAACGTCAAATTCAACCTCAGAGAGGCATTCCGCCTCTCCTCTTGTCATCACTTCATTGTTGGAAGGTGTGAGTAACCCAAGGCGTGGGGTTTTGTGATAAATCGCTAAGCATATAGCATCGAGAAGCGTGGTTTTTCCAGCCCCCGTAGAGCCTGTAATGGCAAAAAGCCCATTATCGTTAAATGGCGCTTGAGTGAAGTCTATTTTCCACTCGCCTTTGAGCGAATTGAGGTTTTTGAATCTTAAAGAGAGGATCTTCATTTCATTGATTCCTCAACTTCCGACACGATCTTCAAAAATGTGTTTTGTAATCGCACCTTTCTTTCAAGCTCTTCATCAGATTCAAACACTTCTTGATCCAACCTTTTCTCAAACACATCAGCTGGTTTAAGCTCATCTAGCGTCTCGTTCTTTTCTTGCGTCAGTGCCTTTCTGCGTGAAGACTGGCTGCGTTTAAGTTGCAGTACTTCTACAGGTAAGTCCTCAACCAGTAGCTGAATACGCTGTTGAAGATCGGAAAGATAATCGTCTATTTCTACCTCAACGCTAACCCACATTGATCCATCCCCAACCTGATGTTCATTCTGAGCCTCTTTTGACGAATTCTCATCTAACCGGTAATCATTGAGCTGAGTTTCAATTTCAGCCAAAGAGCCTGAAATGGTTGCCATTGCTTGGAAGCGGGGAACAAAAATAGGTGTAATGGTTGGTGAGAGGCTTTGTTCAAACTCCAGCAACAATACTTGTTTCTCTGATTTCAGTTCATCAAAGCTTAATGGAATAGGTGAGCCGCAATAGCGAATGTGTTCCTTTTTAGCCACTATTTGGGGGCGATGAATATGCCCCAATGCGATGTAGTCTGCGGGCGGGAAACCGTCAGCGGCAAATCCTTCTAAGCTGCCTATATAAATATCCCTGACCGATTCAGATTGTTTCACTCCCATAGCAGTGAGATGCCCAGTAGCAACAATAGGGATAGCTCTAATTGAGCTTGCACGTTGCAATTCTTTTTGTCTGCTGAGTGCGTGGCTATACACGCTCGCATAATGCGTTTTAATCGCGTCTGCCAACGCTACTTTTTTGTCTATCGATGATTCACCAGATTGACTGACCACCAGATCCCTTGGGCGTAAAAAAGGTATAGCGCACAGCAAAGCACCAATATCACCCTTATCATCTTTTAGTTCTATTACTTGCTGATCATTTTCTTCAAGACTGCTTGCGATTACGTGCGTATTGAGATAAGCGAGAATCTGCTTTGTTTCATTCAGTACTGAAACAGAATCATGGTTACCACCCAAAACAACCAACGCACACTGCGTTTTTTGAAGTGCAACAACAAATTGGTTGTACATTTCTCGAGCGTAGCTTGGTGGTGAGCCCGTATCAAAAATGTCACCAGCAACAATCAGCGCGTTAACTTGATGCTCAGTGATCTGCTCTAAAAGCCAATCTAAAAAAGCCTGATGTTCGTTTTTTCTGCTCTTGGTGTAGAAGTTTTGACCTAAGTGCCAGTCTGAGGTGTGAATGATCCGCATGTCATTGTTTTTTCGTTTTTATCATGTAGCCAGTTTATACCTAAGTAACCTCAAGATGCTAGGAAATGGTATTAGGGCAATAACAGGCACTGTTTAGGCGTATCACTTGGTTAATGAAGTACGGGTAAGAGTCTAAGCTATTTGAGATCTTTCGAAAAAAAGAATGAAACTTGGTAAAGTAAAACACCACCAAGGCACCCAAATATATTACACGAGAGATCAACCCAAGAAAATTGCCGGCTGGGAATCCAGATCTGGGAAAATTCGTCGATCAGCATTAATAACAGCAACAATCTCAGAAACGGTTTACCCGTTACTTTACTTGCGAGCGTTGCTGTAAAACCCAATATAAAAGCAAAAGAGAAGTGAAAAGCAAGATCGTAGTGCTGAATAGCATAACGCAGGTCACCGGAAAGCAAACCGATGCTCTGCAGTATTGAAAGGCTGCCTACCAATGCGATACAGCTAAAAAACAGACCAATCACCAAGCTCTGTTGAGCTGAGTTGGAACGATTGGTCTGGTTATCGAGTTCTTTCATCTTTGTCATAATCTCAGGAGAGTATCCCCTTCAATTATTTCTTACCTGTTACCTTTTTGGCAAGTTTTGAAGCGTGGCCTTTAAGATAAACATTTTCGTAGCAGTAATTGGTCGCTTCGATATAGCCTTCAACGCTACCACAATCGAATCGCTGACCGTCAAATTTGTATGCTAGAACACATCCAGATTGCGCTTGTTTAAGAAGCGCATCCGTTATTTGGATTTCACCACCTTTGCCTGGTTCAGTTTTCTCGATCAATTCGAAGATATCAGGTGTTAAGATATAACGGCCGATGATCGCAAGATTACTCGGTGCAGTGCCCGGTTCAGGCTTTTCTACCATGTCATCAACACGGAATAGTTTGTCCTTGATCATTTCACCAGAAATCACACCGTACTTGTGCGTTTCTTCTTCTGGTACTTCTTCAACCGCAACTATTGAGCAACGAAACTGCTTGTAGAGTGCGACCATTTGCGCCAATACGCCTTCACGCTTGTTCACACAAAGGTCATCCGCTAGAACGACGGCAAATGGCTCATCACCGACCAATTCACGCCCAGTAAGAATAGCGTGACCTAACCCTTTCATCTCACGTTGACGGATATAGGTAAAATTAGCGGCGTCGATGATTTCACGAATATCAATCAGCAGCTCTTCTTTGTTTGTTCCACTGATTTGGTGCTCTAACTCGTAGTTTTTATCAAAGTGGTCCATTAGAGAATGTTTACCACGCCCCGTAACAATACACATATCGGTCATTCCAGCCTGTATTGCTTCTTCCACACCGTATTCAATCAATGGTTTGTTAACGATAGGCATCATTTCCTTAGGCATCGATTTTGTTGCTGGTAAAAAGCGCGTTCCATAGCCCGCTGCCGGAAAAAGGCATTTCTTGATCATCTCAACTCCGTTTTCGTTGTTCAGTTATGGGTTAACCCATAAGATTTAAATTGGTGTTATTGGTGAAAAGGTCAACGACCTTTCGTATCTCACTTTAATTAAGTGATTGTAATATATGAATCTGTTTCAGCTTTCTCTGAAGGCTCTCAGTAAACTGACTTTCAGTGGTTCTAACAGGTAGTCTAGTGGTCGTTTTTCTTCTAGTAGTACATAGACTTCCGCTGGCATCCCTGGATACAACTCCAAATCTGGGTTGTTGGATATTTCTTGGCTATTTAGCTTCACTTTTACTTTGAAACCACTCAGCTCCTCGCCATCAGAATTCGTTCTGTCGGCATCGATGTATACAACCTCACCTTGCACCGGAGGCGTTGTTCTGAAATTAAACGCCGAAAGACGAATCAAAGCTTGCTGACCAACCCTAACCACGTCAATATCATTAGGGTTAATGATCGCTTCTACAATCAAGCTGTCGTTGTCTGGAACAATTTCCATCAGGCTTTCACCTGCCCCAACGACTTCACCTGCAGCATTCACTTTCAACCCTAATACAACTCCACTAGCTGGACTCTTTACGACCGTACGAGCCTGCACATCCTTGGCGAGGTTTAATTCTGCTTCTAAGGTGATAAGCGCATTGCGAACCTCTGCGATTTGAGTTTCAACCTCAGAGCGATTTCTTTGTTGAATCGCACTTTTTTGCTGATCCAGTTCAGATAGCGATAAGATCTGCCCATCCAATTCAGACTGAACCGAAATAATGTCTGATACTAGTAAAACTTCTGACCTCTTGAGCTCCAGTACTTTTAAGCGTGAGGTGAAACCTTCGGCTAAAAGCTGATCATGCATTTCTATTTCGTCGTTGAGAAACCCCAACGCTTGTTTCCTCTGTGCCAACATCTGAGACGAGAAGGAGCGCCGATTTCGGGTCTGTTTCAAGCGTGAGTCTACGATATCCAACTCCTTCATCCGCATATCCATGCGGCTGGTAAACAGAGAACGCTGATTGGCGATTAGCGTGTCAATCTCCAACGCAAGGTGGGGAAACTGCTCTTTGTCAATAGAAGGAACATAACGGGACAAATTATCTCGTTCTGCCAGTAATCGTTGATATTCTATTTGGCGGCTAATCCAAGTAAGCTGAGTTTGCTTTAGTCGACTCTGAAACGTGATATCTGAAATTTTTATCAGCGGAGCACCTTTCTCGACTTTCTGACCTTCACGAACATACACTTGGGCAACAATGCCGCCTTCTAAGTGTTCAATGCTTTTCCGTTTACTCTCGACAATAACAATACCCGAAGCTATCGCAGCGGAATCCAGCTTCGCAAACCAAGTCCAAGCCGCAAATAAACCTAAGCTCAAGAACAAAAATATTGTCGCGCGCTTTATGAGACGATTGTTGTCGGTCATTAACTGTGTTGAGTCATTCATCATGAAGCCTTTAGTATTTTATCGCTTGGTAGTTTGAGTGACTGGCGATATTCACGCTTTTCTTATCCAGTTTCGTTTTATTTTCGTACGCTTCTGAAATGACACCATCTTTAAGTTCAACGACATAATCAGCCAGCTTCATCATTAACGGAGAACTGCTTACGAAGATGATCCCTACTCCGTTACTTTTTAACGTTTCGAGGTGTTTAACCAAATATTGAATCGTTTGATTATCAAGAAATGCCGTCGGCTCATCCAAAATGAGAAGTTTAGGTTGGTAATAAAAGCAGCGAGCTAAGGCCAAACGTTGCATTTCACTACGAGACAGTTCCACCCCTTCTAACCCCAGCATGGTTCCGTAGCTTTGCGGGAGCTTCGCGACAAAGCTGTGGCACTGGGCTGCTTTACTCGCATTTACGACATTTTCAGGGACATGCATATCTAAATGATCACCAAACCCACTGATATTGTCAGATACAGTCGCATCAAAAACATCAATCACTTGGGGTAAATAACCGATGGACTCAGCGAGACGCATGGTATCCAGCTTGTCGATATTGATCCCATTGACTCGTACTTGCCCTTTAGTTGGCACATAATAATTCGCCAAAAGCTTGAGCAAGGTTGATTTACCAGCTCCGGATGCCCCTTTGATAGCCAAGCAATGACCAGGCTTTAGGTTGAAACCAATGTTGTGAACCAAAAGTCGGTCGCCTAGCCCTCGATAAGTCACTTGGTCAACAGACAACTCAATCTCTTCTAATGCGATATCCATTTTGCTGTCTTCTTGATGACTAGAAAAAACAGCACTGATTCTTTCGAACGCTTCTTTCGATTCCAACCAATTGAAGTATTGGTTTGCACCTTGATCTATCGGTGCCAGTATTCTGCCTAGTAATATTGAAGCTGCCAAAAGCGAGCCAGCCATTATCTGTTCGTTAATAACCAACCAAGCACCAACCGCAAAAACACCAATTTGAACAGTCATCCTGATCATCTTAATGGTGCTTTGACCATGATTAGTGAATCGCTTTGAACGCTGCTCTTGTTCAAGGGTTCGGCTGTGTTTTTGATTCCAGCGCTCCAGTACTTTTCCTGAGGCTTGATACGCCTTAAGTAACTTCCCCTTACTAAACAGTTTTTGAACTGAGGACGATTGCTGGATCGCCATATTCTTCGCTTCGTTCATATTTTTGTGTGTCAACAGCAGTAACAAGCCACTTGCCGCCGATAGCACCAGTGTTGCTGCAAGCGCATAAGCGCCGAGTACAGGATGAAGAAGAAATAGAACAATGATGAAAATGAGCGACCAAGGAAGGTCCGATAAGCTTCGATGAAAAGGAGAAGATAGGTATTGCTTCGCCAACTGATGATCTTTTACCGCTTTGTGTGCAGCTGCTGCATTCTTGGAGGATAAATTAAGGCTCTTTTGAATCAGCAATTCGCCAAACGATTGATCATAAATAGACGATAGATTATTGAGAACTTGTTGTCGTGTATAGTCCATCGCAACTTGTACGATAAGGAGAAAGACAGCAATTACAGCAAGAAAAAGGAGTGTATCCGTACTGCGAGAAGAGAGTACACGGTCAAACACCTGCAAACTGTATATTGGCAATACCAATACTAAGAGGTTCGCAAATACGGAGAATATTTGAAAATAGAAGAAGTTTTTCTTGCGATAAGAAGTAAATGTAGACCAACGTTTCATAAACGATTTCTGCCTGTGAGTCTTTTAATATTTATTATGTTTCTAGCCTGCTTAGACTCTTAAAATAAAAAACCTAAGACAAAACAAGTATAAAGTGCCTCAGGCTTCACGGGCATACTCAGAATGCATATTGGGAGTAATTTCACCCCTGTGCATGAGCCAAGTACTAAAAGGGATCGCACTTAGCTGGCGATCCCTCATTATGACTGGCTTATACTGGAGCGAAGTCCGTATCAGTAGTCAGTATCTGATAGGCGTCGTCAGCCGTGTAAACTGTCACAGAGTAGAACACATCAGCATTCAGACCTTGCGCCTGCAAGTACATTTCTTCTGCAGAACTCAATGCGCTGCTGGAATGTCCAGTAATGCTTCCGTCCAGTGTTAGGTCAATGTTAGACAGTACTAAACCAAATCCAACTTCCGATTCAGCATCATTTGCAGCCAGTAAGGTGCTGTCAATAGTGAGCGCAGCTGGCGCAACTTTCCCTGTGCCTTTAACTACTTCAAAGTTTTCAAACGTCACCGTATCTGTGCCACTCAGCTTTAATACATCGAAACCAGAACCACCGTCTGCATCACGCCCAGTTACACCTGCAGCTGGACCAAGTAAACCAGATACATCAACCACATCATTACCTGTGCCCGCATCAATATCAAAGCGTGTGAACTGAGAATTCTTAGCATTTGTGATTGAAATGGTGTCGTTTCCCGCACCTGAGTTAATTTCGAAGAGATTGCCCCAGCTGATGCTATTTGAGAATGCGGATACAGAAATATTGTCGTTACCTGTACCAGTGTCGATTTCACCACGCTTAGCGTTAGAAACCGCGATTGAAGCGCCGTTGTTGTTCTGGTTATCGATATCTACATCGACAAAGTTGTTTACGTAAACAATTTGATCAGTACCATCAACTTTCGCTTCTTTGTAACCCGCTTTATTCCAGCTATCAGAAGAAAGGATCGTGGCGCTCAAAACACCACTCGTAGACTCAAGGTTTACACCATCTGCAGATACCAAACCCGCTCCAACTAGAGATTGAGTTGCATTTCCTGCAGTAAGACCTGACGCTGAGCCTGTGCCATCTGTATTAGTTGTCCCTACATATGTTGTAGTCATTTCCATGTCTCCAAAATTATAAATAACACAAGTTAACTAGCACCAAGATTTAAGGCTTATTATTTTTGGTGCCACATTGTTGAAATCATGAAAAATTATATTGAGCTTAACGTCAATTTGACACTGCTCTGACAGACAATAATGACAAAATAGGACTGCAGTATTAGAGTTTCCTAACCTAATATTAAAAGGTTAATTAAATAAGGTGAATTTTACTAATTTTAGGCATGACAATATTAGCCTAGATTTTTAAAAAATAATGAATAAAAAACCCCAGTACTATTTATTTATTAGAAAACATTATATAAAAATCAACAAGAAACGGATTAAATCTTAATATATCAAATAGTTAGAATAAGCCATACCAAACTAATGAATGAGTAACTAGTTCAGTTGGTCTTCACCTTCTACTTCTCGAGAGTGGCAGAACAAAATCATACTTAGCACCAAAACCCAAATAAAAGCATTACTTACCAATACTCCACTAGATGCTGATGCAATAGTTAAACCGCCAGTAATTACTGCAATTGCAACCGATAACTGCTGCTCATAAGTATGAGTCAGCGTTTTAGACATGAGCGCTGAAAACATACTTTTCCCCATCCAGACAAGTACCGCTATGCTCCCCGGAATACCAATACCTAGCACAAGATCCATATATGAACTGTGTGTTGTTTTCGCTGCCCAACCAAAAGCCGAGGAGTATTGATACATGATTTCTGGTCGACTAAATACACCAATTCCATAACCTAGCAGTGGTCGTTCCAATATCAAATCAAATAGAACTTCCCAAAGCCCTGTTCTTCCTGTCAGAGTTGGATCTTTCCCAAGTAATATCAGAATGTCGTGTAGAAAAACATTCAATAGAGTGATTGAAAAAATAAGACCTACAGAATAAAAAGCTAACAATACAATTTTCTGACGAATCATTGGCTTGGCGATTACAAAGCGTACAAAGAAAAAAGTAGTCATTACTATGATCATTGTCAGCAACGCAGTTATTGACTTAGACATAATAACCATTAACAAACAACACAAAAATAAGCTTAACTGTTTCATATCCCTACGCTTTGATCCAAACCACCAACGCTGAAAAAATATGATACTAATAACGGCAAAAAACGAACCTGCACCGTTTTTATGAACAAACAAACCTCGCCAAGAACCTGCGTGTACACCATTCATTATCGCGTATTGAGGAAATACAAACACATAGATAATATTCAATACGACGACCGCTGTAAAAAAGGTAACCAATGTATTGTATAGGGCTTCTGGTCCGTAATAACGGTAATAAAGAAAGACAGGTATCGAAACAACAGACACCGAAATTAAATACCTCAGTGCAAGGCTTGAGTTCGGAGAAAATAAAATCGAAAGTAAGCTGAACGCAATAATGGTGTACGCCAGTAAACTTATCCTCATTTGCACAAATATTCTTTTTCCCGTTAAGAAAAAGAACAAAGCAATTAAGCCCAAGAGTGCCATTTGCATGAACTTTTGAGGTGTGTAGCTGATTTGATTCAGCAGGTGCTGAGCAGCGGGGTAACCGAAACCCATGTTAGTTGATCGGACAAGCACAAGATAAAACAGTGCGGTCAGACAGAAAAAATTAAAAGAGTCTCTTCGAATCAGCATACTTAGTTAAGCTCCAAATCCTTAACTTTCAAGCTTATTTCGGGATACTTATCCCAACTTGTTGGTTTATAAATGCCCAGTTTAAAAAACGGCATTCTGGCATCATTAAACGTGTTTGGACCGCATGTTTCGCTCAGTAAAACTCCATTTAAGTAGGTTTTGAGACACTCGTTATTAGAGGTAGACAAGACACCTTCTATTCTAAACTGATTCCATACATTAGCTTCATAAGTCACGCCTTCGAAAAGTTTCCGCGAACGAATAGAATTACCATTAGACGCACAGGAACCATATTCAGTACTGGATACCTTTTTATGATCCCAGCGATTGAACATCCTTAGTTTTCCATTTTTGGTTTCTAGTGCCATGATAGGGCAACGCCAGATTTCCCCTTTATCAGGGAAAGAATGAATTTGAAAATAGCTATGCCATTGATTGGAATATTGGTAAGTATCATCAACCATAAAACGAAAACTCAAGGAGAAGGGTTTATCCCGCTTTAGCCCCTTTTGAACTGCGATTTCACAGCGCTTTCTGCCTTTTTTAGGCTTCAGTTTAAACTCTACAGATGTACTAAGAGAACCTTTATCCCATAATGTCGGGTGGCATTCGTAAACCAAGGAAATCGGACTTACAGTAGAAATAAATTCGTCTTGTTGAAGTGTTTTTTTGGGGCTGGCAGACGAAGAAAAAGTCATCGTCAAAGTTGCACAAACGAGAAGTCCCGCTGAACATCGATTCCTACTAACTAACATATTATCCACTCAATTTTACAATCATAGCTCGGGTCAAGAAAGTGACATTTCCAATAACATATCGATTGAATAAGCGCTTAGGTTCTTTCATTAGTCGGTAGGCCCACTCTAGGCTAAGTTTTTGGACCCATTCCGGCGCTCTTTCAACCTTACCAGCAATGAAATCTACAATTGCTCCACCGTTGATAGTCGATATGTTTGGATACGTCTCGCATATCATTTTAGACACAGCTTCCTGTTTAGGCATCCCCATAGCCATTACAACCAAATCAACCTCGAGGCTTGCAAGATGCTGAACATATACATCGGGTTCCTTAAAGCCATCAAGAACGGTCACTACTTGTACATTCTGAGATTCAAGCTTTTGTCTGGCAACGGTCAATTCTTTGTTTGTAGAACCAAACAACGCAACTTTTTTTCCTTGATACACCTGAGTTAGTAATATAGGAATGAGATCGGTGCCATTGAGATTGTGCCCTGGTTCTTTACCCAGCATTTTGAAAAGGATCTTTACGCCAATTCCATCTCGTAAAACTAGGTCACTCGCCATGATGGACTCGACAAAGCTTGGACTTCTGCATGCAAGATTAAAAGCATGAGCATTTAGAAAAGCAATGTTGAGCCGATTTCCCTCTTCTAGATACTGACGACAATGTTTTGCAACCAGATCGGTTGACTCAAAAACGGTGATTTTTGAGATGAACTGACGAAATTCCAATTTCATTAAATTACTGCCTTAATGTAGTTGAGCGCTTCTCTGGCTCGCACAGCCCAGGTATTTTGCTTTGCAAACGCTTTTCTTTGTTCTCTTGTTGACGCGGTATCAGATTCAATTGCCTTGCCTATTGAATCTACAAATTCATCTTCCGTTTCGACAACATTTACCAGCCGCTTGCCTTGTTTATCAAAGTCACACTGGCTTGCAACCGAAGGGATCCCAGCCGCGCAATATTCATATAGCTTTAATGGGTTACGATACTGATTGAAAGGGGACGCTCGGTAAGGGCATATGCCGACTCTAAATGAGGATATAACATTAGGTAACTGTTCGTATGGAACCAACCCTGTAAGCGTTAAATTAGAATACTTATGAGAGAGAGCCGAAATGTCGTCATTCCTGACCTTTCCGACCATCATGATGGTCATATCAGGGTAGCGCTCGCAAACTCGTTCAATAAGCCGTTCGTCGGTCGATTCATCGATTGAACCCACAAAACCAATCACATTTTCTGGCGTAGAGTCTTTACCAAAGGCGTTAACCCAATCACTACCCACCGCGTTGGGCAAATATTTTACTTTTGGTTGAGTAATCAGCTTAGAAAGCTTTTCGACCAGTTGATGGCTTGTCGCGAAACATGCGGCGCTGTTTGCTACGCATGCTTTCAAAGTTTTCTGATAGGAAGAGTAATGAGAAAAAGCGTACTTTGTATCGTCATCGTAATTGTCGTAGTGCGTATAAGCGTAGGGCACGCCAACGCCTTTCAAATATAGATACTGGTCTGGCTTATAAAACCAAAGACAACTCACCTTGCTTCCACAACGCTTCCCCGCTTTTGCCACTTGCCATTTAACCGGTAACGTCACCGCAATCCAACGGAAGAATACATTGCTCATTGTCCAGCTGATAGGAAGTAAGGTAAGTAAAGGCATAACCTGTACATTACCTATCCTTTCCGGAGCCTTATAGCTGCTATCTGCCTTTAAAAACCACATAGGTCTTTTAAAATAAAGCAAAGGTGTACCTTCACTGGCCAATTCTTCACTTATCGCCTTAATAAAAGGACGGCGATGAAATTTGTGGTATTGGTCACTGATTGAAAAAATTGCAACGCTCATGGTTAACGACCTGCTGCTATACCATCACTTACGAATATGCCTTTATAAAAACCCAACATCCAGGCAAAACCACAAAAATACATGACGGGACATAACACGATTAGCATGAATGGGCTAAACGCATACTTGAGATTACGAATATTAATTCGAGTAATTTTTGCCAACATCATCAAAGGTAGTAGCAGTGCAAGTAACCATTTGTTCATGCCACCTTCTTTTGACTGATAACGCAGGAAGAACAGGTTGTTACCTGTTATGTAGATTTTTTTAATGACCTTTTTGAAGGGGGAATCCTGAATCTGGTAGCCAATGATGTCTGGGAAGAAATATAATGTATGACCCATACGTACAAGTCTTTCGGTTAACTCAGTGTCCTGCATACGTGGAATATCACTAAACCCACCTACTTCATCAAACAGAGCTTTCTCGACAATCATGAGCGCCGAGCTTAAGTTCGCGCGCTCAGTAGGCGTGCGAGAAGATTGGGATTCGTGATTAAAATAATAATGCTCGATATAGGAAGTTAACGTTACATCCCCTTTTTTATCGAGATCTAATGCACCACCAAATATCTTGGCGCCATCTTTTGCATGCTTCGCAACAATTTTAAGCGCTTGTTCATCCAGAACCACATCGGCATCAGCAAAAACGAGATAATCGCCGTTTGCAGATTTAGCCCCAATGTTACGACCGCCGCCAGGGTTAAAACGTTTCTCTTCTTTAAGTAAACGAACAAACGGGTACTGAGCACAAATCTGGTCAACTTCATCTCCTGGAGAACAGTCAACAACCAATACCTCTGCATCAATCTTATCCATCTGCTTAGCCAATGCAGACAGATTGCGCCCCAAATTATCTTGTGATTGGTAGGATGGAATAATTACGGAAAGTTTCACTGACGTATCCCTAGTAAATTTCATTGATTCTGCTGCAACACATTCTGATAAATGCCTTCAAGTGCCGCACACTGTTTATCTAAGTTATGAGTCTGGCGAACAAACTCGATTGCATTTTGGCTGTATCGGCTCCAACGTTCATGGTCATAAGACAGGTTAACAATCGCATCAGCCAACTCGTCAACGTTTTCTTCACTGACTACAGTTCCAGTCTCACCATCGATTATGGCTTCAGGCATACCGCCAGTATTAAATACCACAGCTGGAGTTCCTACAGCTTGTGCCTCAACAATCGTTAGAGCAAGTGCCTCTTCTTGTCCATTGGGCAACCTGATACTTGGTTGAACATACACGCTTGCTCTCTGCATCCAGTGTTTTACCTGCTCTGGTGTTTGACGCCCTGTAAATTCAACCTGGATACCTATAGTTTGGGCCAACTTTTCGAGGTGAGTTTTTTCCTCCCCATCGCCGATCAGCACGAGCGTGTGGTCTGGTGCCAGCTTTTGGACTTTAGACATGGCTTCAATCAGGTATTTGTGTCCTTTATAAGCTGTCATTCGCCCAACACAAAGAATGATTTTTTCTCGTTGTATTGATTCATCTGGCTCAAAGAACTGAGTATCAATACCTATGTAATGTCGAATGATCTTATTCTCAGGAAACCCAAGCTTTATCATCCTTCCCTTCACCCAATTCGATACAGCAATAAACTGAGTCGCGTTATTGGCTAGCTTCGCTCTGTGTCCCATATATCGAATATGCAATCGACCATGCTTTTCTATTGAGGGGGACTCTATGACATCAAAGCCATGAAACGTCACAACTAACGGGGCACCTAATTTTTCTGCAAGAGACAGCGCCGTCAATCCATTTGGACCAAAATGAGCATGAATCAATTCAGGTTCAAGCTTTTTCATCCGTCGGAGTAAATTAGGAAGTACTAGGCCCAGTTTAAACAACTTATCTGTCACTGCACCCAAAACACCAGATTGAACAATATGCGTTCGCTCATTAGGTAATGAAAGCCCTCTAACAACTTTATCGCTGCCCACATATTGAGCTTTGAAATGTTTTAATGCTTCTCCTTGCGACCTGATGAATGTCTCGGAGTATGCGAGAAGGTGATTTGAAAAAATAATGACGTTATTCATAATAATTCTACTTTATCTATTCAGAAACTGGCGAAGGTCCTGCTGCCAGGAGGGATAAACCAGTTTCATGCAAAGCACATAGCTCGCTGCACCAATCAAGCAGGTGGCTAATGAGATGATCGCCAAAGAGGATTCTATGTACTGTCCGGAAATAGCAACGGCAAACACCATACCTAGGGAAGCCATCCAAGCTGCAGATACGGGTTTAATTTGATTAAGCCCGTTAAGACCGAATATTTTGCTATAGCCTTTCATGCTAAATGGCATTGTCACAAAAACACGCAGCAGCATACCGAGTGCGGCTGCCATTGCGCCATAAGATGCGCCTAACACAGCAGTGACCGCTAACGCTACGATTGTGCCAACCATGTCAGAAATCAAAGCTGTGCTGGGTTTGGCTACGGCTGTAAAAGATACCGGAACATAGATCCGTGCAAGGCTAATAACTGCGACGATAGCAAAGATTTGAGTAGGTAGAATCGCATCTAACCACTTATCACCAAATAGCCAAGGAACAAGTGTAGGAGCCACTAACGCTAAACCTACGAACAGCGGCGTAACAATCATGGCGGTAAATTTCGTAGATATTTGGAATAACTGACATAATTCTTCTTTTTGATTCTGTCGACGCGAAAACACAGGCAGAGCATAGCTAAGTAAACCACTGGCGATTGCACTCCGTGGCATTTCAACCATTCGCCACGCAAACCCAAACAGGCCAACCGCCGCAGTCCCTGCTGTCATTCCGAGCACAATAGGAATACCGCGAATGGAAGCATCCCAGCTCAAACGTCGAACACACAACATCCAGCCGACAGAACTCAGTTCAAAAAAGGCTTTGCGCTGAAAACTTAACCCGATTCTGTGGTTGGTTACCAAAAGGAGATAGCCGAGACCAACAAGCTCAATAATGACCGACTGGGCTACTACAGCAACGCTACCGAAGCTATATAGCGCCAAACCTATTCCAGATGCTGCCCCAACCAGACGAGAGAACATAGAACGCTTCGCCAAAGTATCAAACCGACCTTCTCGTCTAAACTTGGCGACATAAAGAGAGGACACACTTACCAAAATGATATGTAGGAGAGAAAATGCTATAAGGTTAAACAGAGCAGGGTCTAGCTGCATCAGCCCACAAATGGTTAACACTGTCGCACAAAGGAATAGGCTGATGCTTATTCCTCCCCAAAAAGCAGTATCAAAGTGAGTCGAGTCTGGATTATTGTGGCGAACTAACGCATCTTCAAAAAGATTTCCGAATATAAGAGCGATCCCTTGACCAATGGACAAAGCTAAGACCGCAACACCAAACTCAGTCGGCGTTAGCAATTTTGCGTAGATAAAGAAACTCGCAATCGAGACTACTGTCATGCCGAACTTCTCTACGGCGATCCACAGCAGCTTTGCAATTCGGTTATTCATTTGCCGCTTTCTTGATGCTTTGCGGTTCTTCACCTTCGAGTTTTAATCCGAGCCAGCAACTCGCATAACGTTTTAGTTTTCCGTAGCTGTTATCTCTCATAACAACATCGTTTCCAACTAAAAGAGACAGAATCATCCCATGAAGGCGATCTGTATCAACAACGCTGTAAGACGTAAATTTCTCTACACTCCGCTGAATCAAGTTGTTGGTATACCATTTCCAGAACGCATCAAGACCCAAGTTCAAATGAAGTTTGTTTTCATACCTAGCCAACCTTCTGGCTATATTGTAACAACGTTCATCAAAGGGTTTGAAAAGGTCATCCCAATCAAATCTGTCGCCATCGTCGCCAGTGTCTGTTGCTTCAATATCACGTCTTCTCAGGCTTAATGTTCCTTCAGACGTGCGGACAATTCCTTTCCAACGATCAGACATTGCAAACGCCATATCAGGTAGAAGTTTGAGATGTTCACCATCAAACGCTTCACTCATTACCTCGAATGAGTGCTCATCTCGAACAAACATATAAAGGTTGTTATGAGACTTATACAGTGGAACCTTTTGAGTTAACTGAGAAGGATCTTGATAATGAACAGACTGCGGCATGATCAGAATCGTGTTTTCCGGAAACGACTCGATTACACGCTCGCGTAACGACTGATGATGCGGGTATAAATCACCGAAATTACCACCGCCATGAAGCACAAGAACCGTCTCTTTTGGAATTTTCTTACTGAACAAGCGTTCTTGGTTTCGTTCAGATATACGTGCAGTGATATTGACGTCCAATGCCCTAAAAAGCGCTTCAGTTCCTTCAGCAATCAAAAGGTCACCAACATTAAGGTGTACTGGATAATCAATAAAGATTGCGTCTTTGTTCTCTAGATGTGGTCGAAAGTTTTCAACCAAAGTTTTTTTCAACGAATCTAGAATCTGTTCGTTGAATTCAATGATAGGGGCTGATTGTTCCACGATATTATCCTTTAGGCTTTACTGGCACAGGTTTAGCACTACTCAAACGCTTCTTAACGCGTTGCATAACGCTCATTCCTTGAGTAGGTGAACAAGAGTCCATATATGCCTTAGCTTGGGCGTCAGAATTCACACTTGGCTGAGTTTTCCATGCTGCTAATGCTTTGGGCACCATAGAAAAACCTTGGAAAAGCCCCTTAAATGTCGACCAAATAAGACCAGAGCGAACACCTCGCCAAACTAAAATACCCGTGTGGAATATCGCAGTTGGTAGAAAGGTTTTAAATTTAAAATGAAGATACGTTTTGTTTCGAACGTCAAATGTCCAGCGTCCACCAGTCCATGCAACACGGTGCTCGGCAGAAACTTTGTGACCAATGACGACTTCCGGCGTGTACTTAATTTTGTAATGGGAATTCATCAAGCGCTTCGACAGATCAACTTCTTCATGTAAGAAAAAGAGGTCTGCATCATAGCCATTAATCCCATCAAAGGCGTCACGTCTGAGCATATGACCAGCCCCAACGAAACGATCAGTGTAGAAAGATTGCTCTGAAGCTTCTTCCACATTTTGATGGTAAGACCAACTTGTCAGATCATCTTCTTGGCTGCCAAAGCGAAGAATGCGGAACGCTAATGCACCAATTTCGGGTTCGCCTTTCATGATTTCACATGCTTTTGCTAACTGATGTTCATCAATGAATTCAGCATCATTGTCCAGCGCGACAATAAAATCTCCGGAGCCCTGATCTGAAGCTTGGTTTCGCCCTCCAGGAACACCTAAGTTAGTGCGATTGCACACCAGTTGTATACGGGGGTCTTTAAGGCAATGTTGACGTAGTCGCACTAATCCATCGGGCTGCGAACCTTGGTCGACAACAATAATTTTCAGCTCAATACCCTGTTGAGTCAGCGCGCTGTCTATGGCATCAAGCGTGTCGTCAATTCGATCCCAAGAAAGAATCGTAATATCAACGGTTGGTTTATCTAGCATTTCCATTATTTTGACCTAGCTTTGCTCGTAAGTACCGTAGTACTGGTAAGCATCCTGAGTTTTACTCTGATCTTGATTTAAAATGACACCTTCAATGACGCTCTTGTATTTGAGCATTCTTGAGATAGCGAAATTCAACTGATTTACTTTTGTGCTATTGGCTTTAACAACCATTACACAGGAGGTAGTCACATTAGCAACCAACATTGGGTCGGTTACAACATTCACTGGTGGTGTATCTATTATTATTCGGTCGTACTTATCACTCAGTAATTCGATCATTTCTTTGTATTGATCTGAACCGAGCAACTCCTGAGGATTAGGGATTAGCAATCCAGATGTCATAACATCCAACCCAGATTCCTCATGGTGATAGATACAATCTTCTAATTCGGCACCCATAAGAAGGTAATTGGTCATCCCAGGTTGTGCGTTGCTAAGGTGAAAGCGCTCTCCAACTGAAGGCTTGCGAAGATCACAATCGATCAGGAGTACTTTTTCCATTGCGGCAAATGATTCCGCTAAGCTAACCGATACCGTTGTTTTTCCTTCACCAGGAACAGAAGAAGTGACTGCTACACACTTACGCTTGTTCTGCATAAGAGTTAACTTGAGTGAAGTGCGAATACTTCGTATCGATTCCCCGAACTCTTTATGTTCTTTATCGAGGAAAAGCTCTGCGCCAATCTTTTCTTTGCGATATTTTTTCGCCTTAATTTTTGGAACACTTCCTAAGCCAGAAAGCCCGACTTTATTCTCTACATCAACACGTCTTTCGAAGGTGTTTCTCATCGCCTCAAGAATAAACGCCATCGCTAACCCAAATACAAACGCGCCTATAGCAGCAATCAAGATAATCAAGACTTTTCGAGGCTTCGCTGGAACTAAAGGGATGCTTGCTTTATCTGTAAAACGTGCAATGGCATTTTGATAGTCACTGGTTGCGGATGTTTCTTTCTGACGTGTTAGGAACAAATCATACAATTGTCGGTTGGTATCCACTTCTCGTTTACGTGTTTCAAATTCTGCTTTTTTAAAATTGGCTGACTGGAATTCTTTTTTCTTCGATTCAAGCTCTCTTTTTAGTCCTCGTTCTTGTGCAAGAGCTGTTGAAAGCTCTTTCTCAATTCCCACCACTAACTGGTTAAGAATTTTGCCAGAACGAGATTGGAGTGCTTTCAATTCAGCCTGCGCTCGAATCATCTTGTCATGCTTCGGACCGTAGCGTTTAGACAGCTCAAATACTCGCTTTTCCGCGTCCACTTCGTTAGAGCGAATATCGCGAATCTGCGGGTGGTTAGAAACTTGCTTTATGGCATATAAACTTGAGAGGTCAGCGTTACTGTTTTTTTGCAAAACAGAGTACAGGGATTCAGCAGCCAATCTGCGGTCTCTTGCTTCAGACATTTGATTGGTTAGGTTGGTAAGTTCCGTTGTCGCTAAACCGTCTATCCCAGCGGCGTCCACCAAACCTTCACGTTCCATAAAACGCGCTAACTTTCGTTCCGATAGTTCAAGCTGGTGTTCAAGCTCTCCTAGACGGGAATTGATCCAAATAGACGCTTGCTGATTAGCTTCCAATTGCGATTCAATGTGGTTTTGAATGTACGCTTCACCCACTGCGTTTGCGACATTCGCAGCCAATAAAGGATCATCCGAAAGATAAGTAATACTCACTAACTGGGTTTCTTTTACTGGGCTGACCGCGAGATTACGCTTGAATTCACGAAGAATATTCTGGCGATGACTATCTCTGAGTTGCTCTTCAAGAATAGGGCGAGGTTTTTGGATGTAATCAGACAACAACGGCAACTCATAGAAAGCGTTTTTTACATCTTTAATCAACGCCTTGATACCACTTGGCTCCGATTGTTCAGTCGCGATATCGTTGGCATCAATAACACCAATACCCAGCTCACTGATTACCTTTTCTGCAATTCGATTTGATCGAATGATTTCATACTGTGTTTGATAATATTCTTGCTTACTCGTGTCTACACCAACTACTTGCTCAATTGAAATCACTTTGTTTTGCTGATTTTCAATTAACAAAGTGGACGTCGCTTTATATTCCGGCGTTATAGTAAGAACATAAAAAGTGACTAAAACTACAACAAAAAGGGTAAATGCTAAAACGGATATTAGATTTTGCTTTACTAACTGAATGTATTTACTTAGGTCAATGAACTCGTCATTGCGCTTTAAGTCATCGCTTTTAACTATCATAAAATTTGAATTCTGATTCTTGTTGGATTAGAAAAAACTTTGCTCAATGACAATGATGTCACCTGGGTTAACAGCTTTGCTCAACGAAACGCCTTTTTGCGTTCCTCCCTCACCATTCGGGGTGATGTTGATTTTTTTGCGTGCCGCTCTGTCAGTAAAACCACCAGCAAGCGCTATAGCTTTATCTACCGTAAGTCCAGGTTGGTATTCATAGCCTCCAGGCTTTTTAACTTCGCCGTTGACATAGATCTCTCGGAATGAAATGAAGTTGACCATTACCTTGGGCGTTATCAGGTAATCTCCTTTCAAACCTTTTTCAATAGCAAGCTTGAGTTGTTGCGCTGTTTGACCCTTTGCGGTCATTTCACCCAAGTATGGGTAATCAAAGGTTCCACTTGAATTAATTAACAATTCATCGAACGATAGATCTGGCTCTCCGTAAACGCTTATCTGAATACGATCACCAGGTCCGATTTTATATGTAGTCGCAAATGACGCCGAAAACGCTTGAAGCGGAAACAGCAGTAATAATGCAACAAAAGATAAAAATGTTTTATTCATAACCCCAACTAATATGCAATAGAACCGGAAACCGACCATACCGTTTGGTCATAGCCATAACCTTCCCAGCTCGATGTTTTATTTGTTTTTCTGACTCCAACGAAGAAGTCCACTAATTCACTAAATTCATATCCAACATTTGCTGCCCACTCAAAAGACTTATCATCTCTTAACACACCATTCTGGAATGCACCGGTGTATTCTTGAGATTGAGCCACTACAACGGCTCTGGTGTATATCTGAGGGCGCCAATAGTGTTTCCAGCCGACATTAAGATTCGTGTCTTTGACGTAGTCACCGTCTTGATCTGGGTCTCTGGCAACCTGTTCAGTTTTAACGCTCCAAGTAGAGTGATAAAACGGATTCCAATCTACCCCTACTAACCAGCTCAAACCTGCAAAATCCTCACGATCCGCATCAATAAAGTCTTTATCTTGCAGACCAATTTTTGCGTAACCTTTTACTTTCCCTGTGGGGTCCCACTCTAAACCTACAAAGTAGCTATTCGTATTACTGTTCTGAGAAGGCACACCATTTGCGGTAAGAGCATACGTTTTCTTTGCAAACTCATACTCTAAAGTAGCTTTAGTATTAGCCAGCCATTGATAAGAAAACTTCAACCCAGCGTAGCGATTGTCATAATCTCTAAAACGTGTGCTCCTGCCATCGTTCGAGCCACCAATATCCCGAAAATTCTTGTACTCGATATCGCTGTAACCAATTTTGGTCTCTATTTGCCCTTTCGCTCCGCTTGCACCGTAGGTATAGGTAGTCACGGCAGAACGTTGGCGGTAATCCAAAGGGCTATCGATAGCGGTTGAGGTTCCATCTCCTTCACTTAAGCCAGTACCACGGGCTTCATGAAGGTCGGCAATTCGAAAATCGACACTTACAGCATGGCGAAGACCAAGCCTCAGTAGGTTTTTGCTTTCAAGAGTGTGATCTGTAAAGTTATCTTTTGAGCTTGAGAAATAGCGACCATCACTCAGTCTGTACGACAATACAAATTCATGTTCACGAGGTTGAAACCTCACAGAAATGTTCGGATCTAAGATCAAAAATGATGTAGAGACTGCGTTTTTCGATTCAGACGCTCGCAATAAGTTGTCATTTTGTCCGAATTTCGCTTTCACTCCAGGCGCTATCTCAATCCCTGACTCCGTTACAAAAGGCTCTGCAGCTGAGGGGAGACTTTGGGTAAAAGCAATGACTCCCGACACCAAACAGAAGGACTTTTTTAAGGAATATTTCATCGTCATAAGGTACTCGGTTTTAGTAAGCCGCTTTGCCAGTGAACCCTTTAAATATAGTCAGAAATACAATTTTTAGATCCATTCCAAATGACCAGTTCTGGATGTAGGCCAAATCGAACTCAACGCGTTTTTCCATTTTATCGATAGTATCTGTTTCGCCACGGTATCCGTTTACTTGTGCCCAACCTGTAATACCCGGCTTAACTTTATGGCGTAACATATATCTATCAACAATTTGACGAAATTCTTCATTGTGGCTGACAGCATGTGGGCGAGGTCCTACAATCGACATGGAGCCTTGAAGGACATTGAAAAATTGAGGGAGTTCATCAAGAGATGTTCGACGAATAAACGCACCGAAGCGTGTCACTCGTGGATCGTTTTTGGTCGCCTGTTTAACGACCGCACCATTATCCATCACTTTCATTGAGCGAAATTTCCACACTTTGATTTTTCGACCATCCAACCCATACCGATCTTGTTTAAACAACACTGGTCCAGGAGAGGAAAATTTCACACCCAATGCAACCGCGGCTAATACAGGTGAAATCATCAATAGAATGATAGAAGATAAAACGATGTCTTCGACACGTTTAATCCACGAAGAAAACCCATTAAATGGTGTATCGAAAACACTTAAAGTATGGACCTCACCAATGTGGTGCCATCGGGAATGCAAAAGGTTATACGTGAAGAAATCAGGTACTAAATAAGTATTGGCAGTCGTATCAGAAAAACGAGCAAGAAAGTCTGAGATCCGTTTGTTCGCATGTAATGGCATTGCGATATAAACATGCTCAATCTCGCCATTTTTTGCACGTTCCAACGCTTTCTCTACATTGCCCAATATCTTATATGATGTCGATTTCTGTAAGCGCTCTGCATTACGTTCATCATAGAAACCATCCAAAACGACACCGTGTTGGTTGTTACGTTCAATTTCACGCGCGAGCTTAAGACCATGCTCAGTAAAGCCGATAATGACCGCTCGACGTGTATTGAAACCTTGTTTGCGTAGGTTCAACAACACGAATCGGTAAATACAACGCCAAAGCATTAACAAAATAGGAGCAACGACAAACCATGCACCAATAACAACACGTGAAAAATCTACGCCTGTTTTAGTGAAATAGCCAAGAGCAAGAAGAATAACCGTAGCAACAAACCATGGGAGTAACGTAAGTTGGCACTGCTCTCGTAATGTGTTAGTTCGCCATGAGCGATATAGGTTGGCGCTTTCGGCACCCAAGAGGTAGGAAATAATTGCGATAACACCGATCAAGTTGTAGTCGCGATTGAATTCACCGACATATAAGAGGGTTAATACAAAAAGCGACCCACCAATAATTCCGATGTCGGCTAAACGAAATAAAAATGCAAATTCAGTTTCATAAGAGCGGATCAAGCCCTTTTTTTCCATATCCATATCTGACCGCTAGTTGTGTTGATTTAAAGTACACAGAATTTGCGCACCTCTTTTCCATACGAAATACGACTTAACCAACGTGACAACACAGATAATTATGCTTTGTTTGGTAAGTGTAATCGTAAAAGCCTAAAAGAGCTACGCGACTAGTTATTATGATTGTTAATTCGGTAGATAATTTATCGAAAAATTGAAATTATTTAAGTGGTTAAAAGAATGATTTTGTCAGGCACCAAAAGTAGTACTTCATTTCATCCTAATTTAGTGCCCAAACATCACCCGACTACAGTACCAATAAAATTATAGGTGTTTTTTCGCCCAAGCCATTGCCTGAAGACGATTTTTAACTTCTATTTTTTTAAAAATATTATATAAATGAGATTTGATAGTATGCTCACTTATGAATAACTTATCCGCAATTTCTATATTGGATTCCCCTGTTTTTAACGTTTCGAGGATTTCTATTTCTCTACGGGTCAAATCGACTTGAATGGCCTCATCTTCCATGTAGCTTGAGTCATTTTTTTGATAAAAGCTCAATAGCTGATTGATTACTTTACGAGGTAACCAATTTTCACCTTGGGAAATTGAAAGCAACCCATTGCATACACTTTCAAGATCATCCCTTGCTCCAAAACACCCATGAAGCTTTTTCCATTTAACTAACTCTTTAAATTCAACATCTTGCTCACTATTAAGCAAAACGACAGCCGTAAGCCCCTCTGATTTAGCCAACGCCGAAGCGACCCAATCAATGTTATCCTTAACACTCAAATCCACAAGTGCGATAAACTCCTCTCCCATGAGCAGTTCGCTTTCCAAGCCTTCATAATCTACTACTGTCACCAATAATGGGACGTGTGATTCAACATAACTTTTGAAATAGTTACTTTGAATGTTCTTGTTGGTAATGAATATTATATTAGCTTTATTACTTGTGTTATCCATACTAATACCAGTTTCCCATCAGTCTATGTTAATGCCTTTTCTGTAGGAGTATCTCCGTACTCATTGTTTTCCAGCATCATTCTTATCTAGTCAACCGACTTAATAAAGTAAGCAGAAACTTGAGAGTATACAATCGACAAGTGACTTTGCAAAAAAATCCATTCTATATATAACGCTTTATAACTGCTTTCTTACTATTGAGACGGTAGATACCCGCTAAGAATCTTGTTGTATTTATAAAACTCGACTATTTGCCTGCACTTTCTAATACCTTACTAATTCTAGTATTAGAATATTAGTGCATTTTTGAAACCCCAGCCAAAAAGTACTAGTATTTCGTCTCATGTAGAGACGGTACGATATTCCATGAATGCACTAATATTAAAACATCGCTAATATTTGAGGTCCCACGCAAATTTAATGATATACCTATAGGTATATGAAATTTATTGTTGATATATTTCGTTTTTATTGAATTTAATTTTCCTCAGAGTTATTGGCATCACAGACCAGCGCTAGCCTCATGAACTACACTTAAGTTTTAAGCATTACGACTGGAAATTATGAGCAACAGCCAACGAGAAATAACCCTGCGCTTTCTAGCAGAACCCACTGACGTCAACTTTGGTGGAAAAGTTCATGGTGGCGCCGTCATGAAGTGGATTGATTTGGCAGCATATGCGTGTGCGGCTGGGTGGAGTGGAAAGTATTGTATTACCGCTTATGCGGGTGGTATACGATTTGTTGCGCCAATTCGCGTAGGAAACCTTGTCGAAGTCACAGCTAAGGTTATATACACAGGTCGTAGCTCAATGCACATTGCTCTAGATGTGCAGGCTGGTGACCCCAAATCCGCCTCCAAGATACTTACCACGCACTGTATTGTCATTATGGTCGCTGTGGATGAAAATGGTCAACCTACTCAAGTACCTGAATGGATACCTACTGACGTGAAAGATATTGAGCTTCGCGAATCTGCTATTCGGCTAATGGATATGAGGAAGCAAATTGGTGCGGAGATGGAAGCACACGTTAAGGACAAATAGCATTTTCATTTTCAGCTCACATTCAAAATAGCCATCTCGTGCAAGCGAGTTTTTAGCTATTTTAATGTGAAAATGGTCCAAATTTCAGTTTATCCAAATAAGCTCAAGACTGAGCTTATTCAAACTCGCTCTTAGGACCTTTTCTTCTGGTCTATTTTATCTTCAAACAACTTAGAAAAGGCGACTCCTCCGTCGTATTCTTTTCTCACTGAAGATCCTGTCATCAATGTTTCATCTTTATTTGTTCTAATGCTCTCCACTATCATCATTCGGTTTGGCGCATAGTAAATTGAGCAATGATTAAATTAAGTGAACAAACAATCAAAGATTTGAAATCTGTTGAGTACCAATGGGTTCGAACACTTTACGCTGAAGGTTATCAGCCCTTTGAAATCAATCACTACATCCAGACTTGTTTTGGAGGAGACGATGTTTTTGCGGATTTATTTAGACGAGTAGCCCTTGATCAGGAGAGCATCTACGTACTAATGCGGCACCTTGGGTGGGCACCTTCCAATCGTGAATATTTGTATGGCAAAGCGCTTTGAACTACCTAAAACGTTATTGATAATCACTACACACAAATTAAATTTACAATTTTCTCATTAATTAGATTGAACTGCCCCGCAATTTTTCTGATAACTTAGTTATTAACTTTCGAATCGGCTTTGCACACAAACAAATCCTGTTATATTGAATCAATCTCTCATTATTCCTAATTAATGAGAGATACTTACTATGAAATATAGAACACAAGGTGGATTTATAAATATTTTCATAAAGCCACGAGAAGAAGTTTGAGCGCTTTTTCTGTTTTCTTGTGCTGTGCTATATAAAGTTTTGCAATAAAAAGCCCAAGCTCAGAGCTCGGGCTATCGTTACAAAAACTGTTAGACAAATACGTAAGGAACTCAGCTAACAGCCAGCTATGCGTAACCAAGTAATTTGCAGCGCACTTAAATCAACTGATCAGCGGCCAAACCAATACGTTGATAGTACACAGATTATTATATTCGTGAATAATTCACGAACTCCTATTATCCTTTAACTCCCCCCGCTGTCAATCCTCCAATAAGCCATCTTTGCGCCAGTAAGAACACGATAGTTATCGGAATAGCAGATAAAACCGCCGCAGCAGCGAAATCTCCCCATAGATAATTTTGCGGGTATAAGTATTGTTGCATACCAACAGCTAAAGTATAGGTCTCAACATCGGAAAGTAGCAAGGATGCGACAGGAACTTCTGTAATTGCCGCTATGAATGCCAAAATAAATACAACGGCGAGAATGGGCACAGAAAGCGGCAGTAAAACCAACCTAAAAGCTTGCCATGGTGTTGCGCCATCCAGTGCTGCCGCTTCTTCCAGTGATGAGTCAATTGTTTCGAAGTAGCCTTTAATCGTCCAAACATGCAAGGTAATACCACCCAGATAGGAAAATATTAGCCCACCATGCGTATTTAGACCCACAAATGGAATGTACTGCCCTAACCTATCAAATAAGGCATACAATGCCACCAGAGCCAGTACAGCAGGAAACATCTGAAAGATCATCATTGCTTTCAATAGGGTTGTTTTCCCACCAAATTGTAACCTGGCAAACGCATAGGCAGATGTTGTCGACAATGCCACAATAAGCACAGAACTGATTGCGGCCACCTTCACTGAATTCCATAGCCACAACAAAACGGGAAATGGAGGTGGTGTCACAGAGCCATCAGCGTGAGTAACGGTAAACCCAAGCGCCAACTTCCAATGCTCTAGAGATGGGCTTGAAGGAATTATTTCCCCCGTTGCAAAATTGCCTTCTCGTAAAGAGATCGCAATGACCATAACTAATGGAAATAAAATCAGCGCCAGAAAAAACCAAAGCGCAATATGCGTTGCCCAAACTCTGTATTTCAGCGATTGTCCTTGTACCATTGGCATAAATCTACTCCTAACGCTCAGACAGTTTGGTAAATTTAAGATTAAGCAGAGCCAGCCCACCCACTAATAAGAAAATCAGCGTTGCTATTGCACTAGCAAGACCAAAGTCTTGTCCCCCAGAGCCTTCAAATGCGATTCGATAGGTATAGCTCACTAGCAAGTCGGTATAACCAGCGGGTTCCGATGTTCCAATGCGGTTTGGTCCCCCTTCTGTGAGTAGCATGATCATAACGAAGTTATTAAAGTTGAAAGCAAACGTCGCAATGAGTAATGGTGTTAGTGGTCGCATCATCAGCGGCAACGTTATGTGGAGAAAGTTTTTTATAGGACCAGCGCCATCAATGGCAGATGCCTCATACAAATCATTCGGAATCGCTTTTAATAGCCCCATGCATAAAATCATCATATACGGGAAACCCAACCATGTGTTTACAACTAGCACCATAGTTTTGGCTAAAATAGGATCAGAAAACCAAGTCGGGCTGATCCCAAAAATTGCATTCAACACCATGTTGATTTCACCGAAGCTTTGGTTAAATAACCCTTTAAAGATGAGGATAGAAATGAAAGACGGAACCGCATAGGGGAGGATCAGCATAACTCTATAAACGGCTCTCCCTTTTAATGCCTCCCACTGAACAACGCTCGCTAATATCAAGCCTATAGACAGGGTGAACACAACCGTACAAACCGAGAACACTATCGTCCAAATGAAGATATTGATAAACGGCTCTTTGATTCCCTCATCTTTCCAAACACGTTCAAAGTTGTCGGTTCCTATGTTAACCACATATCCCGGAGAAATAGGGTCGCCCTGAAATTTACCGTTTGAAAACGCTTGATAGTGGCCAATATCGTCATTGGGCTTAAATATTTGTTGGGTTTCTTGATTAACCAGTGTTCGCCTGTCTTCTAGCAGATGATACTTAGCCTGTACCGAACCAAACTTCCTCAAACCGTTCATTGTCACTTCGTCACCGTTTGGCAGTGCGAGAGTGAGTGTAGAGAGTGTCTTACGGTGCTTTATAACTGTTTTCATTTTTTCTTTGTTGCCTGTGGGGTTAGCAACAGAAAACATTGGGATTGCAGTCGATGTTATGTTGTCAAATTCAATGACTGGTGATGCCGCCCACTTCCCCGACTGATTAACAAATATCCGGAAACCATCCTCAGAGCTATTCAGTTGAAATGGGTAGTTCTCTCCACTTTGAAAAGTTTGACCAAGCAGGACAGATTGAGCTCGTTCGAATGAAAGTTGGTTCTTCGCACTGTAATTCGTCAATGCTAAGCCGACGGTATAAACCAAAGGAAACACGACAAACAAAATCATCCCCGCAATACCTGGGTAGATATATCGATGCGCGTAGGTTTTCTTGCTACCAAAGATTGCAACGGCAAGCGCGGTTAACACAACTGTGAGTATCGCAAAAGCAAACTCACCTTGAGCATACATTAGAATACTAGCGTAACCGTTAACCAAAGAAATCCCTCCCAGCACCAACCATTTGATGATAAATCGTGCTGAGAATGAAGGTGAGGATACCGTTTCGCTTAACGATTCAGTATTAGAAAATGACGGCATATAAAGACTCGCAATGCAGCAAAGAAAAATTAATTCGCGCCACTGAATAGGTGCAGTGGCGCTATAAGCTCAAGGGCTCGCAATAAACAAAAAGTAACCTGAGATTTAGAGTAATCTGTCTGGTTACTTAGTCATTTGCTTTTCAGCGTCGTTTAACGCGGCTTCTACACCCTGACGACCATCGACAATGTTAATGACGGCATTTTTTGCCGAGCTCCAGAAAGCATTCATTTGAGGAATATTAGGCATCACTTCCCCGTTTTGCGCATTGATCATCGTCGCTGCTATGCGCTTGTCTTTCGCAATCTCTTGTTGAAAAGTGTTTAACGCGACGGCACCTAAAGGTTTATCGTTATTGATGGTGCGTAAGCCTTCGTTTGTCAGTAAGTAGCTTTCAATAAACTCAACCGCCAAATCCTTGTTTGGAGAAGCCGTACTAATGCCTGCGGTTAATACACCGACAAACGGCTTGGATGGCTGCCCATTGAACTTCGGTAGTGTCGCTACCCCGTAATTAATGCCCGATTTCTCTATATTTCCCCAAGCCCAAGGTCCATTAATTGTCATCGCAACGTTGCCTTTGTTGAACTCAGACTCCGACACCGAATAATCCATATCTGGAGAAATTACACCTTTATCAGCCAGTGATTTAACGAAATTCATTGCAGCCGCGACACCTTCTTTATTGATGCCAGCGTCTTTTACGTCGTAGCCACCTACTTTACTCTTAAATGCATAACCACCATCCGCCGCCATGAGTGGCCATGTGAAATACGGTTCTTTTAGGTTCCACATAATGGCTGATTTTCCGTCTTTCTTTAGTTTTGCATTGAGTGCTTCCATCTCTTCCCAGTTTTGCGGAGGGTTTGGCACTAAGTCTTTGTTGTAAATCAGAGATAAAGATTCAACAGCGACGGGGTAACCAATGAATTTGCCTTTATAGGTCACTGCGTCCCATGCAAAATCGACAATACCTTCTTTGATTTCCTTGGAAGGGTTCACTTCAACTAATAAACCCGATTCTGCGTAGCCACCAAAACGGTCATGTGCCCAAAAGACAATATCGGGTCCATCTCCAGTAGATGCGGTTTGTGGAAACTTATCTTGTAAAGAATCTGGGTGCGCTACCGTCACCTTGATACCAGTATCCTCTTCAAACTGTTTGCCCACTTCGGCTAAACCGTTGTAGCCCTTATCACCATTAATCCAAATCGTTAATTGCCCTTCTTCAATGGCTGCACTTGCAGCGAAAGATCCAAGAGACGCTAGGGTGCAAAGCGCAAATGCACGTACTGGAGCATTCATATTGTTATCCTTTTTAATATGTAGAGATACGTAGATAATGATGCTAGAACGACAGGGAAACATCATCATCCTAAATGCTACGCCTTCCCATAGACACTAGCGTTTCGTGACCGTCATTGTATTTATCAATAACTCCAGATCACAAAATATGACGATTTTGTGACTTCCACCTCGCCCACTAATTTCTAATCACATTAGGGTTTGTTGATTGTACTCAAGGCCTCCTCCTTAACTACTCCCCCTGTACCTCACTTACTTAGGATGACCCATTTTGTTTTGCAATCGGTCATTATAAAGCACAATTATTTTTGAGGCTTCTGAAGGTCTTTGATATTTTAAAAGCCCTCTAATCTCGAAAAATCTTTATAGCTCAAAAGGTTAATCTAAGGAAAGCGATATGGCGAGTGTTACGCTTAAAAACGTGTCAAAAGCTTATGGCGACACACTTATCTCAAAAAACATCGACTTAGAAGTCGAGCAAGGAGAGTTTGTCGTATTCGTAGGACCTTCAGGCTGTGGAAAGTCGACTCTACTTCGATGTATCGCGGGGCTTGAAGATATTACATCAGGCGATCTCTACATTGGTGAAACAAGAATGAACGATATTGAGCCATCCAAGCGAGGAGTGGGCATGGTCTTTCAATCTTATGCTCTCTACCCTCACCTCAATTTGTTCGACAACATGTCGTTTGGTCTCAAATTGGCTAAAGCCAATAAAAACGAAATAAAGAAGCGAGTCACTGAAGCCGCCGACATTTTGCAATTAACGCCATTACTCCAACGCCAACCTAAAGCTTTGTCTGGCGGTCAACGTCAACGTGTTGCTATCGGGCGTACATTGGTTTCGCAGCCAGACGTTTTTCTGTTAGATGAACCACTTTCGAATCTGGATGCTGCGTTAAGAGTCCAAATGCGCAGTGAGATAACTAAATTGCAACGCCAACTTGGCTGCACAATGATCTACGTAACCCACGATCAAGTTGAAGCCATGACAATGGCAGATAAAATTGTGGTTTTGGATGCCGGTTGTGTTTCTCAGATAGGAAAACCTTTAGAGCTTTACCATTACCCTAAAAATCAATTTGTCGCTGGATTCATCGGTTCACCAAAGATGAACTTTATTGATGTAAAAATAGAAAAGGTCGAATCAGATCAAGTTTTGGTTCAAACAGAGGGCAATCAAGCATTTTGGATTCAAGTCGATGGGTCCACGGTGAGCTCTGGCGAAAAAATGGCATTAGGCATAAGACCAGAACACCTTGTTGAACATTCGGCATCAGACCATATTATAAATGGGACGGTTCAAGCGGTTGAAAAACTAGGCAATGAAACGCAAATTTACCTAAGCTTGAATGACTCAGACACGCAAGTCATTTACAGGGCACCAGATACGATTGAGGTAGAACCCAACCAGCCGTTTACTATCGGAATTCCCACTCATCGATGCCACTTGTTCCACAAAGATGGGAGCGCATGCCAGCGTTTGTACAAAGAGAAAGGTGTTTAAAACAATATGGCTTCTAGGGGGACTTGGAAGCCGTAGTTGTTACAATGCAAGATGGGCTGTTGGCTGTGGCGTTACGACTAACTCGAAGTATCAGACCACTTTATCCGGTTATACACTTCCTCATGAAGCGTTTGGTTAGATTGCTCAAGACGCAAAATCAATGATTCAATTCTATCCATCCAATTCACATCTTTATTTCGATCGAGAGCGTTATCATGAATATTTGTTTTATGCTCTTTGTCAGCCATTCCTGTGCTCCCCATAAATCCACTCTTTTCCTAAGCACCATCTTTAGTCTGCTTTTATTTGGGCTATAGCGCTCAAGCTAAAGTACTAAGGAAAACCATATTGTAATCATAGCCCAATTTTTTGTGGGAGGAGCAAAGCCGTTAAACGAGTTCTTCTTGGCTGATGTTTTCTTTTGCCCAAATCAAGGCTTGAAGACGATTTTTTGCATGGATTTTCTTAAATAAGTTATGCAAATGTGTTTTGACCGTATTTTCGCTAACAAACAGTTTGTCTGCGATCTCTGTGTTCGTTGCACCCTTAGCCAAATGTCGAATGATCTGTTGCTCACGGCGAGTCAGCTTTGAATAAAGCGCATTAGTGGTGCTCTTTTGGCGCTGTCGATAATACATGATGTATTCTTGAGCCAACTTACGGCTTAACCACATCTCGCCGTTTTGAATAGCATTCATGCCCTTTGATAGCGTATCAATATCATCATCCAAATAGAACACGCCCACCAAACTCGTCCAATCCAACAGTTTTCTTGAATCGATGTCTTTCTCACAATTCAGTAAAACCTCTTGGCTTTGCGGAAAGTAGCGATTTTTGTACTGCGAATACTTTGGTAAAAACCCAGAATTAATAGCACTCATGTCAATAACAACAAAATTATCTGTCTCGATAGATAAACCTAACTCTCGACCTTCTAATATCGAATCAAGCTGTAAAACCCTCACATATATGTGTAATTTTTCTTCTAAAGACCGCTGAAGTAGCTGTGATTGCATTGTGTTATTTGTTATTAGAGTAAACACCACAGTGTTCCTTTTAATTATTTTGCCAACCAAGTTGAGCTGTATACGTTATAAATATAAACGGTAATGTCAAGGCACGCACTTCAAATACAACAAAATGCGTATAAACATGGCATCTAAACCATTGATTAAACTACAGTCTCATTTTTGAGAAATGTCTTTTATTCTATATTTCGAATTCTGTTCGAATAATTTTATCGAATGAAGAACCCATTAATAAAGTGACCAGAATCACTAACCCTTGAATATATTTAATTCTAAACATTACTTAAAGCTTTATTATTTAGAATGCTGTCTTGCCTATTTATAATAACATTATCCATTTTACGGGTTATATTGGTATTGATTTTAATATCAATTAATAGAAAATTGAGTGAACATGCAAAACTCAGGTTCACATTGGTGAACTCGGTTCAAATAAATGGTCGATCGTACTGTTATATATTGGAGAAGTCTCAAAGCAATAAAATCATGCATCGATGATATGACCTGATCCCAAAAAAACTTGCTATAACCAAATACCTCAAGATGCAGGACTCAGAGATCTCAAAGATGAGGTTATTTGGGTATAAAAAAAGCGCCTGAATAGGCGCTTTTATACTCTATGTTTTCACGTTAGAGGCATTTCTAATGAACGGGCTTAGTCCCTTTCTCAGAAAACTTGCCGAAGTACTCTTCCATGATTTCTGGAGTCAGTTTCCCTTCCGCTTCAAGTTCTTTTAATTTAGCGACAATTTCTCGTTGCTCTTCCAAAGAAGGAAGTTTTACTTCAGGCTCACTGACGACTTCTTCAGTCATTGCGGCAAGATCTTTTTCGAAATCACTCATAACGTACTACCTTAAAAATAATTTCCTAAATTCTAACTATTCATCACCATGGATTCCAGCAGAAATGAAAGCTCAGCCCTTAGAGCTTAAAGTTGCTCACCATTGCATCCAAACGTTTAGATAGCGACTGAAGCTCTGCGCTCGCATCTGCAAGCTCTTGTGCCGTGCCTGTAGTTAGCTCATTAATCGCATTGATCTCTTCAATGTTTTCATTAATGGTATGAACCACCGTCGACTGCTCTTCAGTTGCTGTTGCCACCTGGGTATTACGGTCAGAAATATCGCTGATGCTCTCTGAAATGCGCCCAAGCACTTCCACAGCTTGATCGGTCGATTCAACCCCTTCCATCGTCACTTCTTGACCAGCTTCCATAGCAGAAACCGCATCTTGAGCATCCGCTTGAAGTTGATTAATCATTTTCTGAATTTCTTCTGTCGAATCTGCGGTACGACTTGCAAGGTTTCGCACTTCATCAGCAACGACGGCAAAACCACGTCCTTGCTCCCCTGCTCGCGCCGCTTCAATGGCTGCATTTAACGCCAACAAGTTGGTTTGCTCCGATATATCGCGAATAACATCCAGTATGGAGCCAATGTCTTGTGTGGTTCCAGCCAGCTTCTGTACAACACCGCCAATATGGTCGATATCCGAAGCCAATCGGCTAATCGCATCTTTGGCACGGAATACAACACCACGACCATCTTCCGTATTAGATTCTGCGCCACTTGCCGTCTCCGCAGCGGTTGCCGCATTGGAAGCAATTTCACTGATCGTTGCACCCATTTGGTTGATAGCAGTCACCACTTGAATGGTCTGGTCACGCTGATTTTGACTGTTGTCATGCGTAATATGAGACTTCTCAGCCACACCTTCCGCAGCAATCTGCAAAGCATTACTGGTTGCTGCAACCTCTTTGACGGAGTTATGGATCTTCTCGATAAAGCCATTAAAGCCCTGAGAGAGTTTTGCAATCTCATCATTCCCATTAATTTCTATGCGCTGCGCTAAGTTACCGTCGCCTTCACCTAGCTGGCGGAAACGCTCCGCAATCACGTTAATAGGTTTGGTAATACTGCTCGCAAGAATCAGGCTCAATACAACAAAAATCAAAGCAACAATTAGCGTAGTCAACATCATTTTTTGCGCGGTAGAATCTAGTTCTGCAAACACCTCTTCGACTGGCACTTGCGCCACAATAAACCAATCCATCGAAGCCACATATTGGCTTACAACAAATACATCTTTGCCGTCATATTGAGCACGAACGATGTTATAACCCGATTTATTTAAAAGCTTTGAAGCTTCTGAACCATAGATACCCGCGAGATCAGAATCCGATTTTGAAGATTGCTTATGAATCTGAACCTTTCCCGACGAATCTGTTAAAAAGACAAAACCCGATTGCTCTATCTGAAAACTGTTCAATAGAGAAACCATATCGTTTAAAGATTTAGAGAGACCAGACATCGTCTTACCAGATACAATCTGATAGTTGGCGAACATTTTCACTTCGCCTGTCGATTCGGTAAATACACTCACCATGGTTTCTTGACCTGATGAAGTGAAACCAAAAAACCAACCATCTTGCTGACGATTTAGCTGGCGCAAAAAGCCATTCTGATTCCAATAGTAAGCGGTGTCACGATTGGCAACTGACGCATCATTCAACTTATATTGGTTGCGAACATTATTCAGTTGGTCAACCAACATTTTTTCCGTAGCTGGATCGCGCTCTGTAGAGCTAACAGCTTGTTGAATAAACGTGTTGTTTGCAATTTGCTCCGCAGCAGAAAGAAGCTGAGTCACTTCTTGATCGACTTCAGAGCTGACGAGATTAAGCATGGAAGGAAGTTCAATTTCAACCAAGCGATGCTCCAATACATCACGAGCTTGGTTTTGAGCCATAAATCCAACAATACTGGTGGAAGCCAATACCGCGAATGCCATGCCAATTACGATCTTTTGTTTAATGTTCATAGACAGAGAACCGAACATACGATTGCCTTTTTAAAAACTTTGGTAGGAGGAGTCTCCAGCACTCTTGATTTTGTCAATACAATTTGAGACGGAGGAGGTAACAGTTTGTAACGTATCGGCAGAGTATACAGAACCTTTACTGACTTTATTACAAATAACTTGTAAGCATTCTAAGAAATTGCACACAGTGTCTTGATTTTTATAAACGAACCAATATCTTGTTGCTGAACTTTTTAAGAATTTATGAGTCGGACTTGTCGACTAAATTGTAATTTGGAGCCTTTCAACGCATGCAAGTGAACTTATTTCAACAATTGCAGACGCATTTAAACTCACAGGTCATCGGACAAAGTGAGCTGGTAAAGCAAATTCTTGTCGCTTTACTGGCAGACGGTCACATTTTGGTAGAAGGACCGCCAGGGTTGGCAAAAACGCGTGCCGTAAAATGTTTAGCCGACTGTATTGAAAGTGATTTTCACCGAGTTCAGTTCACGCCAGACTTACTGCCCGCCGATCTCACGGGCACGGATATCTATCGCCCAGAAAATGGGTCGTTTACCTTTCAAAAAGGTCCCATTTTCCATTCACTGATTCTTGCCGACGAAATCAACCGAGCACCCGCCAAAGTACAGGCCGCAATGCTCGAAGCCATGGCGGAAGGACAAGTAACCGCTGGCAGCCAAACCTATTCGCTACCGGAACTCTTTTTAGTCATTGCGACGCAAAATCCAATCGAGCAAGAAGGGACATACCCGCTACCTGAGGCTCAGCTGGATCGTTTCCTGCTGCACCTTGAAGTGGATTACCCAGATGCTGAAAGCGAATTGGCTATCCTTCGCCTAAACCGTGGTGAAGCGTTGAACGACGAGAAAACAGAACGAGTCACAATCAGCCAACGAGATATCTTTGCCGCGCGTAAAGAAGCCCTTAGCTTGCATATGGAAGAATCCATAGAGCAATACATCATTCGCCTAGTCATGGCGACACGCCAGCCAAGTCAATACAGTGATGAACTTGCTCAGTGGCTAGAGATGGGGGTGAGCCCGCGCGCCACTATTGCGTTAGACAGAGCCGCTCGTGCTCACGCTTGGCTTAGTGGTCGTGACTTTGTGTCGCCAGAAGATGTTCAAGCGATGGCTTATCCAGTACTTAGACACAGAATGCTATTAAGTTATTCTGCACAAGCACAAGGCATCAGCGCTAATCATGCCGTCAAAACCATTCTTTCACTGGTCGGCAGCGCGTAAGAGTTCACTATGTCCAACATGCCTCCTTACACCAATGGCGCTTTTCTTTCAATTGAAGAGCTGCTTTATTACAAAAGTCAGACTGCAAAATGGCTACCTCCCGCGAAAAGCTTGTGGTCTCAACTCAGTGGAAGCCATCAAAGCCGCAGCAAAGGTCGTGGAATGAACTTTTCTGAAGTTCGCCAATACCAAGCTGGGGACGATATTCGATCCATCGATTGGCGAGTCACCGCTCGTACCGGAAAGGCTCATACAAAGTTGTTTGAAGAAGAGCGTGAGCAGCCCGTTATTTTGCTTATCGACCTCAGTAGCCAAATGCGATTTGGCTCTTCTTTGTTGCTTAAATCCGTTCAAGCGGCTCATATGGCAAGCCTAATCGGATGGCTAACGGTTCAAGCGGGTGATAGGCTCGGCACCGTGATATCGACTGGGAACGAGATAGTCGACATTAAGCCTATGGCGCGTGCAAAAGGGGTATTGAGCGTTATTGAAGCCATAATAGAGGCTCACAACCATGCGTTACAAAGCCCCAACCAACCACCAGCTTCCATCAACTGGTCTACATCGCTGCAAGAGCTCCATAGGCTTAGCCCTAAAGGCAGTGAGATCATCCTGCTGAGCGATTTTATATCGTTTAGAGAACCAGACTTCACCCTACTTAGCCAAGTGGCTCAACACAATCGTATACGTGCTATTCAGTTTTATGACCCTCTTGAACAAGGGGAAACAAGGTACAAGGGGCAAAATGCCGTTAGCGACGGCAAGCAAAGCCGATGGGTGGATTTTTCTTCTTCCAAAACCAAACACAGTTTTCGTCAGGATTTCAGCGCCCGCTCAGAAATGTTAAAGAATGGACTTATGAAACAAGGTATTCATTTTAGTCAAATTTCGGCCGGCGATAACCTGATGAACCAATTACACAGAGGTTAGAATGCAAAACAGCCCTCAATCTCTTAATTTAGCCCCCATTCAACTGCCTCAAGAGCCTGGGCTTTGGCCTCTCGCTTGGGGCTGGTGGGCAGTCGCTATTATTATCATTGCAGCCCTGTTGGGTGTGGCGTTACTTTTTAAACGTTATCGAGCGAATCGCCACGCAAAACGAATAGCACAAGAAAAACTCAAGCAAATTAAATCGGCGAAAGATGGCATGCAGCTATTGCGTCAAGTCGCTTTGAGTTACTTTCCAAGAGAACACATTGCTTCGCTTTCAGGGCGAGATTGGTATGCATTTTTAGATCAACAACTCAAAGCACCTCGGTTTCTATCCAAAGCCAGCACTTGGGATGAACTCCTATACATGCCCAGCAGTCAATCGGATAACACTTCTCAACCAACTGAGCTCTTAAGTGATATTGAATATTGGATTAACCACGCCCTTCCACCTCGTCGTTCGGCAGCGAACAGTAAGGGGGGAAGATGATCGATTTTGAATGGCTCTGGGCATTTCTACTGCTTCCACTTCCTTTGCTTGTGTACTTTCTTGCCCCAAAAACGCAGGAAACACAAGCCATTCAGCTACCGAGTATTCCGGATACGCAGATGGGAGAGACGCCTAATCGAAGTGGTCAAAAACTGCTGCTACTTGGCATTTGGCTATTACTTGTTACAGCAACGGCTCGTCCTGTTTGGCTTGGCGAGCCCGTAGAGTTTTACCCAGAGCATCGAGATATGATGCTTGTCGTTGATCTCTCCTACTCCATGAGCAAAGAAGACATGCTGGAAGATGGCGACTACATCGATCGTCTCTCTGCGGTTAAAAATGTGGTCGGCGAATTTGTGGCTAAACGAAAAGGGGATCGGCTTGGGCTCGTCTTATTCGCCGATCATGCGTACTTGCAAACCCCACTGACTCTCGACAGACAAGCGGTAAAGTCTCAGCTTGATCGCACAGTGCTAAAGCTCATCGGAACCAGTACTGCGATAGGAGAAGGTATTGGCCTTGCAACTAAAACGTTTATAGACAGTGACGCCCCACAAAGGGTTATGGTACTGCTTAGCGACGGTAGCAACACTGCCGGAATTATAGACCCAATAGAAGCCACAAAAATTGCCAAAGAATACGGTGCAACCATTTATACCGTGGGCGTAGGTGCAGGCGAAATGGTGGTAAAAGACTTCCTATTTGAGCGAGTGGTAAATACAGCAGAAGATCTGGATGAGAAAACGTTGATTCAGATTGCAGACATGACGGGCGGGCAATACTTCCGCGCCCGAAACAGTGATGAGCTTGCCACCATTTACGACACTATCAACGCACTTGAGCCCGTATCAAGTGCTAGTCAAACTTGGCGTCCTAAGTCCGAATGGTTCTGGCTACCGCTTTCAGCCGTTCTATTTTTGTCTTTGATTCTAGCGTCACTTAGGAGGAATCATGGCTGATTTTCTATTTATGAGTCCTTACTGGCTTTTAGGAATCCTCCCTGCGATTGCTTTGAGTTTCTGGATAAAAAGAGGGAGTTCCTCTAAAGGATTGATTGCGAGCCATCTTGCTCAAGCCATGGGCATTACACAAAATCGTGCACGTTACATCCACCATTTCTGGTTTGCGTTTTGGTGCATCAGTTGTATTGCCCTTGCCGGCCCTAGCTTCGAAAAACAGACTCGTCCGGCATTCAATGTCAGCCATGCTCGCGTATTGGTTTTGGACATGTCGCGCTCTTTATACGCCAACGACATCAAACCCAATCGATTACAGCAACTTAAATATAAAGCGCTCGATCTCCTCCCTGAATGGAAAGAAGGCAGCACTGGTTTGGTCGTCTTTGCCGGAGGTGCCTATACCATTAGCCCATTAACAACAGACAGCCAAACACTCGCGAGCCTTATCCCTGATCTAAAGCCCGAAATAATGCCGCATCAAGGCAGCAACGTAGTAGCCGCTGTTGAATTGGCGATAAAGCTAATGAGCGATGCTGGGCACCAAAAAGGCGACATCATATTGCTGGCCGATGAACTGACTAAGTCACAAGCGGGAAGCGTCACAAAGTTACTTGGGAGAAGCTGGCGAATGTCTACCGTTGCTATTGGCACTGAACAAGGTGCGCCTATCTTGCTCCCAGAAGGTGAATTGCTGAAATCTCCAAGTGGAAACACGGTGATTGCCAAAACCGAATTTGACGGCTTCAATCTAGTGGCTCGTCACTCTGGCGGGGTTTTCTCTCCACTACGTGGTGATGGTAAAGATGTAGAAGCCATTGCAGCGCTTTCGATTACGCCATCCACTTCTTCTGACAGCGACAGTCAAGAAGTCAGTGACCGAATTAATCACGGTTATTGGTTGTTGCCCGCTCTGGTCATCGCAGCTCTTGGTTTGTTCCGCAAAGGGTTTGTATTTGCGATTGTTCTGCTCGTTTTTCCGATGCCTAAACCTGCGCTTGCCTCTCCATTCCAAACAGACGATCAAGCAGGATTCCAAGCCTACCAAAGCCAAGACTTTGAAAAGGCCGCAGAACTCTTTGAATCGAAGGAGTGGGCGGGAGCAGCTTGGTATGAAGCAAAACAATACGATAAAGCGATCGAAAGCCTTGAAGGTATTCAAACGGAAGGCGCTCAATACAACTTAGCCAACGCATTGGCGCAAAAAGGTGAGCTTGAGAAAGCACGAGACTTGTATGAATCTATTTTGGAAAAGAACCCAAACTTCGAAGATGCAAAACGAAATTTAAGCATTGTTGAAGAAGCGCTGAAGCAGCAACAGCAACAGCAACAGCAACAGCAGAATTCTCAAAGCGATTCGAATCAAGAACAACAGGACGAGCAAAACGCCTCTTCTCAAGAGGATAGCGCTGACGCTCAAAACTCGCAGGATCAACAAAACCAGCAAGGACAGCAACAACAAAACGGCGAACAGTCGCAACCTCAACAATCTAAGGAGTCGTCAGAAAATTCAGACGATGCTAGCCAAACAGTCGAGCAAAGTGAATCTCAGGATAAAAAGGGGTCCGACGACTTCAATGGTTCTGAAGGGAAACCAGACTCTGACAGAAAACCAGACGCTGATAGAAAACAAGGTTCTGAAGGAAAGCAAGATTCAGAAAAAGAGGACGAAAATGAGTCATCACCTCAACCAGCAAGTTCTGAGCGTGAGTCTGACGATGATTCTGAGGAAGATACTTCAAACCAAATTGCCACTAGCTCTCAAACCCAAGGCAGTACCCAAGAGGTCGATCCTCAAATTAGGCAATTGGAACAAATCCAACAACAAGCGGATGCAAGCCGTCTGCTTAGAGCACAAATGATTTTACAAGAAAGACAAAACCCTGCTTCTCAAAGGTCTGAACAATCATGGTAATTCGTAACTTCTTATCATCCGTACGGTGGTTTTTCTCCTTCACTGTCTTACTGGCTCTTGCAACACCAACTGCATTTGCAAACGATGCCGTTGCAACGGCAACAGTGAGCCGAACCAGCGTCGCCAAAGATGAAGTATTCCAACTCAAAGTCTCAATCAATAAGCGTGTATCGAATAGCAAAGTCGACTTTTCTATATTGCAGCCTGCCTTTTATATGGGCCGACCTAGTTTTGGGTCGTACACCAATTCGGTTAATGGAAAAACGACCGTTAGTAGTGAGTGGACCGTTGCACTAGCCGCAACCCAAACGGGCATTTTGAAAATCCCAAGTTTCGATATAGACGGTGCAAAAACAGCGCCAATAGCCATTCAAGTGACTAACGACAGAAATGCGCGTACCCAAGACGATGTCATTCAGCTCGCCGCCAATATTGAAAAAAGCGATTTGTATGAAGGCGAACGTACAACGCTTCATGCAAGATTGATCATCAAAGCGGATCTTCGTCGCTTGCAGAATACCAACATTGAGTCAGCCTTTGGTGAAGGATTAACCATCGAACCGATTGGTGAAAGTAACCAATACCAATCGGTTGTCGATGGTGTGGAAGCGACTGTTGTCGATCAGTCGTTCTATGTCATCCCTGAGCGTGCAGGTACATTAACGCTGCACCCTCCTCGCCTAAAAGGGGCACTAATTGAAAGCTCAGGGACAAGAAGCAGCGGTACTCGGCTCATTCAACTTGATAAAAGCGCCCCTGCCATCACCTTAACGGTGAAAGCGAAGCCTTCCACGTATCAAGGTGCGTGGCTCCCTACACCATCGTTGATGGTGGATCAGCTTTGGCAAGATGAAGAAGGTAATCGCATTACTTCTGATGCCTTCACCACAAAAGTAGGTTCTCCTATACAACGAACATTAGTGATCCGAGCAAAGAATTTGAGCCAGCAACAAATGCCAAACTTAAAGGTGACCTATCCAGCACAAATTCGTGTGTACGATGAAGCGCCTCAGTTCTCCCAAGGCAATAATGGCGACATTATAATGACCGTTAAGCAGGTGTTGATCGCAAAGGAGACGGGACAATTCGAATTGCCTGCGGTAAGTGTTCGATGGTGGAATAGCGAAACGGGTCGAGAGCAAACATCAACCGCCAGCCATATGTCTGTCACAGTAGAAGAAGGCGAAGTCAGTGATTCTATTCCAGTCGTACAGCCAGGTTTACCACAACAAACCATCACTGTTACTGACAGCGGCTTCTGGCCATATCTAACGGCTTTCTTCGCTCTGCTTTGGTTAGCCACGTTAGCGCTTTTATGGAACGTTAAACGCAATCCAAAAGATGCGCCATCTAAACCTATCAACGTGAAATCAGACAATTCTACAGAGCAGCTGATTCAAGCAGTAAAAAACAAAGATGGCATTTTGTTCGATAGATTGTTTAGGGATTGGGCGGAAACCATCCAACTCAACGACGCTATCCTTAGCCAAGCTAACACTTTCAGACAAAGCTTATATGGCAAGGGCGACGTGATATTTGATGAGCACAAATTTATCAGTGAAATCAATGGTGCAAACAAGCAAAAAATTGCAGATTCTTCCAAAGTGCTTGCGTCACTTTAGAAGGCGCCGGCAAATAGAAAGCGCGCTATATTTAGCGCGCTTTCTATACTCAAACCACCTCAAGATGCTAGGTTCAGCAGCTTCTTATCTATAGATTGAGGGCTTGGTTTTCAGGCAAGGCACCAATTTGCAGATCTAGTGGTTCTAAATCAAGAATTGGTAACGCAGCATGAAAACCAAGCAAACTCGCCCTTGGGAGCTCATCTTCTGTCCCATTTCATCGTCAAAGAACTTGGAAAGGACTCGTCATTCCACTGCGTTCTTTTCCTTGAACTGACACAGAAGATGGAGCTCTGAATCCTGCACTTTGAGGTGGTTTGAGTATATACCCAGGTGACCTACATCCACACA